>CAZMVJ010000020.1:0-22941 GCA_964569445.1 uncultured Anaerolineaceae bacterium | reverse complement strand
CGGGAACAAGCGGCCGAAGCCCTCGGCCGGCTCGACCTGGGATTCGCGGCGGCCGAATTCCTGGAAGCGACCCACCACGCCCCGCCGTCGTGGTCCGAGGCGCCGGACTCGGTCGATGACCTCGAGGGGTTCCTCTTCCCGGACACGTATCAACTCGATCCGGGGATGTCGGCCGGGGAAGTCGCCGACATGATGGTCGCCAACCTCGAAGGCCGACTGTCGGATGATCTCCTGACCGGGTTCGCCGAACAGAAGCTGAGTCCCTTCGAGGCCGTCGTCCTGGCCTCGATCATCGAGCGCGAGGCGGTCTTGGCGTCGGAACGGCCTCTCATCGCCTCGGTCTTCTTGAACCGCCTGTCGCTGGGCATTCCGTTGCAGGCCGACCCGACCGTCCAGTTTCCGCTCGGACGGCAGCCCGATGGGTGGTGGAAGGCGCCGCTCTCGTCCAGCGACCTGCAGGTCGACTCGCCGTACAACACCTACCTGCATGGAGGCCTCCCGCCGGGACCGATCGCCAGCCCGGGCCTGGCCTCGCTGGAGAGCGTCGCCGTCCCCGCCCAGACCGGCTATCTGTTCTTTCGCGCCGCCTGCGACGGTTCGGGGCGCCATCTCTTCGCTACCACGTTCGAGGAACACCTCGCCAACGCGTGCCCGTAGGACCCCGCAGAGAGAGCTCTTGCGCCTCAACCCCAACGCGAGGGCAATGGACACTCCAAGAAGCCCTCGCTGAGCGGAGGCCGCCCTGCTCCCGCGGTTGCGGCGGGCTAGTGTCCCGTTCCGGAAGTTCGCATTCGAATCGCCGCCGTCTCCCGGCATGGCGGGCCAGATGTGGGAGTGTCGCATCAAGGAATCCGAGAGGCGTGGCTCGGCCGAGTGAGCAAACGCCATGGCTGGATCCTGAAGCATGCCAGACGCAATAGGTCCGCTTATCTCCGGAACGGGACACTGGGCTGCGGCCGCAGCCTGGCCTCCCGGAAGGACACCGGGACCGTGTGAGCAAAGTCGAAGGCTCGAAGGGCGGCCTGTTTGCGCGCTTGGCCTTCGGCCTGTCGCCTCGCCGCCTCGGCGACATGCCTCCGCTCAGCGCGGAGATTCGCTCCGGCCCCGTGGGGCCGTATAATCTTCAGCGCTCGGTCTTCGAAGGGTCCCAGGTCCGCCGCGATGAACGGAACCTCCTGAACCCTTCGCCGGGACGAGTCCTGGACTCGGATCCTCGCATCATGGTGACGGAGAGAATGGAGCAAACTCGGCCGCGTCGACCGGGCGCCCAGCTTCCGGCGCGTCCTGCCCATTTGCCGCGACGGCCATGAGACGCTTTCTGACGCGGCTGGTCCAGGTCCGTTCCGGCGAAGAACGCCTCGCCCTCCTCGGATCGGGATTCTTCCTCCTGGCCCAGGCGGCCCAGGTTTTCGCGATGAACGCCGGCGACACGCTGTTGTTTGACCGATTTGGCGTCCAGATTCTCCCCCGCCTGTTCATCCTCCTTGGCGCGGCGACGCTCGTCACCACGGCGGCCTACGCCGCCGTCCTGGGACGTCCCGGCCGTGTTCGACTCTCCCTGGGGATTCTGGCCGGGCTGGCCCTGGCGGCGGCCGTCGGTTGGGCGGTGACGTTATCGTCGGATCCAGACGTCTACCCCTGGCTCTGGCTCGGCATCTCGCTGATCAACGCCGTCATCGGGACGCTGATCTGGGTGCTCGCCGGCGAGGTCTGCGATGCCCGCCAGGCCAAGCGTCTGTTTGCCCTCTTCGCCAGCGCCGGAATCCTGGGGGGCGTGCTGGCTGGGTTTCTCACCGGACCTCTGGCGCGCGCCCTTGGAACGCAGTCGTTGCTGCTCGTCCATGCGGCGCTGATCCTTGGCGCCGTCGGCGTCGGAAGCCTGCTGTCGCGCGGCTCCACCCGTCCGGCCTCACGGATGTCCCACGGCCCCTCCCCCTTCGCCGAACTGCGCAAGGCTCATCGCCTCGTCGTCTCCAATCCGACGATGCGGCTGACGGCGATCGCGGCGGTACTCTTCTCGATCTTGTTCTTCTCCGTGTCCTACCCTTTCAACGTGGAGGTCGCCGGAGCCTTCCCTGATGAGGCGCAGTTGGCGGGCTTCTTGGGGACCTTCGGCGGCATCGTGACCGGCGTCACGTTTGTCGTCTCGCTTTTCTTCGCCAGCCGCGTGTACGCCAGGATCGGCGTGATCGGGGCGCTCCTTCTGCTTCCGATCGCCTACCTGGCCGGTTTCGCTCTGTGGTCGGTCCGGCTCGACCTGACGACGGCGGTTCTCTTCCGCTTCGTCCAGCTCGTGCTGCTCGGCGGCGTCGCCGGCACGGCTTTCAGCGCTCTTTTCAATGTCGTCCCGGCCGACCAACGAGCGCAGGTGCGCGCCTACCAGTCCGGCCCGCCGGCCCAGCTCGGGGTTGTGCTTTCAGGCGTGCTGCTGCTTCTCGGGCAGCAAGGGTTGACGCTATCGCAGACCCTGGCCGTCGGCCTGATCTTCTCGGCGGTCTGTGCCTATCTGATCTGGCGCATGCGGCTTACTTACGGTGCGTCGTTGGTGGCCGCGCTGCGCCAGGGGATCACAGATGTGTTCACGGCCAGCGACTCGCCGTTCCAGACGCTAAGGCGCGACTCGCAATCCGTTCGCGTCGCCATGCGCGGCCTGGCTGACCCACGCCCATCCATCCGCAGCCTCTCCCTGACTCTCCTCGGAGAGCTCGAGGCGGTGGAGGCGGTCGAGGCGATTGCTTTGCGGCGCGCAGACCCGGCGGCCGAGGTCCGAGCCGCCGCGGTGCATGCGCTGGGTCGGATCCCGTCAGAGGCGGCGGCGCAGGCTGCCGCGGCATTCCTCTCCGACCCCGACGACGGCGTCCGGGCCGCCGCCGTCGAAGCCTCGCGCATCTCCGGCGCCGCCCTGGAAACAGCGGCGGCGGATCCGTCGCCGCGAGTCCAAGCCGGCGCCGCCGTCGCTATGGCAAAGGCCGGGGAAATGGCCCGAGCGCGCGCGATCCTGGAGGGCCTGCTGTCCGATGCTTCGGTTGAGTCGCGACTGGCAGGGCTGCGGGCCTGCTCGGAGGTCGACGGCGTGTCGGCCTCGCCTGCCTTGATCGCCGCACTTCAAGACGGACCTCGCCCGCTGCGCCTCGAAGCGGCCAAGGCCCTGCGGCGGGCGGCTTCCACGGAGGCCCGCACCGCCCTGCTGAACGCCTTGGACGACTCCGACGCGCCAATACGGCGCGCCGCCGGCCAATCGCTGCGGGCGATCGGCGAGGTCGAGACTCTTCTTCCCGTCCTCAACGGCGTCTCCGTGAGGGCTCAGGAAGAAGTCATCACCGCCCTCGCCGGCCGTCCAGGGCAGGCTCGCCAGGCCGTGCTCGAGTGGTCCGCCCGCCAAATGGCCGACGCCGAGCAGCTGCGCGCGTGGACCTCGTCCCTGTCGGCGGGCGAGCGCTCGGCGGCACTCGACGGTCTGCGGTCAACCCTGGCCCTTGCCGAGGAAAAGGTGGAGCAGCGCGTCCTGCACGGGCTGGGAAGCGCCGGGTCGGCTGAGGTCATTCGGACCGTCGGCCGCGGTCTACGATCCAAGGATCGGGACCTCCGCTCGCAGGCGGTCGAAGCTCTCGAATCGATCGCAGACCGACAGGTTAGCCGCGGCCTGGTCCGTTTGCTGGAGGCCGATGCTGTTCCCGCAACACCGCAGGCCGCCGCGCAGACGCTGGCGGAGTTGATCCACCACTCGCGCCCGTGGTTCCGGGCTCTGGCTTTCCGAGCTCAGGCGGAGCAGAATCGGGGTGCATCGGCGGAATCGGCCCGCCTGGCGGCCGACGATCCCAGTCCGATCGTGCGCCAGGCCATGTGGAGGCTGGAGCGCTCGATCTCGGGAGACGACACGATGGAGACCGGGCAGACCCTCGGCATCGTAGAGCGGGTTCTCTTCCTGCGCGAAGTGTCCATCTTCCGCCTGCTCGAGCCGGAAGACCTCGAGCAGATCGCCGACCTTGCTCACGAGCGCCTTTATCCCGTCGGCGAGTACTTGTGCCGCGAGGGCGAACTCGGTGACGAGCTTTTCGTTCTGGTCGAGGGCCAGGTCGAGGTAAGCAAACAGGTCGATGGAGCCCCTCACTTGCTGCGGATTCTCCGCAGCGGAGAACACTTGGGCGAGCTGGCCATTCTGCGAGAGCAACCGCGCTCGGCGAGCGTGCGCGCCCTGATCGATACGCGGACGCTGGTTCTGGGTGGCCAGGCGCTGCAGTCGATCCTGGAGGACAGGCCGCAGGTCAGCCTGGCGATGCTCGCCAGCCTGGCGGAACAGATGAGCAGTCTGTCGTGAGCGGGTCTGGGCAGGTACAACAGGCAGGCTTGATCGGGAGCTGCGCAGCCTTTCGAACGGCCCGGGATTGAGGAAACGAGATGGAATGTCCGAATTGCTCCTTTGAAAATGTCGCCGAGTCCCGCTTCTGCGAGAATTGCGGCCAGCCGCTGGAGCGAGCGTGCCCCAACTGCGGTCAGGCCGTGCCGAACGCCGCCAAATTCTGCCGGCACTGCGGGCATGATCTATCCCAGGCGGCGCCTGCCCCTCCCAGCACCATTCCCCGCAGCGCCGGGCTGGAGGCCATCCGTCGGGCGGCGCCCTCGGCCATGGCCAAGAAGATCCTCGCCGACCGGGGGCGGACGGAGGGCGAACGCAAACGCGTGACGGCCCTGTTTGCCGACATCGTCGGCTCGACGGCGCTGGCGGAAGCCCTCGATCCGGAGGACTGGCGCGAGATCGTCAGCGGCGCCCACCAGCGGATCAGCGAGAAGATCTACGCCTACGAGGGCACCATCGCCCAGCTGCTCGGCGACGGCGTGCTGGCCTTCTTCGGCGCGCCGCTGACGCACGAGGACGACCCGGAGCGGGCCATCCGCGCCGGGCTGGCTATTCTCGAGGCGATCCGCGCCTACGGGCAGGATCTGGTGGCGGCCGGACGCGTGCCGCATTTCCAGATGCGGATCGGACTCAACTCCGGCCTGGTCGTCGTCGGCGATATCGGCAACGACCTGCACATGGAATACCTGGCGGTGGGCGACACCGTCAACCTGGCGGCGCGCGTGCAAAGCGCCGCCGATCCGGACACGATCCTGGTCACCGACAACACCCAGCGTCTGGCGGCTTCCTTGTTCGACTTCGAGGACCGCGGTCGCGTGACGGTCAAAGGCAAGAGCGGGGAAATCCACATCTTCCGCGTCCTGGCCGAACGGAGAGGCGCGGCGCCGGCTCGTGGCGTCGCCGGCCTCGATTCGCCTATGGTCGGCCGGCGCCGCGAAACCACCACCCTGCTCCACCTGTTGGACGAGGTGCGTCTGGGACGCGGCACGACCATCGCCGTCGTCGGCGAGGCCGGCCTGGGTAAATCGCGCCTCATCGCCGAATGGCGGCGACAGGCGGTGGCCTCCGACGACGAACCGCAGCTCCGCTGGGTCGAGGGCCGCTGCCTTTCCTACGGCTCGACGATGGCCCACCACCTCAGCACCGAGATCCTGCGCGGGCTGATCGGAATCACTCCCGAAGCGACGGCCGCCGAAACCGCCGCCGCCCTGCAAGCGGCGCTTGGCCGCGTCTTGGGCACAGAGGCGGATGACGTCTATCCATTCCTGGCCCACCTGCTGGGGCTGGAGCTCGGCGAAGAGGCCGCCGCCCGCGTCAAATACCTCGACGGGCCGGCGCTGCAGAGCCGCTACATCTCTTCCTACAACCGCCTGATCCGAGGCTTGTGCGCCGAAGGGCCCCTGGTGATCGTTTGCGAGGACCTGCACTGGGCCGATCCGTCGTCGGTCGAGCTGGGACGGCAGATCCTGCCGATCGTCGGCGAGGTGGCACTGATCGTCGCCCTGGTGATGCGGCCGGAGAAGGACTCGCCCGGCTGGCGGCTGCTGGAGTCGGCGCGCGAGACCACCGGCGGCGCGCTGGAGATCCACTTGGCCCCGCTGACCGAAGGCGACACGCAGGAGCTCGTCCGCAACCTGCTCGACATCGACTCCCTGCCCGACGATCTGCGCCAGGTGATTCGCGCCAAGGCCGAAGGCAATCCATTCTTCGTCGAGGAAGTGCTGCGCATGCTGATCGACCAGGGGAGCCTGGAGCGTCAGGCCGAAGGCTGGCGTCTCACCGGCGACGTCGCCAGCCTCGAGATCCCCGACACGCTGCAGGGAGTCCTGGCGGCCCGCATCGATCGCCTGCCCGAGGACGCCAAACGCACATTGCAGATCGCCTCGGTCATCGGGCGAACCTTCCAGGTGCGCGTATTGGAGGAAGTGATCCAGCGACAGGGTCGCGGCGGGAGGCCCGGCGCGGCGTGACGTATCCGGGTCCGACGGCGCTGGGTCTGCTGGAAGCGGCCAGTCTGATCCGCCCGGGGGAGGCGGCCGGCGAGGGAGAATACCGCTTCAAGCACACCCTGATCCAGGAGACGGCCTACGCTGGGCTGCTGCGCGAGCGGCGCAGTGAATTGCACCGTCAAGTGGCCGAGGCCATCCTGCACGTCCATCCCGAGACCGCCTTGGTTCAGCCGGCGGTGCTCGCCTTCCATTACTACCACGGCGGCGATGACGACCGCGCCTTCCGCTTCGCTCTGCGGGCCGGCAACCTGGCCCGCCGCAACTACGCCCATCAGGAAGCCGTCGCCAACTACGACTTGGCGCTGGATGTCGCGCCGCGTCTGGTTTCGACCGGCGTCGCGCCGCAGATCCGCGAGGCCTTCATCGGCAAAGGGACGGCGCTCGAGATCAGCGGCCAGCACGCCGAGGCCCTGCTCGTGTACCAGGCGATGGAGGCCTTCGCCCGCCAGACCGGCAACCCGGCGCTTGAAGCCGACGCCCTCAACCGTCTGGCGACTGCCGCCACCGTCAGCAGCGATCCCACGGCAGATGTCTCGGGGATGCTGGCGCGGGCCGAGCAGCTCGCCCGCCAGGCCGATGATCCCCTGGCCCTCGCCCGGACCCTCTGGAACCAGGGGTTGCGCCATCGCTTCGTCGCCCCGGAGAAGGCCGACGATTTCTTCCGCCGGGCCCTCGAGATCACGCGGCGACCAGCCTTCCTCGAGCAGGCCAACGGGGAAGAGTTCAGGGAGCTGGAGGCCTTCGTCCTGATCGATCTGATGGTCTCCGGAATGACCAGCGGCCGCCGCCTGGAGGCGCTGCCCATCGGCGATGAAGCGCTCCGGGGATTCCGACGCCTCGGCAACAAGGCCATGATGGCCGACGCCATGGGCGGCCTGGGGCTGATGCGATTCGAGGGCGCTGAGTACGACACGGCCCTTTCCCTGAGCGACGAAGGGGCTTCCATTTCCACCGCCATCGAGAATCCGTGGGGCATCAGCTACAACGGTTGGATTCGCCTGGCGGTCCTGGCCGACCGCGGGGAATGGATCGAGGCCCTCGACTTCGGCCAGCGCCTGCTGGAGATCTCGGCCAACGTCCCTTTCATTGGAATCCGCGGGAGCCTGAACGGGATCATCAGCAGCATCTGGATCGGCCTGGGCGACAACCAACAGGCGCTTGTCTACGCGCAGGCGATGCGGGACGTTGTCGAGGGCGCCGGGAGCCTCGAGTTTTGGAAGGTCTGGAGCCGCGGCGTTTTGGGGCGGGCGCTGCTGGCCAACGGCGACGTCGCCGCAGCTTCGGAATTGCTCGAGCCTCATCGCCATCTCCCCAGCGGCATCCTGCCTGCTTCTCAGGACTACTACTATGCCGGGCCGGCTATCGCCGCCCTGGACGTTGCCCAAGGCGAGTTCGACCGCGGTTTGCTCTTCGTCGACGCCATGATCGATCGTTTCCAGGCCGAGCGCGCCGATCGCTATACGGCCGAGATGAAGTATTGGCGTGCCCGCCTGAATGCCGGGAGGAGCGCCTTCGCCGAAGCCGATGCCGACCTGCGGTGGGCGATCGAAGCCCTGACGCCCTGCCGCGCCCGCGCTGTGTTGTGGCCGGTCCACGTCTTTCGTGCGGATGTCTTGCACCGGATGGGTGACGAGGCGGCGGCCCGCCGGGAACAAACCATCGCCGCTTCCCTCGTCGAGGAGATCGCCGCCGGCCTTTCGCCCGCGCTCCGTTCCATGTTCCTGGCCCGGCCCGCCGTGACGGCCTTGCTGGGGCAGGCGCCCACTGCATGACCTCCGGCCCCGGCCTCGCCGGCGCCTACCTTCCCCGAAACCTCGATCGCCTCGAGGCGGGCCAGCTCGTGCGGGCGCTGGTCGAGGTCGAGCCGACTTACACCTTCAAGCACAACCTGGTCCAACAGGTCGCGTACGAATCGCTGCTGGCCAGCGATCGACGTAACCTCCACCGCGACGTCGGGGAAACCCTCGAGCGACTCCACGGCGATGGGCGGAAGGAGCTGGCCGAGATTCTCGCCTCGCATTTCGAGCATTGCGGGGACGCGGCCAAGGCGTTGGAATACACCACCCTCGCCGGCGAGCAAGCCATGCAGCGCTTCGCCACCGCCGAGGCCGCCGACCTGTTCGCTCGAGCAATGACCCTCGCCGCTGAGATGGAATTCGACGAAGCCCGCCTGCTGCACCTGGTTCAACAGCGCGGTCGCGCTCTCGAGCTGCGCGGCGAATACTCTAACGCCATGGGACTATACGAGCAGTTGGAGGCCATCGGGGTAGAGCGAAACGCGCCCAAGGTGCAACTGGCGGGCGTGATCGGGGCCGCTTCCCTCCAGGCCGTACCGACGCCCCTCTTTGACCCCGTTCAAGGGCTGGCCAATGCCGAACGCGCTGTGGCCCTGGCCAAAATGATCGGCGATCCGGCCGGACAGGCCAAAGCCTATTGGCTGGAGATGCTCGTCGAGACGCGTGTCGACGCCAAAGCAGCCGTCGTCGCCGGCACCGCCTCGCTTGAACTGGCCCGTGCCCATGGCCTGCGCGAGCAGGAGGCTTTCACCCTCAACGACATCCAATCCAACTATCAGGTGCTTGGTCAATCCGACCTCGCCCTGCAGGCTCTCGAGGAAGCGCGTCCGATCTTTCGCGAACTGAACAACCTGCCGATGCTGGCCGATAACCTGGCCAGCACGGCGCTGCTTCACGCCATCCTGGCACAGTTCGATCTGGGGATCGAACGTTCGCGCGAAGCCCTGGCGATCAGCGAACAGACCGGCAACCTGTGGGGCCAGTCGTACGGGAGGATCGCCATCGGTCTGGCCTACTTTACTAGGGGCGAACTGGGCCCAGCCATCCGCGAGACGACGCTATGCATCGACATCAGCGAGCAAGCCGGCTTCCTCTATCCGCAGATCGCCATGCGAGCGAATCTGGCGATCGCCTATGTCCAGGCGGGTGATCTGCCAACCGCAGCCGGACTGGCGCAACGCGTCCACAGCCTGGAGCAGGCCAACCCACTCCCCGGCCAGTCGAGCGGCGAACCGACGTTGGCGTTGATCGCCGTTCGCCGGGGCGACTTGGAGGAAGCAAAGCGACGCCTGGCCGGGTGGGAGACGGGGGCAGGTTTCATCGTCGAGAAGATGATGGACAGCCCGGTCTCGCTGGCGGTGGCCCTCCCGGAGTATCATCTCGCCCAAAAGGACTACGATCGGACATTGGCCGTGGTCGATGAGTTCACCGTGGCCCTCGAACGGTTCGAATGGCGCGCCTTGCACGGTCATCTGCTCCTCACCCGGGCCCGAGCCCTCCGAGGACTCGGCCGGCAGGCCGAGGCGCGCGCTGCCTATCAGGCCACCTACGACGAGATGGTCCGTCAAGGTTACGGGGCCGGGCTGTGGGAGGTCGAAGCCGAACTCGCCGCGGTGGCGAAGGAGGGAGGCGACGCCTCCGAGTCCTCTCGCTGGATTCGCTCTGCGGTCCCCCATGTCCGGGCGATTGCGGCGGGCCTGGCAGAGCTTGGCCTGGCGGAACACTTCCTGGCGCAGCCTCACGTCCGCGCCATCCTCGCTGAAGGGGAGTCAAAGTCGACTTAGCCGCCGGGTACAATCCTCCCGCTCGTATGGCCAAACCCGCTATCCTCGCCGTCGACGACGAACCGCTTGTCCTGAGCGCCATCGAGCGCGACCTGCGCGCTCACTACGGCAAGGACTACCGCGTCCTGGGCGCCGGCTCGGGCCCGGTCGCCCTGGAGACACTGCGGCAGTTGGTCGGCCGCGGCGAACCGGTCGCCCTGCTGCTGGTCGACCAGCGCATGCCGCAGATGACGGGGATCGATTTCCTGACCGCTGCCGGCCCGCTCGCCGGCGAAGCGGCCAAGGTCCTGCTGACGGCGTACGCCGACACCGAAGCCGCCATCCGCGCCATCAACCAGGTCGGCCTCGACCACTATCTGATGAAGCCGTGGGATCCCCCGGAGGACAAGCTCTACCCGGTGCTGGACGACTTACTGGACGAATGGCGGCGCGACGCCCGCTTGCCGTTCGAAGGGATTCGCGTCGTCGGCGCGCTGTGGTCCCCGGGTTCACACACGGTCAAGGATTTCCTGGCTCGCTACCAGATCCCCTACTTGTGGCTGGACGTCGATCACGATGAACAGGCGCGCCAGCTGGCCGCTCGCACGGCCGGCAATACGCTCCTCCTTCCGACGGTCCTCTTTCCCGACGGCGTTTCTCTCAGCGACCCGACGCCGGGCGAACTAGCGGAGAAGCTCGGGCTGCAGCGGCAGGCGGCCCGCGACTTCTACGACGTCGCCATCGTCGGCGCCGGACCGGCCGGCCTGGCGGCGGCGGTCTACGGCAGCTCCGAGGGCCTGCGCTGCGTGATCATCGAGCGTCAAGCGCCCGGTGGCCAGGCCGGCCGCAGCCCGAAGATCGAGAACTACCTCGGCTTCCCGGCCGGGATTTCGGGCGGCGATCTGACCCAGCGGGCGGTGGCCCAGGCGCGCCGCTTCGGTACGGAAATCCTCAGCGCACAGGAGGGCGTCGCCGTCGAGGCGCGCGGGCCCTATCGAGTCGTGCGGATGAAGGACGGCGGCGAGGTCGTCGCCGGAGCCATCCTGCTGGCGTGCGGGGCGACGTTCCGTGTCCTGAAGATGCCCGGCGCCGCCGAGCTGACGGGTCGCGGTGTCTACTACGGTTCGGCGCACACGGAAGCCGCTTTCTTCCGTGACCGCCCGGTATTCGTAATCGGCGGCGCCAACTCGGCCGCCCAGGCGGCGCTGTTCCTGGCACGACACGCCAGCAAGGTGACAGTGCTGGTGCGCGGGCCGCGGCCGACGGCGGCGGGCTACCTGGTCGAGGCGATGGAGAAGGAAGAGCGCATCGAGATCCGCGTCAACAGCGACCTGGTGACCGTCCACGGCAGCGACGCGCTGCAAGACGTTGTCATTCGGGACCAGGCCGCCGGAACCGAGGAAACCCTGGCGGGCGCCGCTCTTTTCGTGTTCATCGGCGTCCGGCCGGAAAGCGGGCTGGTGGCGGGCGTGGCGGAGCGAGACGAGAAGGGCTACGTGTTGACCGGGGCCGATTTGATGCGGGACGGGAAACCTCCGGCCGGCTGGACGCTGCCCCGCCACCCGATGATGCTGGAAAGCAGCTGCCCGGGGGTCTTCGCCGCCGGGGACGTCCGCTTCGGGACGAGTCACCGCGTTTCTTCGGCCACCGGCGAAGGAGCGGCGGCGGTGGCGGTCATCCGCCAATACCTCAGGACGCTGTGAGCCACGCGCTGCTCCGTCAACTCCCGCTGTTCGCCGAATTGACCGACGCCGATCTGACGCTGCTGGAAGCGGCCTCGCGCGAGTCGCGCCTGACGGCCGGCCAGGTGCTGATGCAAGAAGGCAGCCCGGGCGGTTCGTTGTACGTCATCATCGAAGGCGAGTTCGAGATCACCAAGCGCACCGGTCCGGGCGATTTGGTGATCGCCGTGCGCGGAGCGGGCGAGGTCATCGGGGAAATGTCCCTGCTGGACCGCTCGCCCCGCACTGCCTCCGTCCGGTCGCTCGGCGCGAGCCGCGTGCTCGAGATCGATCAGGCGGCGTTCCGCCACCTGGTCGAGTCGAGTCCGGCCGCCACCCTGAGCATCCTGCACACGATCACTTCGCGGTTGCGCCACACCGAGTCGATGCTGCGTCAAAGCGAGACGCTGGCCGCTTTGGGCACTCTGGCGGCGGGACTGGCCCACGAGTTGAACAACCCGGCGGCGGCGCTCAAGCGATCCGCCGCGCAAGTTCGCCAGCTCCTGCCGCGCTGGCAAGAATCCCACGCGCAGCTGCACGCCGCCGGGATTGACGAGGAGACTTTCCCCGAGATCTCGGCCCTGACGGCGGCGACAGAGCCTCCTCCGGTGGACGACCCCATCGCCCGCAGCGACCGAGAGACCGACCTGCAGACTTGGCTGGAAGGGGCCGGCGTGCCTCAGGCGTGGGAGGTGGCGCCGTCGCTCGTCGCCACCGGAATGACGAAAGATCGCCTTGTGCAGGAGACGCGTCGCGTGCCGCCCACGGCGCTGCCGGCCGCCCTGGCCTGGATCGCCAGCTCACGGTCGCTTGCGTCTCTCCTGAGGGAAGTCTCTCTGAGCGCCGAGCGCATCTCCGACATCGTCGGTGCGGTGCGGTCGTATTCGTTTCTCGACCAGGCGCCGGTCCAGCCGGTCGATGTCGTGCGCGGGATCGAGGACACCCTGGTGATCCTGCGCAGCAAGCTCGAGCCCGGCATCGCCATCCACCGGGCGTTTGCGGACGACCTGCCGCGCATCGAAGCACAGGGCGGCGAACTCAACCAGGTCTGGACGAACCTGATCGCCAACGCCGCCGAGGCGATGGAGGGTCGCGGCGACCTGTGGCTTTCCGCCCAGTTGGAAGGCGAACGGCTTCAAGTGGAGATCTGCGACAGCGGTCCGGGGATCCCCGACTCAATTCAAGGGCGGATCTTCGAGCCCTTCTTCACCACCAAGGCGCCGGGCCAGGGCACCGGCCTGGGACTGCATCTGACCTACAACATCGTCACGCTGCATCACCGCGGCCAGATGGCGGTGGAATCCCACCCGGGGAGGACCTGTTTTCGCGTCCTGCTCCCGCTCCACATGGAAAGAGGCCCGGCGTGAAAGACGCGCAAGTCGAGAAGATCCTGAAGGAGTCGAAAACGATCGCCGTCGTCGGCCTCTCGCCCGATCCGGCCAAGGCCAGCCATGGCGTCGGCCGCTATCTCCTATCGCAAGGCTATGAGGTCATCCCGGTCAATCCCAACGCCGACGAAGTCCTCGGCCTCAAGAGCTATCCCGACGTGCCGTCCATCGGGCGGCCGGTCGATGTCGTCGACATCTTCCGGCCTTCCGAGGCGGTCCTGCCGATCGTGGCGCAGGCTATCGCCGCCGGCGCCAAGGTCGTCTGGATGCAGGAGGGGATCTTCCACGCCGAGGCCGAACGCCAGGCCAAGGCCGCCGGCCTGCAGGTCGTCATGAATCGCTGCATGATGAAGGAGCACTACCGGTTGATCGGGGCGATGCTCGACATCGATTGAGCGTGCAACACCTCGTTGTAGCCGCCGGCTTCAGCCGGCGTCCTGTGCCCCGCAGCCAAGTGGCCATCGGGCGCCCGGGCCCGACGCAGGCTAAAGCCTGCGCCTACCCTAAGACCTTGGGTTGCACAGCCTCGGTGTAGTCGCCGGCTTCAGCCGGCGTCCGGGGCCACGCAGGCTAAAGCCTGCGCCTACCAATTCACCGAACGCGACCCCTCCGGGATGCCCCCTCCGGGGTGCGAAGCGCGACGAAGCGCGATCCCCTCCGGGATGCGAAGCGCTATCAGGGGAATGACCCGCTTCGTGCTCTTCTCGTAACGGGCGTAGCCCGGTGACTGCGAGATCAGACGGTTCCACAGCCGAGCGCGCTCCTCGCCGTCCACGACCTGGGCCTGCGCCGACGAGAACTTCCCCCCGACCTCGACCCGGACACGCGAGTCGCTTCTCAGGTTGAAGAACCAGCCCGGGTGGACATCGAACCCGGCGTTCGACGCGGTGATGACCCAGGCTCCACCGTCTTCGAAGAAACCCAGCGGAACCGTCCGTTGCTTGCCCGATCTTCGCCCCTTCGTGGTCAGCAGCAACACGCGAAGCCCCTGGATCCTTCCGCCCAGGCTGCCGGCGGTCAGTCGATACAGGAAAATGTGGATCCGATTGAAGAACCGGAACAAAGGTTTGGCCATCTGGCCCTCCGTCACCGCCCCAACAGGCTGAGCCGACTATGGGAGACGTTTGGCCCGCTGCGCGCAGGCCAGGTCGTAGGAATGGCCCAAGATGCTTACCGCCTCGGCGACGTCCTCCAATGACCGCATCGGCACGCTGACCCAGCCGCTGTCCGGCAGCACATGGTGCGGCCTCGCCCGCCCTTGGCGGACCAAATCATCCCGCAGCCTTCGGGGCAGTGGCACATCGACCAACGACTCCCCGTGGACATGACCGATCTCCCGCCGGCCCAGCCGATACTCCGTGCCCCCGAATCGGTGCGGCCCATTGGAGACGCCCGGCCAGGCCATTACCTGGCGATCGATCGCTTGGGAACGCGAGTCAGATGCCACGGGTATTCGCCGACTCGTTCAAGCCGCTTGGTCGAGACGAGTGATCGTCTTGGCCAACCCGTGCTCAGCCAGGAAGCGCCTCACGGCTGCCGAAGCGATCGCCAGACCGACATCCGGTCCGTTCATCATCGTGTTCACACCGACGACTTCCCCTCGTACGTTGACGACGGCGCCACCCGAATGCCCCGGCCGAAGGTGCAGGTCGAGCGCCAACCACGCGCCGTCGCGGCCGGCGGCGGCGTCGATGACGATGCCACCCGTCACCCCGCCGACGACGCCCCACGGATTGCCGACGGCGAACACCCATTCGCCCGGGCGCAATGCCGTCGAATCGCCGAACACCGCCGGCTGGCCGGCAGGCTCATCGAATTCGAGTACGGCCAGGTCGAGCCGAAGATCGCGGGCCCGCACCCTGGCCGGCACGGCGTTTCCTGCGCCCCAGCTGAGGCTCAGGCGATCCGCCCGCGCCACATGGGCGTTGGTCACGACCCAACCCGGCGACCACAGGATCCCGGAACCGACACCTCGGCCGCGCTGCACGACCGTCACCAGCGAAGCGCGGGCCCGATCGGCCACCGCCGCGGCGCTGGCGGAGAGCTCCTCCAACCAGGATTGAGTCACTCGTCCTCCTCGACCGGGGCCGGACGCTCACCGATTGTGACTTTGAGCGACGTCGTCTTCCCGCCACGGATTAGGTCGATTGCGGTCGCCTTGCCGACCTCTTCCCCACTCAGCGCCGCCAGCAGGTCGTCCATCGCCGAAAGGGCCTTGCCTCCCATCGTGAGGAGAACGTCTCCAAGGAGAATCCCGCCCTTCTCGGCCGGGCTTCCCGTTTCAACCGAGGCCACCAAGAGGCCGGTTGCCTGGCCGGAAGGCTCGTGCGCCTTGGCGAGCTTGGCGGGCTGAACACCGACTCCGAGATAGCCGCGGCGGACTCGTCCATGCTCGACCAGTGTCGTTGCGATCCGGGCGAGGGTCGCGCCAGGGACCGCCAGCGACACGCCGCGCAGCACGCCGGAAGTATTCATGCCCACCAGGCGGCCCAAGGCGTCGACCAGAGCGCCGCCCGAGAATCCCGGATACATCACGACATCGCTTTGGATGAAGGCATCCAGGTGACCGCCGAAGGGCGTTCGCCAGCCGCCGTCGATGGCGCTGATGATTCCCATCGTCGCCTGGGCCGATTCGCCCGGCCGAGCGACGGCCAGAACAAGATGTCCAGCGCGGACCTGCGTCGGTTCGGCCAGGGCAAGGGGTTTGCCGGACGGACGCGGCAGGCGCAGAACCGCCAGATCAGTCGCCGGATCACGGCCAAGGACCTTGGCCTCGACGGTGTCGCCGCCGGGCAGGCCGACGCGCACGTCGCTGCGCCTCTCGATGGTGTGATGCGCCGTTACCACCAGGTCGCCGTCCGACCACAAAAGGCCGCTCGACGGAAGACGGCGCCGCCCTTCGACTCGGACGATGCCTTGCGCGGCAAGCTGAACGGCGGCCGCCGTGGATTCTGATAGCTGTTCGAGTGCGTTCATACGACCCTCCAGGATTTCATGCCACAAGACTACATGGACAGCCGGGCCCGGCGTATCCATCGTTCGGTGGGTGGGCATCCACCGTTGGACGGGAGACTGAAACGCAGATCCTACGTCTCGGTTCTTGGGGAGAGGGATATTCGCGGAGGTGAATCACCCCTCACCCCAACCCTCTCCCCTGCGGGGAGAGGGGGCGGCTCCCTCTCCCTTCCAGGGAGAGGGTTGGGGTGAGGGTGGCTCCCCACCGTTGTTGTGCCGGCACTTGAAAACAGGGAGGGATGAACGGATTCAGATTGCGATCAGGCCGCGGCGCAGCGCCAGCATTACGGCCTCTGTCCGGCTCTGGGCGCCGAGCTTGTCCAACAGCGAATTCACGTGGTCCTTGACCGTCGATTCGCGGATCCCAAGACGCGCGGCAATAGCCTTGTTGGAGTGCCCTTCGGCGACGAGAGTCAGGACCTGGAGCTCGCGGGGGGTCAGAGACTCGGAGCCTTCCTCTGGGAAAGGCGCCTCGCTGGGCGGAGGCTCGAGGCTCGGGTCCGAAACCACAAGGCCTTCCAGCACGGCAGCCATGGCTGCGCTCAGAGCCTGCGAGTCGACTCCGCGAGGCAAGACGGCCAGCGCGCCGAAGGCGCGCACCCGGCGCGCCTGTTCGCTTGTCGTTGTGAGCACGACCACCGGCAGGCCATGACGGCGAAGCTCGGCCAGGCGGTGCAGATCGGCCGATTCGGCAGCCGTCTCCCACAGGACGACGTCCGGGCGCGACCGGTCTCTCGAGAACGCCGGCGCCGCCCCGGGGTCGACCATTCCGGCGACTTCGCCGTCCGGGATTCGCCCGACAAGGTCGGCCATGGCGCGGCGCGCCAGAGGATCATGGGAAACGACGAGAATGCGCATTCGCCTCCGACCGGGGTGTGTCTGATTGTCCTGGCGTCGGGTCAGAATGGCGTTAGAGGGCGGCCGTACCCCTGAGGCGTAGGGGCACGGCACCCTGGCACCGCCCGCCAGGGCAGGTGTGCCGTGCCCCTACGATTGTGATCGGATATGCTGCCGCCTGCTCTATGACCGCAGCGTACGATAGAAAAGTGGCAACCTCGCGACGGGGCGTTTGGAGTATGCGACGCCGCCCATCAGGTCGGCCTCGGCCGCGGCTGCCGCGGCCCGGTCCTTGGCGTGGATGATGAAGAGCGGGTCGCCGACGCGAATTCGGTCCCCCACCTTGGCCAGCACGACGATCCCGACAGCGTGGTCGATCGGATCCCCCTTGCGGGCGCGTCCTGCTCCGAGGCGTACCGAGACCTCCCCGACCGTCCTGGCGTCGATGCGGCGCAGGTGCCCGCCGCGCAGGGACGGTACGTGGGCAATGACCGGCGCCGCCGGCAACAAGCCCGGGTCATCGATTGCCCGAACGTCTCCCCCCTGCGCCTCTACCAGCCCTCGGAACTTCGCCAGGGCGCTGCCGTTCGCCAGGACGGCCACCAGGCGTTTACGGGCTGTCGCCAGGTCGTGAGCCTTTCCCGCCAGGATCAACATGTGGGCGCCGACTCGCAGGCAATGTTCACGGAAATCCCGCGGCCCGCCGCCCTGCAGAGTCGCCAAGGCCTCACGCACTTCCAGGGCATTGCCGACGGCGGACCCCAGAGGCTGGTTCATATCGGAGATCAGCGCCACGACGCGCCGCCCGGCGCGGCGGCCGATGTCGACCATGCGCCTGGCGAGTGCAGCCGCCTCGCCGACGGTGGGCATGAAGGCTCCCGAACCCGCCTTGACGTCGAGCACGATCCCGCGGGCGCCGGAGGCGATCTTCTTCGACATCACCGAAGCGGCGATGAGCGCCATGGAAGGGACGGTGGCCGTCACGTCGCGCAGCGCGTAGAGCTTGCCGTCGGCCGGCGCCAGGTCGACCGATTGGCCGCACAATACCAGGCCGATCTCTTTCAGTTGTCGCAGGAATTCGTCGGTGGTCAATTCGACACGGAAGCCTGGGATCGACTCGAGCTTGTCGAGCGTCCCGCCGCTGTAGCCCAGGCCGCGCCCCGACATTTTCGCCACCGGCACGCCGCAGGCGGCGACGGCCGGCCCGACCACCAAGGAGGTCTTGTCGCCGACGCCGCCCGTCGAGTGCTTGTCGACCGACCGAGGCGCTACCTGGGAAAGGTCGAGCGTCTCTCCGGAAGCGACCATCGCCATCGTCAGGTCGTAGGTCTCGCGAGCCGACATACCGCGCAGGACGACGGCCATCGCCCAGGCCGAGACCTGGTAGTCCGGGATCTCGCCGCGCGCGAACCCGGTCACGAAGCCGTCGATCTCTTCGCGGGAGAGCTCGTGACCGTCGCGCTTGCGGGCGATGACGTCAACGGCGCGCATCAGTCGGCTTCGCGGATTATACCTGCGGCACCTTGCACTATAATCGCCCGAATTCAAGGGAATGCGGGACGCGCAGCTCTCAACCTCACCCCCTACCCCCTCTCCGCCGACAAGAGGGTCTCCTGAGGAGGCTCGTGGCGGAGAGGGGATCAGAATTCAGGAGGAAGGGGGGAGCTAAGCTTCCGCCTTGCTCATACAGGACCCCTCCACCGCAAGTTGACGTCAGGAACACGTCATGCCCGCGAAAGCGGGCATCCAGAAAGACCGGAGCACTGGACCCCCGCTTCCCCTCCGGGATGCGAAGCGCGATACGCGGGGGTGACAGCCAAAGCCCTGCGTGAGGCCGCCGTGACCAATGCCGACACCATCCTCAGGAACGCCACCGTCGTCACCATGGACGCCGAGGACCGCATTATCAGCGGCGGCGCCGTCGCCATCCGAGGCGATTCGATCGTCGGCGTCGGACCCGAAACCGAGATCTCCGCCTCTTTCGAAGCGCCCGATACCCTCGACTGCCGCGGCCAGGCGCTGATCCCGGGGCTGGTCAACGCGCATACCCACGTCCCGATGACGCTGCTGCGCGGTCTGGCCGACGACCTGCGCCTCGACGTATGGCTGCTCGGGTTCATGATGCCGGTCGAGCGCGAGTTCGTCTCGCCGGATTTTTGCCGGCTGGGAACGCTGCTGGCCTGCGCCGAGATGATCCGCGGCGGGGTGACCTGCTTCGCCGACATGTACTATTTCGAGGACGCCGTCGCCCAGGCCACCGCCGACGCCGGGATGCGCGGCCTGTGTGCCCAGACGGTGCTCAAATTCCCGTCGCCGGACGCCGCTTCCTTTGAAGACTCGCTGGCCGCCGCCCGCGACTACATCGGACGCTGGCGCGGCCACCCCCTGATCCTGCCCGGCGTCGCCCCGCATGCGCCGTACACCTGTACGCCCGAGATCCTGCGCGCCTGCACCGACCTGGCGGTCGAGTTCGACGTGCCGCTGCACATCCACCTGTCCGAGACGGCCCTGGAGGTGGACCAGTGGCGCGAGACCCACGGCATGCCGGTGATCCCATGGGTCAAGAAGGTCGGCTTGCTCGAGGCCAAGGTGCTGGCGGCGCATTGTGTCCACGTCGACGAAGGCGAGATCCGCACGCTGGCGCACGCCAACGTCGGCGTGGCCCACAACCCGTCCAGCAACTTGAAGCTGGCCTCCGGTTTCGCGCCGGTAATGGCGATGCACGCCGCCGGACTGCCGGTCGGCCTGGGGACCGACGGCCCGTCGTCCAACAACGACCTAGACATGTTCGAGGAGATGCGCCTGGCCAGTTTCGTGGCGAAGGCCGTCGGAGGCGATCCAACTGCATTACCAGCCCGCCAGGCCTTCGCCATGGCGACCCGCATCGGCGCGAAGGCGATCCATCTCGACCACCTGATCGGCTCGATCGAGGTTGGCAAGCGCGCCGATCTGGTGCGGGTCGAGCTCGACACGCTTCACAACCTGCCGCGCTTCGAGCGCGAGCCGGAATCGGTCTATTCGCGATTGGTCTACGCCGCCAAACCGACGGACGTCAGCGACGTGATGGTCAACGGCCGCTGGCTGATGCGCGACCGGAAGCTGCTGACGGTGGACGTCGAGCCGCTTCTGGCGGCGGCGCAGGACTATGCCCGGCGCATCGACTCCTTCCTGACGGCGCGCGAAGGTTCCTTGCTGTCGAAGCTGGTGGCGATCGAAGGCGCCCAGCAGGAGGAGTCCTATGAGGTCCAGGTGAAGGTCCGCCTGGAGAATCCGACGGCGGCGTTGGCGGCGTTGGAGCAAGCGCCGTTCGAGATCGTGCGTCGGGCGCACTACCACGAGTTCGACACGTACTTCTCCTTCGCCGATCCGGACCCGGGACGCCTGCGCTACCGCGAAGACGAGTTCATCGACGACGAAGGGACCACGACGAACGTCCGCTACCGGCTGACGCTCACCGGCCCCGCCGGCGAGCGTGAGGTTCACAACTCGGTTCTGCTCTCACGCTCGCGCTTCATTGCCCCGGCGACGCACAGCCTGCGCTTCTACCGCGAGTACTTCGATCCGAACGCGGTGACCGAGGTCGAGAAAGATCGGCGCCGCTGGCTGGTCCGCTACAAGCAGGTCGAGTTTTTCGTCAATCTGGACCGGGTGATCCAGCCGGCGCTGACCGGAGATTACCTGGAGGTCAAGAGCCGGACGTGGTCGCGGCGGGATGCGGAGGTCAAGGCCGGGCTGATCCTGGAGATCCTGCGGGTCCTCGGGGCCGAAGGCGCCGAGGCGGTGGCGCAGGAGTATCCGGATTTGGCGGGCTGACAGGCGGTTCCCCCACCCTGCACCCTCTCCCGCAAAGCTGGAGAGGGCCCGGGGGTGAGGGGCAGGGGTGCGGGTGGATCCTCAGAGCCTGGGTCCCACCTGCTCGAGGCCCCCGTCATCCTCTCTGCGGCGATCCGCAACAAGCAGTCTCGGCTTGCCTGATCGGTCAGCTTGTCTCGCGGCCTACCATGATGACGATATTCCCCTTCTTCTGTTCTGTTTCGGCGTAGCGGTGGGCCTCGACGATCTCCTCCAACGAATAGCGCCGGTCGATGACAGGGCGCAGCTTCCCGGCCTCGATCAACTCGCAGAGGAAGGGCAGGTCTTCCTTCGATCCGCTCTCCACTCCGAAGATGACTTTCTTACTGCTCGACATGGATGTCCACAAGCCGCGGATGAGGTGGGAAGTCTGGGGGTTGGCAAGCAGGCAGCGCCCGTTGGGGCGAAGTGCTTGAAGGTGGCGGGAGAGCGGGACTCGGCAAACGACGTCGAAGATCACGTCGTAGGCCTCGCCGCTCGCGGCGAAGTCCCGCTCGGCGTAATCGATGACATGATCTGCGCCGATCGAGCGCAGCATGTCCAACTTGCCCGCGCTGTCCACGGCGGTGACCTCGGCCCCGAAGAACTTGGCCAACTGCACGGCGAAGGTGCCGAAGCTCCCTCCGGCGCCGATGATGAGGACCTTCTGTCCGCGCTGGATGTTCCCTTTTCGAAGGAACCTCAGCGCCTCGCTTCCTCCGTAGGGGATGGGGGCTGCTTCCGCATACGTCATCTTGGCCGGGAGCTTCGCCAGCGCGCCGCCCTCCGGCTGTTCGCGCAGGCAGATGTACTCGGCATGCGCTCCAAGGGCGATACCGGTCGTCCCAAAGACCCGATCGCCCGGCGCGAACGACGTCACGTCCTTGCCGACCGCTTCGACCTGGCCGGCGAACTCCTGCCCCAGCACGCGGATCCTTGGTTTGAACACGCCGAAGAACAGCCGCAGAGGCAGCCAGACCCAAGCTGGGAAGGTGAACCGGCGGATCTCACAGTCCGCCCTACTTACCGTCGTGGCGTGAATTCGGATCAGGACCTGGCCGTCCTTCGGGTTCGGCTTCACCATTTCCCGGATCTGAAGGACCTCCGGTGGCCCATAGGCCGTGCAGACGATTGCTTTCATTGGCTACATCCCAAATCGAAAGAATTGTGATTAGCGTATGTTCGGACTTGAAATGACAAGGACGACATTCCCTCTCTTGTGCCCTGCTTCGACATACCGATGGGCTTCGGCGACTTGCTCCAGCGGGTAGCGGCGGTCGATGACCGCCTTCATCCTCCCCGCCTCGATCAGTCCTTTGAGGAAGACCAGGCCTTCTGCGTTTTCGCTAGATGGTGACCTGACGGACAGATACGCGCCTTTGTCTTTGAGGACCCGCCTGCATTGCGAATCCGAGACCTTGCCGACCGCGTCGAAGACGACATCATAGCTCTCGCCGTTCTGGAAGAAGTCCTCCCTCGTGTAGTCGATGACGCGATCAGCCCCCAGGGCTTTCACCCACTCAAGATTCGCCGTGCTGCACACCGCGGTGACCTCCGCCTCGAAGTGCCTGGCTAGCTGCACGGCATAGGACCCGACACTCCCGGAAGCTCCATGGATCAGCACGCTCTGCCCGGGTTGGATGGCGGCTTTTCGAAGAAAGTACAGGGCGGTGAGCCCTCCAACAGGCACGGCGGCCGCTTCCTCATGGGTCAGATTGGCCGGTTTCAACGCCACGCTCCCCGCTTCGGGCAGGCAGATGAACTCAGCATACGCGCCCCCTGAGAGACCGGTCGAGGCAAAGACCGCGTCCCCTTTGCGAAACCGTGTGACCTCGCCTCCGACCGCCTCGATTTCCCCGGCGAGCTCATGCCCGAGGATTCTGCCTCTTCCGAGGGCGAGACGCATACCTGTTCGGATCGGGAATGGGAGATTCCGGATAACGACGTCGCCCGACGTCACGGTTGTCGCATGAATCCTGATCAGCAGCTCGTTCTTCCTGGGATTAGGCCTTGGCACCTCCAGGAACTCAAGGCGAGCAGGTCGCCCGAAATCGCTCAGGACAACCGTCTTCACGATCCGCCTCGTAGCGGAGCATTTGGGGACGCTGCGTATCTCTCGCACGCCTGAGCGATTGTTGCCAGGACTCCCTCTAGGTCGCGGAAGATGTCGCGGTTCGTGAAGCAAATCACTCGGTACCCCTCAGTCTCCAGGGCTCGAGTCCGG
>CAZMVJ010000019.1:0-23656 GCA_964569445.1 uncultured Anaerolineaceae bacterium | reverse complement strand
ATCTCTTTCAGGTCGACCTCCATCCCGGCGATGAACATCATCAGCACCGCGCCCAACTCGGCCAGGTTCAGGACGGTCTCCTCCAGCGAGGGGGAGTCGAAAGGAGGCAGATGGAGCAGGTTGATGACGGTCGGGCCCAGGATCAGCCCGGCCAGGAGTTCGCCGAGGACCGCAGGCTGGTGCAGCCGAACGCTCACCCAGCCGCCGGCTTTGGCCGCCAGGATGATGATCGTCAAGGCCAGGGAGAGTTGAAGGAATGAGCTCACCGTTTGCCGCCGAAGCCAGGACTCCCGAGCGCGGCACTCACACAGCCGTGGCGCCAGGCGTCGATGATGGCGAGCCGGACCCTTGGCCAAGTGCGGGCGGTCTGGTCGGTCATTCTGGCGCAGCCTCTGCTGCCGCCTCGTTCAACTGAGCTTCCTCGACCCTCTCCACGAACACTGCCTCCTCTCCTTCAACGACGGCGCTCCCGCCGTCGGCGAATTGTACGCGCGTCTCCGCTTGGGCCCGGTCCACCGTCAGCCCCCGCCAGCGTAGGACGACCCGTCCTTCGAAGGGCGACCTCCCTTCAAGGAGCACCCGATTCGGCGACAGCAGGCCAACGCCCAGGACGTCCAGAAACAGCGACAACGGAGGGAGGCCGCGCACGTCGTTCCGTCGGCCCAGGCCCTCTCCACTCTCCGGGTGATAGGCCTGGCGCACGGCGTGGTCGCGGCGCAGCGAGTCCAGGGAGTCGCGCAACAGGCTGCCCAACAGCTCGGCCGCCTCCTTGCGGAAGCCATAGCGGACCAGCGCCTCGCCAAGCATCAGGTTGAGAGCGGGGTTCACGGCGCCGCGCGGATCGGCTGCGGCGAGGCGGTACTCGGGGTCGTCCTTCGGGACAGACGACAAACCGCCGGGGCCTCGGAATCGGTTCGGCTCGAGCAGCGTCTGCCGGATGATCTCGTCCGCCTGGTGCGGCTCGACCATGCCCGCCCACAGCGGGAGAAGCAGAGTCAAGTCCTCGCGCTCGAGGTCGAGACCGGAGACCTGCCAGGCCGTCTCCTCCGGAACACCGAGCAGCTCGACCGATTCGAGCGAGGCGAAGACCAGCTCGCTGACCGCCGCGCCTTCTTCCCACATCCAATGGAAGCGATCCGGCGCGAGCGTTTCCACGCGCACCCGGCCGGATTCGAGGCGGCCGCGCAGACGGACGCGGATCGAATGTCCTTCGCCTCGCTGGGTGGCGACACGAACCGACAGGCGGGCGGGGGGTGTCAGGCGACGCGCCGCCTTCTTCGTCCCGGGCCCTTGCCCGCGGGCCACGGGGTCCCCACGCGAGGTCCGATGGGTGTCGCGCTCGACTCTGCGAAAGATCCTCCGTTCGGGATGCCACGCCCGCTGGAGGACTCCCCTCAGCTGCTGCTGGCGTCCCTTCAAGTCCGGGACGGCCTCGGCGCGGCCCAGGATCTCTGCCATCGCCTGAAGCGCAACGGCCTCTCGATAGAGGAGCGCCGCCAGCGCCGGGTCTTCGACGATGGTCGAGTCCAACGGCGCGTCCGGGCCTCCCTTGCCCCAGAACGCCGGCCAGGGAGGATGACCGCCATGATCCCATTCCGGCCAGCCGTCTCCATCGCGGTCGTGAGCCGGCGCCGTCCACGCCCGGAAGGACAGCCACAGCGCGCGAAAGCCCTCCTCCAGGAACGAAGCGTCCTGCAGCACCTCATAGACCTTGAGGGCCAGGACAGCCAGGAACGGCGGACAGAGCAGGCGAGCGCGTTGCCCGGCCGGACCCGGTCGGGCATCGATCTCGCCGCGGGCCCCCTGACTGTCCCAGAAGCTGCGCAGCACGTCCGCCGCGGCTTCGGGCGCAGCCCACAGGAACTGGCGCAGGGTGCAGTACGCCTCGAGCGCCGAGGGCCCATCCCAGCCTTCGCTGTGGTCGCGGCCGTCGCCGGAAGGAGAGAAGCCGCGGTCTGGTGTCCTTTGGCTGACGATCGACAGGCGCGAGCTGAGAGGCCCGGGCCCGACCAAACTGACCAGAGCGCTTTGTTGGGCCAGGTGGAAAGCCGTATCCCATTCGGGATTGGAGCTGCGAACCTCCACCCAGCGATCGTGCGTACGCTCGAGACGCGCCACCTCCCCGTCCCATGCCTTGCCGGCTGCCAGCCGCGCCTTTTCGAAGGAATCCTTGGCCGCGGCCAAGGCCGCCTCGCCCCACGTAAACGAGCGGCTGGCGCCGGGCGCCAGGTCGACTCGCACAAGCAGCGCTGCCGCCAGGCCCGGCTCTTCGACGGCGCCTCCCGTCAGGAAGAGCACCGGCTCCAGTCCTCCGGTCTTCCCCGCCAGCGCGGTGGCGCCCGAGAACGACCGCGGCAGCAGTCCTTGCCCGCCGGCGATCGGGAGCAGAACGGCGTGCAAGCCGAGCCTTACGGGACGGAAACGGTCGGTGGCGTTGGTGAGGGTAACCCGGCCGGCGGCGCTGTGCGAGTCCACCACGCGCATCTCGGTGCGCACCTCCAGCCCGACGATCGGCGAGAAGCGCATGCTGAGATACGAGGGCAGAAGCGAATCCAGCCTCGGCGCGGCGGCAAAGGCGGCCGGATCGCTGACCACCGGGCCCCCCATGCCGAAGCTGGGGAAGATCCGCATGCTGGCCGCGCGCCGTCCATACGAGGTGGTCATGGCCAGCGCCGGCGGCTCGCCTCCGGCGACGACCTCCCAGATCTGGTCGTCGGCGTAATCAGTTGGGCCGCACAAAGCGTCGGCGGCGATCCGCAGCAGGACGGGTCCGCTCAACGGAAGAGGGGCAAGGCTCACGCGCGCTATTCTAGCGGCGGATGGAGGCCGGGCCAAGGCACGCGGGCCGGTCGGCGTAGAGGCGTGTTTGAAACCCGCCCCTACAAGAAGCACCCTTTCTGTGCTGCCTCAGGTTGATGCTAGAATGCCGTTTGCCCGGGAGGCGCCATGGAACCGACACCGACCCTGCCGCGCGGCCGCACCTTCGAGGAGTTCCAGGTGGGTACCCGCCTGCGCACGCGGGCGCGCACGATCACGGAGGGCGACATCGTCACCTTCGCCGGCGTCTCCGGGGATTTCAATTCGATCCACACCGACGAGGTGTACGCCAGCCAGTCCGGTTTCGGACGCCGCGTAGCGCACGGCCTGCTCGGCCTGTCGATCGTTTCGGGCCTGGCGGTCCGTACCGGGATCCTGGAGGGAACCGTGCTGGCCTTCCGCGAGATCAACGAGTGGAAGTTTAGCTTGCCAATCTACATCGGCGACACCGTCTATGCCGATCTCGAGGTCGACGAGGTCAAGCCCTTTCCCCGGCTCGGCGGCGGCCTGGTCGGTCTGACGTTCGACGTGAAGAACCAATCGGAACAGTCGGTGATGAAGGGCCGCTGGACCGTCCTGGTGGCGAGCAAACCGGCGGAGTGAAGGGGTCATCCGTCGAAGGGCCTGCTCTGCTTGGGTAGCGCGCTTCGACTGCGGGAGGACGCCGAAGGACCGGCGTCCTCCCTCCGCTCAGCGCGGAAGCCCATCCTCGTGAGATTTGCCTCCTCCCTGAGCGGAGGCCGGCCCGTCCCCTGGCGGGCAATGTCAGACACAGCGGCCGCAGTCGAAGGGCCGCCTTCGCTGTTTCCCTACCCGAGCATCCACTAACCCTTCCCGGCCGGGCTTTCCTCCGCTCCCCGGCGGTGTCCTCGTCAGGACACCGAAGCGGTGATAGCATCCTCCATCCACATGAACGAGCCTTCCGGCCCCCGCGACGGGCAGACACCGTCCTCACGGCCAACGAACGCACGGGCTGCCCCACCCGCGCCTCGTCGCCGGCCGACGCCCTCGGACGATCTGGGCCCGACACTTCCGGACCCGGAGGCGCGCCGGGGCGGCGAAACCGGTTTGCCGCAACGGGTGACCGAGCGCGACGTCGGCGCCACCCAGGTCACCCCGGCCGCTTTTGTCCCCCCTCCGTCGCGCCGCCGCCGTCGAGGCCGCGGCGCTCCGGGCTGGGGCAACTGTCTGGTGCGCATGGCCGTGCTGGCACTCTTCGCCGCTGCGGCAGTTCTCATCCTGCTCCTCTCCCTGGCGGTCGTCCAGTATTTCGCCCTGGCCGCCACGCTGCCGTCGGTCGAAGATCTTCAATCGCATGCCGCCCAATTCGAGACGACACGCATCCTCGACCGCGAAGGCAACCTGCTGTACGAAATCCTCGATCCGCAGGCCGGCCGGCGGACCCATACCCGGCTGCAGGAAATCTCGCCGTACCTGCTGGCGGCGGTCATCGCCACCGAGGACTCGCAGTTCTACAGCCACCCCGGCTTCGACCTGCTGGCCATCGGCCGGGCTATCTGGCAGAACGTCGGCACCGGCGGCGGCGGCCCGGGCGCCTCGACGATCACGCAACAGATCGCCCGCAACCTGCTCTTCACACCGGAGGAGGCCGCCCAACGCTCGGCCCTGCGCAAGATTCGCGAAATCCTGCTGGCAGCCGAGATCACCCGCCGCTACAGCAAGGACGAGATTCTCGAGCTCTATCTCAATCAGGTCTACTTCGGCAACCTGGCCTACGGGATCGAAGCCGCCGCCGAGACCTACTTCGGCGTGACGGCCGATCGCCTGACGCTGGGCCAGGCCTCCTTCCTGGCCGGCCTGATCCAGGCGCCGTCGGTCTACGACGTCTACACCAACCGGGAAGCGACGCTCGACCGCCAGCGGACCATCCTCGGGTTGATGGCCATCACCTCCGACGAGCAGGGGTGCATTTTCGTCAGCAACGCGCCGGAACCGATCTGTGTCTCGCCCGAGTCGGCCGGCGCCGCCGCCGCCGAGACCACCAACTTCGTCTTCCCCGAACCGGACATCAATCTCCGCTATCCGCATTGGGTCCAATTCATTCGCGAACAGCTCGAGCAACTCTACGACCCCCAGACGATCTATCGCTCCGGCTTCACTGTCCATACCACGCTCGATCCGGAAATCCAGGACCTGGCCCAGGAAGCGGTGCGGACGCACGTCGCCGAGTTGGCGGAGCACCGCGCCTCGAACGGGGCGCTGATCGCCATCCAGCCCTCGACGGGCGAGATCCTGGCTATGGTCGGATCGGCTGATTTCTTCAATGTAGACATCGACGGCCAGGTCAACATGGCCCTGGCTCCTCGGCAGCCGGGTTCATCGATCAAGCCGCTGACCTACGCCGCCGCTTTTGAGAAGGGCTGGACGCCGGCAACGCTCTTGTGGGACGTCCGCTCCGAGTTCCCCCCCTCCGGCGACCCGAACGATCCGCGCGAGCCGTACAAGCCGGTCAACTACGACGGCCGCTTCCACGGACCGGTGACGGTGCGCACCGCTCTGGGGAGCTCCTACAACATCCCGGCCGTCAAGACGCTGCAGTTCGTCGGGATCTACGACGACCCGGCGACGCCCCAGGAGGAGGGGCTGCTGGCTTTCGCCCGCCGGTTGGGCATCACGACGCTCGACCGCGACGATTACGGGCTGGCCTTGACTCTCGGCGGCGGGGACGTGTCGCTGCTCGAACTCACCGGCGCCTATTCGGTCTTTGCCAACGGGGGCAGGCGCCTCCCGCCCGTGGCGATCACCCGCATCGAGGACTCGAACGGCGATGTCGTCTACGAGTACCAGACGCCCGAGGCTCAACCGATCGTGCGGCCGGACCACGCCTACCTGATCACTTCGATCCTCGCCGACAACAACGCCCGCACGCCCTCGTTCGGGGCCAACTCGATCCTGAGGCTGCCGTTCGAGGCGGCGGTCAAGACCGGCACGACGAATGACTTCCGCGACAATTGGACCCTCGGCTTCACCCCCGACTTGGCCGTCGGTGTGTGGATCGGCAACGCCGACTACACCCCGATGGAGGATATCTCGGGGGTCGCCGGGGCCGGTCCGATCTGGAGCCAGGTGATGCAGGCGGCCATGCCCCTGGTAGCCATAGGTGGTCCGAGCGGTTTCGTCCGTCCCGAATCGGTCGTCGAACGCGTAATCTGTTCGGAATCGGGCGCCGAACCGTCCGAGTGGTGTCCGTCCCAGCGCGTCGAGTTCTTTGCCCTCGATCAACCGCCGCTGCCGAAGGAGAAGGATCTGTGGCAGAAGCCGTGGATCGATTCGTTCAGCCTGCTGCTGGCCTCCGCTGCCTGCCCCGATCACGCCGTCGAGCAGCTCGGGCTGGACGTCATCGACCCTTGGGCGCGCAGGTGGCTGACGGAAGACGACCAGGGCCAGCAGTGGGCCGAGGACCACGGGTTCAAGGACCAGAAGGTGGTGTTCGTCCCCCACGATGTCTGTAACGAAGACACGCCGCAGCCGGTGGTGGGGTTCACCGATCCGTCCGAGGGCGCCGTCATCACCGGCGGGCCGGTGGCGCTCTTCGGCCGAGCCGCCGCTCCCAGCGACTTCCAGGATTGGGTGTTGGAAGTCGGCCTCGGCAATGACCCGAACTCGTGGCCGGATATCGCGCGCAGCGCCACTCCGCTGGAGCAGCCGGGGCGGCTTCTCGACTGGGATCCCACCGGCTTGCCCAACGGCCCGGTGACGCTGCGCCTGACGGTTCGCAATCGGTCGGGCGGCAAGGCTTCGGCTGTGCTCCACCTGCTGCTCAACCTGCCCGCCCCGACCGCCACCCCCACTGCGCCACCTACTTCCACCGCCACCCCCACCCTCACCCCGACAGACACTGAGACGTGGACTCCCACCGCCACAGCCACGCCTAGCGATACGCCGACCCCATAGTGTAGGTTCGAGAAATCTGGGAGACTGCGGAATAAGCCGCTTCCGGCCTAGTGTCCCGTCTCGCAACTTCGTTGAAGAACTTCGCCGCGCTTCAAGAGTCGTTCGACCTCACCCCCCTGCCCCTCGCGACACCTGCACCTGCGGCGCACCGCAGGTGCGGTGCAGGTGAGCAGCCCTGTGGGCCTCTCCGCCACGTGAATGTCTTCGACAAGTTGGAGCATGGCGGAGCCCCTCTGGGGTGCTGCGCGAAGGGGTGGAAAACCTCAAGGAGGCGGGGGGCCTTTGGCCCCCCGCCTCCTTGACCCTCCCTCCCCCGGGAAAGCACCCTCGCATCGACATCCTATCTCGCCGGGGGAGGGGTAGGGGTGGGGGTGTCGAGCGACCGCCTCCATCAGACAGACCACTGCGGACAGGGACTGCCTCAGAGCAGCGGCAGTTGCGGGTCTTCGCGCTGCGTCGGATCGATCCCCAGCCGCTCCGGGAAATTGCCGGCATGGACGGACGCCTCCACCGCCAGTCGACGGATGTGGCGGTACTTCACGATTCGCCCGCCCGCGGACAGCCACGCGCGCAATCGGAGATCGCGGCGCTCTTTCTCTGCCACCAGCGACGCCCGCCCTCCGGGGAGCACCACGACCTGCGCCGACTGCGGCGTGGCGCCCAGGACTCCGCTCAGCGCAGCCGTGTCCTGGACGTGGAAGAAGAAGGTCGGCCGACCATGCTCTTCCCAGAGGACTCCGTCCTCTCGGCTTACGCGGAAGCCGAGCCTTTCGCCCAGACCGACGAGAAGGTTGCGGATCTCAAGGATGTCTGCCTGGCGCCGCTCCGCTTCGTCCTCCGGGCGCAAACTCCACCCGCCGCCTGGATCGACGACGGCGTAGGATTCGAGGCACGCCAACACCAGCCGCCGGTCGGGAGTCTGGAGTCCGCGTAGCGCATCGCACAGGCGCGCCTCGGTTGCCAGCAGGCTCACTCCCGGCTGGGATCGGAGCGTCTCGAGCACCAGAACCTCGACTCGGTCCGACAAGGGTGAGGACGTCGCCCCCGGCACCGCCAGCCAGTATTGCCCGCTCTCCACCTCCAGCCCGGGATCCAAATGGACGAATGACCCTCCAGCGGCCAGCAGGGTCTCCATTCCTTCCGACAGCTTTGTCAGGGGAGGCGTATCGTCCGCTTCCCACATTTCTGCCAGGCGTTGCCCCCGAGCCAGCGCGATCGTGGCCGCGGCGTGCAGCAGTCCGTAGCCGGCCGGCTCGCCCAGTTCGCGCAAAGCCGCTTCGGCGGCTTCGGTCATTACCTGAGCCAGCGGCTCGTCGCCGACGGCTCGATGCCGCGCCGCTTCCCAGGCCAGGACGGCCTGGCCGTCGTTCAGGCGCACGGCGTGGCCGCGCAGACGATAGCCGGCGGCGTCCAGGCCGGCCAGCGCTGCCGCCAGGAAACCCGGCTCGGCCTCCGGCACGAAGGCGACCGCCACCGATCCCGAGGGCTGATGTCGCGCCAGGGCCTTGAAGGCGCCACGCAGCGCCGCGGCGTGCCACATCCAGTCAAAGCGGCGGCGGCGAAGCGCGATCCGGATCGGGGCAGCGGCCTCCCGACCCCATAACCAGGATGCCCACAGCGCCGTGAGCGTCCAGAAAGCCTGATTGGGCCGCGGCAGCGCCGTGAGAATGGAAGGTGTCTCTGGCGGGAGCGTCTCGTCCAGCTCACGAATGGGTCCAGGGAAGACAGCCAGCGTTCCGGCCTCGGGCGCTCCCGACTCAGGCCACGTCGCCAGCCGCACTTCGATCGGTTCGGCGACCCATTCCTGGTGCGCCCGCTCCAGGGCGCGCCAGACATTGATTTCGCGGAAGCGGGGGGAGGCGATGAGCTGCTTGGGCCGGGCGCGGCTTTCGGGGTAGCCCCACAGCCCGTCGGCGGCGTCGAAAACGGAGAGCAGCAACGCCTCCGCCGCGCGCCGCTGGGCCGGCGGCAGGTCCAGCTGGTCGAGCTTCTGCAGCAGAGAGACGAGCGCGTAGATCGCCCGCGCCGGATAGACAGCCAGCGCCGCCTCGACATGTTCCCGATCCGGATCGTCGGCCGGGGCAGCCCGCTCGGCCGCCAGCGCGTGTGCCAGACGGTAACTGGCGGAGGCGGTCGCCCGCTCCCGATCGGCAGGGCTGGTGGCGTCCTCCCCGCTCCGGTGGCACGCCTCGCACACGTAAATCTTCAACACTGGGACCTCGAGCTCGCGATCCCAGATGAAGGAATCGGCGGAGACGGATGCGCCGCAGTGGGAACACTCCGTCCGGTACAGGTCCAGCAGGAAACGCTCGAGACGGGTATCGTCCTTGGGCGCCGACGCCAGCGCGGCCAGCGCCGCGCGCATGTCGGCCGGGTCGATCGGATTCAGCCGATGCTCCACCACAAAGCGAACCACGGGGTTGCTGAACGCCGCCACCGCGCCGCGGGCTCGGGCAGCCTCGATCGCCAGGTTCGGCGAGACCCCGAACGGGTCCAGTAACCACCCCTCTGGAAACGGATAGGTCGCAAGGAATCGCGTGACTGCCCCCGCCTCCACCGGCGGGAGAAACCGTGCGAAGGGGCCTTGCCTTGAGGCCGGCGTCCCTGCGGGAAAGGCGAGTTCCATCGATTCGAGTATACGGCGGAGCCGGCAGCCCTTTTCCACGAGGAGTCGCTTGCCCGACCCCCTGCCTTCCTTTACACTGCCTGCTGTGGGTCACGTCGTTCGGTCCGCCGGATTGCTGATCGCCGCGACCGCCTTCACGGCCTGCTCTCCACCGGCCGCACTGCCGTCGCCTCCTGCGACCCCTCCCGCATCGGCCATCCCCGAAGGCGCGGCCGCCTGTCCATCAGCGAGTGGGGTTGCCGTGCCGGACCTGACCGACGGGATGGCCCCGGCAGAGGCGGTCTCTGCCTACCTGGAGGCGGGAGGCGATCCGACGGCCCTCGCTGCATCGTTATTCGATCTCGGCTGGGGGAGCCCCAACTCGACGGTGGTCTGGACCGATATCGACGGCGATGGCTATCTCGACTTTGCGGCGGGCCTCACCGGGGCCCCCGACGCCCAAGGCATTACCGAGGATGGGAGCGTCTACTTGTGGCGCTGCCAGGACGGCGCCTACCTGCAGGCCGAGGTCGCCCCTCCCCGCCCGGACTTCGGACCGCCGGCAATCCACGAAGCGCGGGACCTGACGGTAGACGGACTACCCGAATTGATCGTCGCCTATCCGTTGTGTGGGGCGCACACCTGCTTCGCCCAGTTCGCCGTCTACCAATGGGACGGGGCGGAGATGGTCGACCGATTCCAGGGCGCCAGCGACGACATGCCCTTTCCGGAGTTGGTGATCGAGGCCGACGACTCGAGCTCTCCGGCCGCCATCGAGATCACGGCAACCGGCATCGGCTCGGTCGGCGCCGGGCCCTTTCGCACTTGGTTGCGCATCTGGACCTGGGACGGAGAGGCGAGGGCCTTCGTTCCCGGCGAACCCGTGATCGAGGCGCCGCGTTTCCGCATCCACGCCATCCACGATGCCGATGACGCCTACCTTCGCGGCGATCTGGCGGCTGCGGTCGAACTCTATCAACGTGCGATCGACGACGATGCGCTGCTGGACTGGCCGACAGGCGGCGCCCGGCGGCAGGAGCTCGCCGCCTACGCCGCCTTCCGCCGCGTGCTGTCGTTCCTTGCCGCCGGCGACGCGCCCAACGCGCAGGCCGAGGTGGACAAGCTGGCGCCAGGCGGCGGCGCCTCAGCCGAAGCCTATGCCGAGCTTGCCCGCCTCTTGCTCGCAGGCTACGCCGACTCCGGGTTGGAGGAAGGCTGCGCGATCGCGTCGACCTTCACCCTGGAGAATCCCGAGGCGCTTCTCGCCCCCCTCGATTTCGGATACGCTAATCGTGCGTACACCGCCGAGGACATTTGTCCAATGATCGGCCGCTGATCAAGTCACCAAGATGGCGCAGCCCGATTGCCCCCACCCCCTGCCCCTCCCCCGAGACGGCAGACTCTCGCAAGCAATGGCTCGTTCCGGGGGAGGGGAGGAATCTCTGAAGGGTGGGGGGAGTGGAACTCCCCCCACCCTTCAGGATTTTCGCCCCCTCTGCGCTAACCCCCACCGCCGAGGGGCCCTGCACTCCGCGGAGAGGGGGTTGGGGGTGAGGTTGAGAATAGTCCATCCGGCGAGGCAATAGAGGTAATAAATGAGGTGATGGACCATCTGCCGCTTTCTCACTTCCGCGCCCGTCAGGACGACATGCTCGACTCATTGCGCCAAATGGTCGAGATGGAGTCGCCGACGACCGACAAGGCGCGAGTCGACCAACTGGGCGAATGGGTATCGGCTCAGTTCGATGCCCTCGGGGGCGCCGTCGAGCGCATCCCGCAGGTCGGCGCCGGCGACCACTGGCTGATCACCTGGGGAAGCGGCGACGGCGGGACTCTGCTGCTGCATCACCTCGACACGGTGCACCCCGTCGGCACGATTGCTGAAACGCCGTGGAGGCTCGAGAGCGGGCGCGCCTACGGGCCGGGCGCCCTGGACATGAAAGGCGGCATCGCCGTCACCTTGGGAGCCTTGCAGGGGCTGCAGGCGGCGGCGTCTCCACTGTCGTCGCCCATCCGCTGCTTGCTGACTTCGGATGAGGAGACGGGAAGCCGTACTTCACGGCCCATCATCGAGGACCTGGCCCGCCGCCACGCGTGGGTTTTGTGCCTGGAGCCGGCCCTGCCGGACGGATCGCTCAAGACGCGCAGGAAAGGAACCGGCGTCTTCGTCCTGGAGGCGATCGGACGCGCCGCCCATGCCGGCAACAATCCGGAGGCGGGCATCAATGCCATCGTGGAGATGGCCCATCAGATTCCGAGGGTCCACGCGCTGGCGGCGCCTTCCCACGGAACCACGGTGGCGGTCGGTGTGATCAAAGGCGGAACGCGAACGAACGTCGTACCCGAGCATTGCCAGGTGCGCATCGACGTGCGCGCCGTCGAACCGGAGGAGCAACGGCGCATCGAGGCCGCCTTCGCTGCGCTGCGCCCGGTGCTGCCGGGCGCGCAGCTTGCCACCCGTGGTGGCTGGAATCGACCGCCGATGACGCGCACGCCGGCGATCGGCGCCGCCTTCGAGCGCGCCCGCCGCATCGGCGCCGCGCTCGGGTTCGATCTCACCGAAGGCGGCGCCGGTGGAGGCTCGGACGCCAACTTCGTCGCAGCGCTGGGCGCTGCCGTCCTCGACGGCCTGGGGCCGCGCGGCGACGGGGCGCATTCCTCTCAAGAGTACGTCGAGGTCGACTCGCTGGCCGAGCGGGCGGCGCTGCTCGCCGCGCTGGTGACGGAGCCGTGAAATGAGAGTCAGCCGCCCTTCGACTGCGCGCTGCCCCTCGCGGCCTCGGGGCAGCGCTCCGCTCAGGGAGGGACACAACGAAGAGAGAAATACTCTCCGCGCTGAGCGGAGGCGAGAGCCGAGCCCTTCGGCTTCGCTCAGGGCAGGCTCCGCGAAGCACGAGCCGCAGCCGAAGCGCGAGCGGAGGCGAGGGCTGACTCGCGTAGGGGCACGGCACCCCGGCACCGCCCGCCAGGGCAGGTGTGCCGTGCCCCTACCCCGCCCGGAGAGACCGCGCGAGCTGCCCGACGGGGCCTCCTTGTAGATCAAGAGCCCTCGAGGGCCCGCTCCAAATCGTCAAAGGAGTTCATCCAGGCCATCGTGCGCAGGAAGGCCGCCGGCGACTCGCTGCGGCCCCACAGCTCACGGACGGCCTCCCCCACCGGATCGGCCCCGGCCGCTCCTTGGGGAGTGTCGGCATAAGCCCCGTGAAAGGCGAAGTAGGCCTGGTTGAGCCGACGAACGATGTAACCGTGATCGACCAGGCGCTGCCGCCGCCGCTCCATGTAGTTTTCCGCTTCATCCACTTTCCCCTCGGCCAGCAACCGGTCGACCTCGATGCGCGTCGCATGCATTTCGGCATTGAAGTCGAAAGCGGGCGGCCCGGCGGGCTCGGCCGGCGATTCCGTCTCGGCGGCAGGCGCCTGAGCCTGCGCCGGTGCCGGGGGCAGCCGCTCCGGGTAGTAGCGCTCGATCAGGGCTCGCCCGAAGGCCTTGCCGATCAGGTTGGCCGTCGTCTCGTTCATCGTTCGCGTTTCCGGCGAGGCGTCGTACGCCAGCCCCAGCGGACGCAGCGTCAGGTAGTTGTGGGTCCATTCGTGCACCACGACCTCCGCCAGCCAGTCGAGCGCCGTCGTCTCCTCGACCATCGTCGGGTAGGTGCCGATGCCGCCGATCTGTACGACCAGGGCCGAGAGCCCGAGCTGACTCTCGACCGCCTGCTCGAGCGCCACTTGCTCTTCGATGGTCAGGTCGGGCAGCAACGTGATCAACGCCTCCTGCCGGATCACGCTGCGCGGCGAGACGACCAACCCCAAGGGCAACTTCGACATGTGGAAGGCGACCGGCGGAAACGGAGCGCCCAGGCTGGCCAGGTCGCCGTCGGCCAGCACCACCCCGGCCTGTTCTTGCAGGATCGCCTCGGCGCCCGGTTTCAAGGCTTCGATCTCTTGGCGTAGATCGGCCAACGTTGTCCGTTCGCCGATGCTCGCCGCCTCGGGATCTGCCACGGATGGATCGGCGTACATCCGTTCGAGATCGCCCTGCAGCCTCCCGGCTCGGTCGACCAGCTCCAGGTAGCGCCGGACCAATTCGGTCCGTTCGGCTTCGGGGAGATAGCCGACCTCCCCAACGCTGTCCTGGCCCAGCTTCGTTCCCAACGCCCCCAAGGTCCATCCGACGAAGTCGAACTCGACTTGCCCGGTGAACCGGTGCAATTGGTCGGCGGGGTCCCGGTCGGAACGGGCGCTGCCACCCAGCAAGGCCAGCGACAAGGCGGTCCAGAAGGCGAGGGCGAAAGCTCGGCGGGCGGCGGTCATGGGGGGATGATACCCGCGGCGAACCGGCGCCCTGATTAGAGCCGGGTCAGAATCGGCGCGGCGATGCGGGCCGTCAGCGGTCGTCAGCGGCCGCGGTGCTATAATCGCAAACTCGACGGTGGCCCTCGTGCCGCCGTCGTCAACGGTATGCCATGAACTTCCTCGTCACCGGCGCCGCCGGCTTCCTCGGATCGGCGCTGGCCAATCGGTTGGCACACGAGGGGCATCAGGTCCGCGGCCTGGATGATCTGTCCGCCGGCGATCCGCACCGCCTGGAAGCGGACGTCCTGTTTACCCGCGGCGACGTCACCGATCGGCCCAAGCTGTGGACGCTGCTGCAGGACGTCGATTGCGTCTATCACCTGGCCGCCCGCGTTTCGGTCCCCGAGTCCGTTCTGTATCCGCGCGAGTACAACGCCGTTAACGTCGGCGGCACGGTCAGCGTGATGGAGGCCATGCGCGACGTCGGCGTCAAGCGCGTCGTGCTGATCTCGTCCGGCGCCGTGTACGGTGATCAACCGGAGCAGCCGATGCGGGAGGACGCCGTTCCCAACCCGCGCTCGCCCTACGCCGTTTCCAAGCTGGCCGCCGAGTACTACGTCCGCACCATCGGTTCGCTGTGGGGAATCGAAACCGTCGCCTTGCGGGTCTTCAACGCCTATGGGCCGGGCCAGCCGATCCCGGCCGCCCACCCGCCGGTCGTGGCGCATTTCCTGCGGCAGGCGGTGCGGGGCGGAAGTCTGGTGATCCACGGCCGCGGCGATCAGACGCGCGACTTTGTCTACCTGGACGACGTCGTCGAAGCGATGGTGGCCGCCGCCACCGTCCCGACGATCGACCGGCGCGTGATCAATGTCGGCAGCGGATTCCCCACGACCATTCGGGCGCTGGCGCAGCAGGTGCTGGAGGTCGTCGGCTCGAAAGTCGACTGGTTCTACAAGGAATCGCAGGAGGCCGGCACCGATTCGATGTGCGCCGACCTGACCCTGGCCTCCCAGAAGCTCGGGTTTTCCCCGCACGTCCGTCTCGAGGAGGGGCTGCGGCGGATGATCGCGCGCGATCCACGTTTCCAGACGGGACGCACGGAATAGGCGGCGCGATGGCCCGGGCCCGTCGGCTGCCGCGCTCGTTCTTCGGTCGTTCGACGCTGCTCGTCGCTCACGAGCTGCTGGGCCAGCGCCTGGTGCGCATCGACCGCGGCCGCCGGCTGAGCGGCTGGATCATCGAGGCCGAGGCCTACATCGGCCAGGCGGACCTGGCTTGCCATGCCCATTCCGGCCGGACCGAGCGCAACCGGGTGATGTGGGGCGAGCCCGGCCACGCCTATGTGTATTTCACCTACGGCATGCACTGGTGCCTGAACGTCGTTACCGAATCGACCGGGCGGCCGGCGGCGGTCTTGCTGCGGGCCCTGGCCCCGTCCGAGGGATTGGCGACCATGCGTCGCCGCCGCGTCCTTCGACTTCGCTCGTCCCTCGCACAGCTCGGGCCTCGCTCCGCTCAGGACGCCGGCCGATCCCCAGGCTGTTTTCGCGGAGTGGCCGACGGCCCGGCCAAACTGTGCCAGGCGCTGGGCGTCGATCGGGATTTCAACGACCACGATCTGTGCGCGCCCGAAGCACGCCTGTTCATCGAGCGCGCGCCGGCCGCCCCGCGCCGGGCCGTCGTGCGCGGGCCGCGCGTCGGGCTCGACAACGTCCCCGAACCATGGAAGAGCAAGCCCTGGCGCTTTCGCCTGGCGCCGGAGCGTGTCCCGCTGCTCGAGGAGGAGAGCGCATGACCAGTCTTCTAGAAGGCAAGACCGCGCTGATCTTCGGAGTCGCCAACGACCACTCGATCGCCTGGGGAATCGCCAAGGCGATGCACGACCACGGCGCCCGGTTGGCCTTTTCCTACGCCGTGGAGAGCCTGGAGCGGCGCGTCCGCCCGCTGGCCGAATCCGTCGGCGCCACGTTCGTCGAGCCGTGCGACGTCAGCAACGATGAGCAGATCGACGCACTGTTCCGGCGCGCCGCGGCCGACCTGGGGGTGGTCGACATCCTGGTGCACGCCGTCGCCTTTGCCGGGCGAGACGAATTGAGCCGACCCTATCACCTGACCAGCCGGGCCGGCTTTCTCAACGCCCTCGATATCAGCGCCTACTCCCTGACGGCGCTGACGCGCGGCGTCGCCCCGCTGATGAAGAACGGGGGCTCGGTGCTGGCCCTCACCTACTACGGCTCGGAGAAAGTCATGCCGAACTACAACGTGATGGGCGTGGCCAAGGCCGCCCTGGAGGCCTCCGTCCGCTACCTGGCGGCCGACCTGGGGCCGCAGGGAATCCGGGTCAACGCCATTTCCGCCGGGCCGATTCGAACCCTGAGCGCGGCCGGTGTCGCCGGTTTCAAGCGGATGCACCGGGAGTTCGCCCAGCTCACCCCGCTGCGCCGCAACATCACGTTGGAGGACCTCGGCCAGACGGCAGTCTGGCTTTCCTCGGACATGGCCGGGGCCATCACCGGGGAGGTCGTCTTCGTTGACTCCGGCTACAATATATTGGGCGCCCTGATCCCGCCGGATGAAGGAACGGGCGACAGCCGCGCCGACTAAAACCATGGCCCATCGCCTTCGCCGCGCCTTTTTCCCCCGCTATGAGGGGGAGGAACGCGCCCTCCACTTCCGTCTCATCTACCTCGTCCTGCGCATGTGGAGCATCGCGCTGGCGGTCTGGTTCATCGGCCGTTTCCTGCTCTACCTGGCGATCGGGTTCAACCGCGGGCCGAGCCCCTCCTTCGAGACCTTCTCCATCTTGTTTTCGATCCTGGCCCTGGGACTGGGTTACCTGCTCGCCACCCGGCAGCATCTGCTGAGTTCCGGGTACCTGCTGGCGACGGCCGCTCTGTTCTATCCGACCCTCAATGGAGTCCTCAGTCCATCCGAGCTCTACCTGATCGGGCCGGTGGCGATCGTGGCCGTCTTCGTCGCCGGCGCCATCATCAGTCCCGCCGCCGGTTACTTCTACGCCTCGGCCGCCGTGGCTTCGGCGGTGATGGTTTATTTGCGGGCTCCGCTCGAATCGAGCGCCCTCGGCCTCGGCCTGACCGAGACCGCCGGGGTCGTCTTCCTGGTGGTCCAGACGGCGATTCTGTTCTTTGCCGCCGCCATGATTCATGCCTACTCCGCCAACGCCCACGGTGCGATTCAAAGGCTCAATCGCCAGACTCAACAGATGACCGAGCTGGCCCACACCGACTCGCTCACCGGCCTGGCCAACCGACGCTGGCTCCTCGAATTGCTCGAACGGGAGTTCCTGCGCGCCCGGCGCTACCAGCGCCCCCTGACGCTGGTCTACCTCGATCTGGACGGATTCAAGGAAGTCAACGACGGCTTTGGCCATCTCTTTGGCGACGGCCTGCTGCGCAGCGCGGCGCGTTCGATGCAGGCCGTGTTGCGGGCGGCCGACCTGCTGGCCCGCATCGGCGGCGATGAGTTCGCCGTCCTGCTTTCCGAAACCGACCTGGCGGGCGCGGACAAAGTCGTCGGCAAGCTGCGGCGGGCTCTGGCCTCCACGACGCGTCCCTACGGTACGGCGCTGCCCCCGCTCACCTTCTCGGCCGGGATTTGCCAGCTGCGCGAGGACGACCGCACGATCGACGATCTGATCCTGCGGGCCGACGAGGCCCAGTATCTCGCCAAGTCCGCCGGACGAGGCGAGACGCGCACCGAGGTGCACCTCGGCCGGGCGGAAGCGGACCAGGCTGCCGCGACCCCGCCGGCCGTCGAAGCCCCGCGCGAATCCGGCGATGGTCCAGACCCGTCAGCTTGAGTTCTCCACCGGCGGGGATTGCGACATCCACGACCTGACCCCCGCCGTGACCCGCACCCTGGAAGAGAGCGGCGTCCGGGACGGACTGGTGTGCCTCTTCACACCGTCCTCCACCAGCGGCCTGACAACGATCGAGTTCGAGGACGGCGCCCTCGAAGACCTGCGACAGGCGTTCCATCGCCTGGCGCCGGCGGACATCGAGTACCGACACAATTTGCGCTGGGGCGACGGGAACGGCCATGCCCACGTAAGGGCGGCGCTGCTTGGTCCTTCGCTGTCGCTGCCGGTGGTCGACGGGCAGATCTGCCTGGGCACCTGGCAGCAGATCGTCTTCATCGACTTCGACGTACGCCCGCGCCGACGGACAGTCGTCGTCCAGATCATCGGTGAGACGGCCGAGGCCCCCGGAAGCCCACCCCCGAGCGGCCCTCGCCGAGGCAAGAAGATCCCATGAGCGACTCGGCCGATCGAGCCCTGCTGGCCGTCTTGGCCCATCCGGATGACGAGAGTTTCGGCCCAGGCGGGACGCTGGCACTCTACGCCTCGCGCGGCGTGCAGGTGCACCTTTTATGCGCCACGCGCGGCGAGGTCGGTACGGTCGCCCCGGAGCTGATGGCCGGTCACGCCACCATCGGCGATCTGCGCCAGACGGAGCTGGAGTGTGCCGCGAGCCATCTCGGGTTGGCCGGCGTCCATTTCCTGGGGTATCGCGACTCGGGGATGCCCGGCTCCCCCGACAACCGCCATCCCCAGGCTCTCGCCGCCGCCCCGATCGAACAGGTCGCGGCGGCTGTCGTCGAATGGATCCGGCGCATCCGCCCGCAAGTGGTCATCACCTTCGACCCCATCGGAGGGTATCGGCACCCCGATCACATCGCCTGCCATAACGCCACCGTCCTCGCCTTCGAGGCGGCCGCCGACCCGGCGCGGTTCCCTGGCAGCCTGCCGGCCCACCAACCGGCCAAACTCTACTTCCACACCTTCCGGCGACCCTGGCTGCGGCACGGCGTTCGCCTGCTGCACCTATTCGGGCAGGACCCGCGCCACTGGGGTCGCAACAAGGACATCGACCTGGTGGATATCGCCCAAAGCGAGTTCCCGGTGCACGCCCGCATCGATATCCGCTCTGTGGCCGATCGCAAGGAACGCGCCTCCGCCTGCCATGCCAGCCAGTTGATGCCCCGCCCGCGAGGCATTGGCCGCTGGCTCTTCCGCTTCTCGGAGGCGGAGGAGGTCTACATGCGCGGCGTCCCACCGGCGCCCGCCGGCCTGAAGGAGCGGGATCTGTTCGAGGGGATAGACGTCACCGGGTGAGCAACGGTCTCAGCCAGATGCTCACTCACCAACGACGCGGTGTCTGGGAAAAGCGATCGCTCGCCACCAATGAGCGCCCAGGCTGGTGCTCGACCCGAGCCTGGTGGAGGGGCCGGCCCTCCTCGTCCAACACGGCAACCTGAGAGTAGTGCTTGCTTGCCCTTGCCGTCGCGCTCGGGCTGTCCCACATCCGCCCGCACGACTTCTGTCACTCGCAGGCCGCCCAGATGCTCCGCGAAGGCGTGCCACCGTTAGGCGGCCTGGCCGCCATACGTGTTCGCCCCTCCGTATCCCCCTTGCGCTACACAAGTATTCGTAGTAGAGTTGTCTATAACCCTTAGGGTTAATATCATCGTGCGGGCCATCGCCGTTGAACATCACATTTGCCTCACAGGATCTTGAGGATGAGTGCAACGACGAGCGCCTTTTGCGCCGCCACCACGGGAGCGATCGGGCCAAGAGGATGCGCCGCCGTCTCGATGACCTCCGGGCAGCTTCCTCGCTCCAAGACATGCGGAATCTGCCTGGAGGGTGTCATGAACTTACAGGCGATCGATCGGGCCAGCTCTCCATCGACCTTGATGGCCCGTATCGTCTCATCTTCGAACCTGCAGGAAACCCCATCCCCCGGAGGGAGGATGGTGGCTTGGATTGGGCACTAATAAGAAGTATCCAAGTTCTAGGAGTGGTGGACACCCATGAGTGAGAACGTCTCCAACCGCTATCAGCCAGATTCGGTATCCCCTCCGGGCGAGACTCTCCTTGAGGCCATCAGCGACCGCGGCATCTCGCAAGCCGAACTCGCTCGCCGTATGGGACGTCCTCAGAAAACCATCAACGAGATCGTCCAGGGAAAGTCAGCCATTACGCCGGACACAGCGATCCAGCTCGAGCACGTGTTGGGGGTTCCCGCCCATTTCTGGAACAATCGCCAGCTCCTCTTCGACCAGCACGCGGCCACCGTCCAAGAGATAGCTCGACTTGAGGGATATCGCGCCTGGCTACGAAGGTTCCCAATCGCCACTATGGTTCGCTATCAATGGATCCGACGCCGCTATGGCACAGCTGACCAAGCCGCAGAACTCCTGCGTTTCTTCGGTGTTGCTTCGCCTAGTCAGTGGGCTGAGATATCCTCCCGGATGGCGGCGGCATTCAGGCAGTCGAGGACGCACTCAAGCGATCTTGAACCGGTCTCGTGCTGGTTGCGCCAAGGAGAGATACTAGCCTCCCTGATCCCACTTGCCCCGTTTGACAAGGACGCGTTCCTCGGGCTCCTCTCTTCATCGATACGCCAACTCACCCGCGAAGGCCCCGAGGTCTTCCAAACAGAGCTTCGTGCCAGGTGCGCAGAAGTGGGCGTCGCGGTTGTCTTCGTCCCCGAGCTTCCAAGAGTACGCATCAGCGGGGCCACCCGTTGGCTTGCGCCCGACCGCGCCCTCGTCCAACTCTCCCTTCGCTACAGAACCGACGACCACCTGTGGTTTACGTTCTTCCATGAGGCTGCACACATCGTCCTTCACGGAAAGCGTGGCATCTATCTTGAGGGAACTCAGACATCGCCTGACACGCGACATGAAAAGGAAGCTGATGCCTTCGCGGCGGAGACATTGATCCCAGGTGACGCCCTTTCCGGCTTCTTGGCACAGCTGCAGCCCCATAGGTTCCCAAGTACAGCAACAATCTCCCAGTTCGCCGCGGACATTGGTGTCGCTCCCGGGATTGTCGTGGGCCGACTACAGCACGACCGCCTTCCCGTTGACAACCCAATCCCATTCAGCCACTACAACGACCTTAAGCGGCACCTGGCCTGGTCGGCCGTCAATGATTGACATCCCGGCCACCTAACAACTCGATGGAGCCCTCTCCGCTTCGCTTCGCGGGAGCACCCTGAAAGGGCCGGGGATCCTCGACTGACATGGTCAGCCGGGCGTTTGGCTTTGGCGCGGTACTAGCCTTGGGCTGGCCGGGCGGCTCCCCCACAGGGGTGCTCCGCAAATCTCGGGGCCGTTAGGCAGCCCCACTGAGAGTGAATTCCGGGGACCACGTTGACCTCCATCGCACCCCCTCCCCACCCTACGCCTGACCTAGTCACCAAGGCGAAGGAGGAATTCGACCGGGACGACCGTTACGGCCCTGCGGACCGCGTCCTCACCAGGGTCTTCCGTGACTTCCCTAACAACACGCACTTCGAGGACGTTCTTCTCAAGGTCGTCCTCCTAAACGCGCTGTACAACACCAACATCTACGCTACCACGGTCATGACCCGTCACATCCTTGAGCTCGACGTCGCTCAACACCTCGACGCCGGCTCCCACCACCTGGTCGATGGCATCGCAATGCTTAGCGTCAAGACCGCAACACGGCGCCACTATTCCTTCGCAACCAAGTACTGCAGTTGGCATAGGCCCCAGCTGTTCCCAATCTACGACAGCATCGTGGAGAGGGTCCTCAGGCAGTATCGAGACCGTGATAGATTCGCCTCGTTCACTCAGGCCGATCTCCAGGACTACGCCAGGTACAGGTCTGTCATTACATCGTTCAGGTCCCACTATGGCCTTACCGGTTTCTCTTTCAAAGAGATTGACAAGTTCCTTTGGCTCACTGCCCGAATCGGGGTTGCCTAACAACTCGATGGAGCCCCCTCCGCTTCGCTCCGGGGATCTTCGACCGATCCCGGCCAGCCAGGCGTAGCTTTTGGCGCGATACTAGCTTTGGCCGGCCGGGCGGCTCCCCCACAGGGGTGCTCCGCGAATCTCGAGGCAATTGGCCGCCCCCTGGTGGAGGCACTGAATGGAGAAGTCCAATGCCGACGTGGAACTTGCCCTCTCTGAGATGCGCTTTGCCATGGAACAATCACTCGCCGCTGGCGATTCTCTCGACCGAAAGGCCAGTACTGTCATCGCTGCGGCCGCACTACTCTTGCCGATAGGCACAGTCCTGCAGGTCTCCGTCTCACCCGAGCGCTCTGATCTCTACTGGGGAATATCGATTCTCGCCTTGCTCCTCTTCATCGCAGGTGGCGCCGCTGCGCTCTTCATCGGCAGGCCCCACGACTACCACCTCCCCATTGCAGCGGACTGGGAGGAGCTCGATAAACAGATCCTTGGCCGCCCCGAAAGAGAGGCCCTCCTCGCCGTCCTAGCCGGGTACGTGGACCAAGTCCCGCACAACGAGCGACTCAACAGGCGCAAGGCCCGCCTCTATGGGTACTCCATGGCTGTGCTTGCTGCCTCCGCTCTTCTCATCCTCCTTCTTCCGGCAATCCCGTGATAGAATGTGTCTAGGTGCAACATGGCCACTAGCCCCACAACCTCCCGCCCCCACACGTCCTCCACAGGCGCAAGCCGTGGCTCCTCCGGGTCCCCGCGGACCTCCACGAACGTGCCAACCCCGAAGCCTGCTACGCCCCAGCCGCAGGTCAACGTCAGAAGCTGGCCCGGCGGATCCGAGTCAAAGCCCGACCGACCATAGCCGGTCCCCTTGGGGCAGCCTAACAACTCGATGGAGCCGACCCGGCCAGCCGGATGCTGAGTTCGGCGCGATACTAACCTTGGCGGTCCGGGCGGCTCATCTCGAGGCCGCTAGGCGGCCAGAGGCCAAGCCTGGCCCTTGAAGATTCAGCCTCCCCCCACACTACCCAAGGGACAGAACCGTATGCCTCCCCACTCTGGCCACCCTCGAAGAACGGCTTTCCTGCTCGCCATGGCTTTCATCGCTCTCTGCGCCATTTACCTTCAGCTACGAGGGATCAGAATCGCCGGGGACTCCCCCCGCTACACCGACGGCGCTCAACGTCTAATCCACGGGCTGCCCCTTGACGGGAAGCAGAAGTCTTACCCGGGTTACATCGCCGTCGTTGCACTCACTCAACTCACAGGGCTAGACCTCACCGGAGTTATCGCCCTGCAGATCCTAGTGGCGATTGTCGCGGCGTTCTCCCTCTACCGCCTGGGTGTTGCCCTCGGCTCACCATCCGTCGGACTGCTAGCTGCGGCACTCTTTCTCCTCAACCCCGAGATCATGAGGTGGCACACGTACATCCTCACTGACTCCCTGTACGTATCGGGGGTCGTCCTCGCGACGCACGCTATCTACGCTGCGGCTCTTCGGCCCACGTCGGGACGCACAATCCTTGCGCTAGGTGCCATCGCTTTCTGCATGTCTCTTCGCCCCAACGGTTGGATTCTTGTCCCCGTTGCTGTCACATTCTGGCTGTTCCTCTCCCCCGTTCCAACAAGCCGATCCAGAAAGGCACTCGTCATTCTTCTCCCCCTCCTTCTCCTGCCTCTTCTCCCGGGTCTGAGAACTTCCGTCGCCGAAGAGGCTCCCACGACCATGCTCCGGCAGGGCACTGTAATCTGGGGATACGACGCAGCCAACCTAAAGATGCCCGTCGATAGCCACCCTCTCACGGGCAGGTGGACAGATGGGCCACAATACGCGCTCGCGCATCCCCTACCTACCCTTCGACTCGGCGCCACACGTGTGGCCGCTGAACTCCTCCATGCGCGCCCCTACTACTCCCTCCTTCACAACCTTGTCATCCTCACCTACCTTCTCCCCACCTATCTGCTCGCCGCAATGGCCTTTCTCGTCAATAGGCGCCACCCACTAGTTCAGCTGATTGCCCTAGTGATCGTTGGGCACTTCCTTGTCGTCGCAATGACATTCGCCGATTGGGACGGCCGTTTTCTCCTCTACGCCCTCCCGGTTGTCCAGCTCCTCGCGGCATGGTCTATCATCAGGTTGGCGGAGCTCGTCCCTCTGCGGATCCGACAAAGCAAGCATGGAGAGCCCCAATCGCCTTGATTGGATCCGCCCTGCTGGCCGCCTAACAACTCGATGGAGCCCCCTCCGCTTCGCTCCGGGATCTTCGACCGATCCCGGCC
>CAZMVJ010000018.1:12240-23692 GCA_964569445.1 uncultured Anaerolineaceae bacterium | reverse complement strand
TGATAGCCGACCGCCGACGGCATACGGCCGAGCAGCGCCGAGACCTCCGAGCCGGACATGCTGAAACGAAAGATGTTGTCGATGAAGAGCAGGACGTCGCGCCCCTGGTCGCGGAAGTACTCGGCCATCGTCAGCGCCGTCAGGCCGACGCGCAGCCGGACGCCGGGCGGCTCGTTCATCTGGCCGTAGACCAGCACCGTATCCTTGAGCACGCCGGCCTCGATCATCTCGCGGTACATCTGCGTCCCCTCGCGCGTGCGCTCGCCGATGCCGGCGAAGACCGAGTTGCCCTTGTGCACGGTGGCGATCGATCGAATGAGCTCCTGGATCAGGATTGTCTTGCCCACTCCGGCGCCGCCGAAGATCCCGGTCTTGCCGCCCTTGGTGAAGGGAGCCACCAGGTCGATGACCTTCAGGCCGGTCTCGAAAACCTCCACCCGCCGTGACTGTTCTTCAAAGGACGGAGCCGGGCGGTGGATGGGGTAGCGCATCGAGGCTTTCACTTCGCCGCGACCGTCGACCGGGACGCCCAGGACGTTGAAGACCCGCCCGAGCGACGCCTCCCCTACCGGGACGGTGATCGGGCCTCCGACGCTTCGCGCCGGCATGCCGCGCTGGAGCCCGTCGGTAGTGTCCATGGCGACGGTGCGGACCTGGCGGTCTCCCAGGTGGCGCTGCACTTCCAGCACCAGGGGCGCCTGCCCCGGCCGATCGAGCTCAATGGCATCGTAGATTTGCGGCAGCTCGCCCGGCGGGAATTCGCAATCGACCACCCCGCCCAGGATTTGCACAACCTTCCCTGTCACTTCCGCCATGCCTCAATCCTCCGAAGGGAGCCGTGGACGACTCCGATTGGATCTGGCTGCCGCCTCACCCCCTACCCCCTCTCCGCCCCGAGCGCCTTGGCCTAAGGACATCCGTGGCGGAGAGGGGGTGGAGGATTGGGGGATGGGGGAGCTATGCTCCCCCATCCCCCAAGAAAACCCTCCCCTTCCCCTGCCTCGCGCCATAGCCCGGGAGGGCCGGGTCATGCAGGGGGAGGGGTCAGGGGAGGGGGTGTGAATGCATCCTCTCACGCCCGCTGCGCTTCGACGCCGCCGACGATATCGAGCATGTCGCTGGTGATCGCCTGCTGCCGGGCCTTGTTGTACTCGAGGCGCAAGGCCGAGCCTAACTCGACGGCGTTCTGCGTGGCGTTCTGCATCGCCACCATGCGGGCGGCATGCTCGCTGGCCAACGACTCCATCACGGCATGGAATACCTGCAACGCGGTGAAGCGCGGGACGATCTGGCCGATCAACTCCTCTTCGCCCGGCTCGTAAATGTAAGCCGGTGCCGGGCCGGAGGTGGGCTGAAACTCCGTCACGCGCGCTTCCGGTCGGTCGAGCTCCAAGGGAAGCAGGAGCTTGGTCGTCGGGACCTGCCTCAACAGATTGACGAAGCGCGTGTAGGCCAGGAACACCTGATCGGTGCGGCCCGCCAGGTAGTCCTCGACCGCCAGCCGGCCGATGGCCGAGACGTCGGCAAAACTCGGCTCTGCCGGGAGCCCGCTGAAATCGGCCCGCACATCGATCCGCCGCCGGGTCATCATGTCGCGCCCTTTGCGGCCGACGAAAACATACGTAACCGGCGCCGCCGAGCTCCGGAAACTCTGGAGACAGTAGCGGATCAGGTTGGCGTTGTAGGCGCCCGCCAAGCCGCGGTCGCTGGTGATGACCACGACCGTAACACGCCTCACCTCCGTGCGCTGCGTCAGGAGCGGATGGGCGACGTTGCGTGCCGGCTGCGAAGCCAAGTGCAGCAGCACCTCCCAGGCCTTGGTGGCGTAGGGGCGGGTCGCCTGCACCGACTGCTGCGCCCGGCGGACGCGGCTGGCGCTGACCGCCTGCAGGGCGCGCGTGACCTGGGCGATGTTGCCGACGCTTCGGATTCGCAGCCGCATCTCGCGGGCGGAGGCCATTTCGATCGACTCCCTCGCCCCGGGTCAGCCTTGCCAGCCCTGGTTGAAAGCCTCGATCGCTTGCCGCAGAGCCTTCTCGGTCTCCGGCGTGATCATCTTGCGGGCGGCGATGTCCTGGGGGATCTCGGGATGGCTGGCCTCGACGCTCCTCAGCAGCGCCTGTTCCCAGCTGCGGACCTGGTCGACCGGAACCTGGTCGGCGTATCCGTTAGTGGCGCCGAAGAGAGCGATCACTTGCTGTTCGAGCTCGGCCGGCGCGTACTGCGGCTGCTTCAGGACTTCCTGCAGACGCTGGCCACGGGCCAGCTGCGCCTGAGTCGCCTTGTCCAGGTCGGACCCGAACTGCGCGAAGGCGGCCACCTCTCGGAAGGCGGCCATGTCCAGGCGCAGCCGCCCGGCGACCTGCTTCATCGCCTTGGTCTGAGCGTCGCCGCCGACGCGCGACACCGACAGCCCGACGTTGATCGCCGGGCGAATGCCGGCGTAGAACAGGTCGTTCTCCAGGTAGATCTGGCCGTCGGTGATCGAAATCACGTTGGTGGGGATGTAGGCCGAGACGTCCCCCAGCAATGTTTCGATGATCGGCAGCGCCGTCAGCGATCCGCCGGACCCGCTGACGCGGGCGACGCGCACTTTGGCGGCGTCGCTTCGCTCCTTGAGGGCGGTCTCGGCTTCGTGCCGCGCCAAAGGCCCGTCGAACACCTTGCCGTCGATCGACGCCTTGGCCTCTACCTCCCCCTCGCCGGCCGGAGCGATGACGTACTGGTCGGCCAGGCGCACGGCACGCTCGAGCAGACGGCTGTGCAGATAGAAAACGTCGCCAGGGTAAGCCTCGCGACCGGGGGGACGGCGCAGCAGGAGCGAGACCTGGCGGTAGGCCCAGGCGTGCTTCGACAGGTCATCATAGATGACGAGGGCGTCGCGACCCTGCTCAGCGAATTCCTCTCCGATGGCGCACCCGGCATAGGGGGCGACATACTGCAGCGCCGCCGGTTCGTCGGCGGCGGACACGACGACGACGGTGTGCTCCATCGCGCCGAACTGCTCGAGCGTCGCCACGGTGCGAGCGACGGCCGCCCGCTTCTGCCCGATGGCGACGTAGATACAGAGCAGGTCCTTCCCCTTTTGCTGGATGATGGTATCGATCGCCAGCGCCGTCTTGCCGGTCTGGCGGTCGCCGATAATGAGCTCACGCTGCCCTCGCCCGATCGGGATCATGGCATCGATCGCCTTGATGCCGGTCTGGACCGGCGTATCGACGTCGCGCCGTTTGACCACACCGGGGGCGATCCGCTCGATCGGGCGGAAGGAGGTCGTCGCGATCGGTCCGCGCCCATCGATCGGGTCACCCAGGGCATTCACCACGCGGCCGATCATCGCCTCGCCCACCGGAACCGAGGCGATGCGGCCGGTGCCGTAGACCTCCATCCCCTCTTCGATGCCCGAGAATTCGCCCATGATGATCAGGCCGGTCGACTTCTCTTCGAGGTTGAAGGCGATTCCCATCACGCCGTTGTCGAACTGGACCAGTTCCTGCGAACGGACACCGGTCAGGCCGGAGGCGCGGGCAATCCCATCGCCGGCCTCGAGCACCTTGCCGACTTCCCGCAGGCCGACTTCCGGCTGGTAATCCTTGATTTGTCGGTCGAGGTCGGCTGCGAGGTTGCTGACGAGGTCCGACATGACGCCTCCCGGGCGAGGTTTGCAGGCTGGAGCCCGGCGGCCGGGGGACCGTTCACTTGGTCTTGGCCGCCGTCGCCGCGAGGACGAGGGCTTCGGGCGCCCTTCCACCGCCAACCTGCGAATGGTAACCGAACCAGTCCTTTTTGTCCAGCCGTTCACAATCGCGGCAGTGTCGTTTATCCGCCCTCGTCGATCGAGCCGCGCTTGCGGCCCTGCCCCAGTTGGATCGACCGCTCGTACGCTGCCCAAATCGCGCGGGAAAGCGCCGTGCGGAAGCCGGCTTTCTCCAGGTAATAGAGCGCCGCGGCGGACGTCCCGCCTGGCGAAGTCACCTGATTGCGCAGCCTGGCCAGATGCATCGGGGAGCTCTCATAGAAGGCGACCGAGCCGCGCACGGTTTGGACGACCAGCGCCTCGGCGATTCGGCGCGGGAAGCCCAGGTGAACCCCGGCGTCGACCATGGCTTCCATGAAAAGGAAGACGTAGGCCGGACCGGTCCCGGAAAGGGCCGTGGCCATATCCAGGTAGTCCTCGTTCTCGACGAAAATCTCCTGCCCGCAAGAAGCCAGAATGGACTTGGCCTCCTCGCGTTGACCTTGCGTGGTCTCGGGCGTCGCCGTCCAGACGGTGATTCCCTCTCCCACCTGAGCCGGCGTATTCGGCATCGACCGCACGACGGCGGGGTGAGCGAGGCCGCGCGTCAGATCGAGCAGGCGGGCGCCGGCGACGATCGATAGCACCACCGCCTGGGGCGGAATAGCGCCGTGCAGGTGGCGCATGACGTCGTCGAGCGTTTGCGGTTTGACCGCCAGGACAACGGTCGACGCCCCGCCGACGGCCGACCGCGAGTCGGGATCGACTCGAACGCCATGGCGATCCTTGAACTCCTGCAGGCGTTCGGGCCGAGGACCGGCGACACCGATGTCCGACGCCGGGACTCCCGCCCGCTGAATCAGGCCGCCCACGATGGCCTCGGCCATCACGCCCGGACCTACGAAGACGATGTTTCTTGAATTCGCCATGTTCGGATTATGACCCTCCTGTCATTCCCTCTCGAATCCAGTAGGGGCACGGCCTGCCGTGCCCCTACTCCATCGTGATCCGGCGGTCCCTGCTCGGATCTTCCTGACCTCACGGCCGCGCGAAGTAGCGCAGGGCCAGTCGGATGCGCCCTTCGACCTGCTCCGTCGCGTCCGGCGGGAGCGATTGAACGGCCGCCTGCGCCTCGACCAGGCTGTAGCCGAGGGACGTCAGCGCCGCCAGGACGTCGGTATCGGCCGGAAGGAGGGCAAGCCCGCTCGTCCCGGGGGCGGTGAACTTGTCCTTCAAATGGAAGACGATCCGCTCGGCGGTTTTCTTGCCGACCCCCGGGACCCTGTCCAACGCCTCGGGCTGCCCGTTGGCGACGGCCGCCCGGAGCGCTTCCGGCCTCACGTTCGAAATGACGGCCAGGGCCAGCTTCGGGCCGATCCCGCTGACCTGGAGCAGCAGCCCGAAGAGTTCGCGCTGCTCCGGGCTGCCGAACCCGAAGAGGGTCAGCGCATCTTCGCGGACGACAAGGTGGGTGTACAGAAAGACGACATTCCCGATCGAGGCCACCGACTCGACCACGGACCTCGGAACCAGGACGCGCAGGCCGACACCACCCACCTCGACCACCATCTCGCCGGCCGAGATCTGCTGGACGATCCCGCGCACGGTCGAAATCATGTTCCGGCCTGCATGCGCTGCCGGATCCGGCTCATGTGGGCGTGGCAGATCGCCACGGCCAGGGCGTCGGCGGCGTCGTCCGGGCGTGGCAACTCGTCCATCCGCAGCAGGGTCTGGACCATCGTCTGCATCTGGCGCTTGTCGGCGGCGCCGTAGCCGGCCACCGCCTGCTTGATCTCGACCGGGGAATACTCGGTGACGGGGAGCTGATGGCGCGCCAGAGTCAGCAATGCGACGCCGCGTGCCTGACCTACCGACATGGCGGTGGAGACGTTGCGTTCAAAGAAGAGGCGTTCGACGCCGGACGACTCGGGCCGATGAACCTGCAGCACGCGTTCGATGCCCGCTTCCAGCGTCAGCAAACGTTCACTTGCCTCCTCGCCGGCTTGGGTCTCGATCACGCCGAAGTCCACCAGCTCCAGCTCTCCGCCGCGGATCTGCCGGACCAGGCCGTAGCCGGTGCGCGCCATGCCGGGGTCGATGCCCAACAGGAGACGTCCGATCGGTGCCGGCGGCGCGGTAGGACCAGGGGAAGTCGGCGGATGGGACAAGCGGGCGCCGGAGCCCCCCACCGTGCGGGTCAGGCGGTTTCCAGAAGCGCGACCGCTTCGTCCGAGACGTGCAGCGTGGAGAAGACCAGCTGCATATCGTCGAGGTCTTCCAGCGTCTCGACGACACGCATCACCTGCACCGTCTGATCGCTGGGCAGGTCGACGGTGTTGTTCGGAAGCATGCGCAAACCGGCTTCTTCTGCTTTCAGGCCGGCGGCGTGCAGGACGTCGTTGATCGCCTTGAAGGACTCGACCGGCGCGAAGACTTCGATGGAATCTTCGCCGAAGACGACATCGTCGGCGCCGGCTTCGACGGCCATTTCGAACAGTTTCTCGCGGTCGACTTCTCGCGCCGGGATCGAGAAGTAGGCGGCGCGGCGGAACTGCCACGCCACGGCGCCGGCTTCGGCCATCGTGCCGCCCGCTTTCGTCAGGGTATGGCGCAGTTCGGCCACCGTCCGGTTGCGGTTGTCGGTGACGACTTCCATCATGACCGCCACGCCGTGCGGGGCGTATCCTTCGTAGAGGATGCGCTCGAACGCGGTGGCGTCCTTGTCTTCACCGGTGCCGCGCTTGATCGCCCGTTCGATGTTGTCCTTCGGCATGTTGGCGGCACGGGCGCGCTCGACCGCCAGGCGCAAGCCGAAATTCGTTTCGGCGTCTCCCCCGGCCTCGCGCGCCGCCAACGCGATCTCGCGCGCCAGGCGGGTGAACGTGCTGCCGCGCTTGGCGTCATTGGCGGCCTTCTTGCGCTTGATCGTCGACCACTTGGAGTGTCCGGACATGTTACTCGCTGCCCCACCGGCGTCGCCGGTGAAGAGGGAAGAGGATCACGATGCGGAGATTATACCATCGAGGTTTCGACTCCGTCTTCGCCGCAAGCGTTCTCCTCCGGACAGCACCCTTCGACGCTTCGACTTCGGGCCGCCCTCTGTGCGGCCCTCCGCTCAGCGAGGATGAGGACTCCATGAAAAGTGACGTGCCCTCCCTGAGCGGAGCCCGCCCCGTTTCGTCGGCTGGGAGGTCGATCCATGCGGGCGCAGTCGAAGGGCCCGAACCGGGCTAAGCAGCGCGCTTCGACTTCGCTCAGCGCGGAGAGGCGCCCTCCCTGAGCGGAGCCAGCCTCGCGCGTTCACCCGCGAGACTCGATCCTGCGGGCGTAGTCGAAGGGCCGCTTGCTGACGTTCGAAGCCGCACCGCCTTACAAGCCGCGCCTCGCTCTGCGCATTGGCATTACGCCTCCGCCAGCATCGCTCGCAGCGCCCGAAGCGTGTCGACACTCTGGCTGCGATAGTGGTTATTGGCGTAGACCAGGACAACCTCGGCCTGCTGCTCCAGGAGCTTCAGCCGGGGGAGCCATTCCTTGAGCTCGCCCTCCGGATAGGTGTAGTCGTATCGCTCCCACGCCTGATCATGCTCCCACCACTTGAGCGCGTTCCGTCCGTGGAACCGGACGTAGGCGACGCGGCTGGTGGCCTGTGCCTGCGGCGGCATCAAGCCCTCCAGGCGAGGTTCGTCGACGCAGCAGAATCCCAGGCCGAGCACCTTCATGCGCTCGAACGTTCCCGGCTGGACCCATCCGCTCTGACGGAACTCGACGACGACGTCGTGATCGCCCAGGCCCTCCCGCAGCCGCTCGAGATAACCCCAGTTCGCCGGAGTGGGGGTGAAGGCGTAGGGGAACTGCGCCAGGATGCAGCCGAGTTTCCCCGCCTGGCGCAGCGGCTCGATCGCCTCGACGAAGCCGGCGAAATCCGGTTCCTGACGTTCGTGCGTCAGTCCGCCGAAGGCTTTCACGGCGAACAAGAAACCGGGCGGCGTGCGCTCGGTCCAACCCACGACGGTGCGACGGTCCGGGATTCGGTAGTAGGTGACGTTGAGCTCTACGGTGTCGAACTCGCGGGCGTAATACGCAAGCCATTCCCGTTTCGGCAGTCCCGGCGGGTAGAAGGCACCGACCCAGTCGTCGTAGGAGAAGCCCGACGTCCCCAGGCGGATCATCCCTGCGCCTCCTTGGGCGGATGAAATGAAAGCGCAGGGATCATGGCAGCAAAACCGCCGCCGCTTCCAGCCGACCGTGTCGCAGATCGGCCAACGCCCGGTTGGCGTCCTCGAGCGGATATGTGGCCACGGTCGGTCGCAGGTCCAGCTCGGCCGCCAAGCGAAGAAAATCCCTCCCGTCCTGACGGGTCGCATTGGCGACCGACTTCAGCGCGCGTTCACCGTAAAGCAGCGCATAAGGCATCTGAGGGATCGGCGAGAGGTGAATGGCATTGATCGCCAACGTCCCGCCCGGCCGCAACCGTTCCAGGATGAGGGGCACCAAATCGCCCACCGGGGCGAAGAGCACGGCTCGATCGAGTTCTGCCGGCGCCTGATCCTCGATCCCTCCGGCCCATGCCGCGCCCAGATCGAGGGCGAGCTTCCGGTGCGACTCCCCCCGAGTGAAAACGAAGACGCGGCAGCCCCACGCGCGCGCCACAGGCAGGGCCAGATGCGCGCTGGCGCCGAAACCGACCAGGCCGAGCGTCTCCCCGGGGGCGAGGTCTGCCCGACGTAGGGATCGATAGCCGATGATGCCGGCGCACAGGAGCGGCGCCGTCATCTCGTCGGACAGTCCATCAGGAAGGTCAAGGACGAAATCGGCGTCGGCCGTAAGATACTCGGCGAATCCGCCATCCCGGTGGAACCCGGTGAAGCGCGCCTCCTGGCAGAGGTTTTCTTCGCCCCGCCGGCAGAATTCGCATTCGCCGCAGGCCCCACCAAGCCACGGTACACCCACGCGCGCGCCCGGGAGAAACCGGGTCCCCGCCCCTGCCACGACGACCTCGGCCACCACCTGGTGGCCCGGCGTCAGCGGCAGCTGCGGCGGATGGAGTTCCCCCTCCACCAGATGGAGATCGGTATGGCAGACGGCGCAGGCCCGAACGCGCAGGAGGACCTCGCCCGGGCCGGGATCCGGCACAGGCAGGTCCTCCTGATACAGCGGTGACTGGTCGATGGGCCCGGGCCGGGCCAGGCGCTGGGCGCGCAACCCTTGCTCCTCGCGCCCGCCGAAGGGCTTAGCCGGGGGTCGGCTTGCCGGCGATATAGTCCTCGACCATCTGGCGGGCGACATCGTCGCTGAACTGTTTGGGCGGAGTCTTCATGAAGTAGGCCGACGGCGGCAGCAGCGGGCCCGACAGGCCGCGGTCGAGCGCCATCTTGGCGCAGCGGACGGCGTCGATAACGACCCCAGCCGAATTCGGCGAGTCCCACACTTCGAGCTTGAGCTCGAGATTGAGCGGCACATCGCCGAAGGTCGTCCCTTCCATCCGGATGTAACACCATTTGCGGTCGGTCATCCACGGTACGTAGTCGCTCGGACCGACGTGGACGTTTTCCGGCGCCAGCGTGTAGGGCAGCTGGCTGGTGACGGCGTTCGTCTTGGAAATCTTCTTCGACTCGAGGCGGCCGCGGTCCAGCATGTTGTAAAAGTCCATATTTCCGCCGAAGTTCAACTGGTAAGTCCGGTCCAGATGAATCCCACGGTCGGTGAACAGATTGGTCAGCACGCGGTGGACGATCGTGGCGCCGACCTGGCTCTTGATGTCGTCGCCGATGATCGGCAGGTGGCGCTCGCGGAAGCGCCCGGCCCAGTAGTCGGAGCTGGCGATGAAGACCGGGATGCAGTTCACTAAGGCACAGCCGGCTTCGAGCACCTGCTCGGCGTACCACTTGGTCGCCATTTCCGAGCCGACCGGCAGGTAGTTGACGACGACGTCGGTCTTGGTCTGCTTGAGGATCCGGACGATGTCATCCGTTGGGCCGTCCGCCTTCTCGACGACCGATGCCAGATAGGTCCCCAGGCCATCGTGGGTCATGCCGCGGTGGACGCGCACGTTGAGGCGCGGCACGTCGGCGAAGGCAATCGTGTTGTTGGGGTAGGCCAGGATCGCCTGGCTGAGATCCTTGCCGACTTTCGTCTTGACGACATCGAAGGCGGCGCTGAACTCGATGTCGCGGATATGGTAGCCCCCCATCTCGACGTGCATCAGGCCGGGGACGCTGTCGCCCACCTTGGCGTTGCGGTAGTAGTGCACGCCCTGGACCAGCGACGAGGCGCAGTTGCCTACGCCGATGATCGCCACCCGTACTTTCTTCCTGACTGCCATTCGGCCCTCCAGCCGTTCCCGGTTCCGCGGCCGCCGCTGCGGCGGACTCGCCTATGCTAAAATCACGACCTATGGTCGGTGCTGACGATGCCTGTTGACCGGCCCACTTCCCCCCGCAAGCCGCACCACCTGGAGCGTCTGCTCGAGGTCAGCCGCACGCTGAGCTCGACCCACGATCTGCCGCAGCTGCTGCAGGCCGTTGTCGACAGCGCCGCTGAGCTGACCCTGAGCGAAGCCGCCTCGATCCTGCTTTACGACCCGACCGCCGGGGAACTGCGGTTTGAGGCGGCCTCTGGCGCCCCCCAGGGCGCCTTGCGTGAGGTGAGCGTACCGCTCGACTCGAGCATCGCCGGCTGGGTCTTCACCCACAGCCGCGCGATGGTGGTCCAGGACGCGGCCGCCGATCCGCGCGTCTACCGGCGCGTCGACAGCGCGCTGCAATTCAAGACCCGTTCCATCCTGGGAGTGCCCCTGCTCGTCAAACGCGAGGCCATCGGGGTCATCGAGGCCGTCAACAAGCATCCCACCCGCAATTATACCGAAGACGACCTGGCTATCCTCGAGACCCTGGCGGCCCAGGCCGCCATCGCCATCGAGAACGCCCGCCTGCTCATCAAATTGCAGGACGCCAACGCCGAGCTCACCCGCCTGGACCGGATGAAGTCGGATTTCATCGCCATCGCCTCGCACGAGCTGCGCACCCCGCTCGGGCTGATCTTGGGACATGCCACTTTTCTCAAGGAAATCATCCCGGCCGATTACCAGGAACAGATGGAAGTCATTATCCGCAGCGCCATGCGCTTGAAGTCGATCATCGAAGACATGTCGACGATTTCGCACAAGGAGGAAGGCCAGTCGCGGGTGCGGCGGGCCCCCTTCTCGCTGTCGAAGCTGGCGCAGGACATGGTCAGCCGCTTCCAGGAGCCGGCCGGCGGGAAACAGATCGAGATCGGCTGTGACGTTCCCAGCCAGGACCCGGTCGTCGTCAGCGGGGATCGCGACAAGATCGAGGTCGCCCTGAGCAACCTGATCCGCAATGCGCTGGCCTTCACCGACAAGGGCGGCCAGATCGGGGTCAAGGTCGAGAGCGAGGGCGGTTATGCCCGGGTCTTCGTCGTCGACACCGGTATCGGCATCCCCGCCGCCGAGATCGACCGCGTCTTCGAGCGCTTCTTCCAGGTCGAATCGCATCTGACCCGTAAGCATGGCGGGATGGGCTTGGGACTCTCGATCGCCAAGGCGATGGTTGAAATGCACGGCGGTCAGATCTGGTGCGAAAGCAAGGAAGGCATGGGCAGCCTGTTCTGTTTCATGGTCCCCATCGATGAGAAGCAGGCTGCCGCGGCGGCCAAGGTCTTCAGAACGGCCTAGTGGAAAGTGGTCAGTGGTCAGTG
>CAZMVJ010000018.1:6840-12140 GCA_964569445.1 uncultured Anaerolineaceae bacterium | reverse complement strand
GTCCCTGCTATAATGGTGGCTCTTCCTCGGGGCGTGGCTCAGACCGGCTAGAGCGCACGGTTCGGGTCCGTGAGGTCGGCGGTTCAAATCCGCCCGCCCCGACCATCAGCAGCGGGAGCCTTTGGCCCGCTGCTCTTTCTTACAGAACGCGATTTCCCTCGTCCTCCCCACCCCCTACCCCCTCCCCGCAGCCGCCAACCATCACTCCCGCGGCCCTGGCGGGGAGGGGGAGAAAAAGTTCGAAGGGGAGGGGGCGGCAGAGCCGCCCCCTCCCTTCGAAGAAACTCTCCCTCCCCCTGCAACGAGATCTGGAAACCGGGCTCCGCCAATGCAGGGGGAGGGTCAGGGTGGGGGGTGAGAAGTCAGGTCGATGCCTTCGCCATGCGGGGTACAATGCCGAGTCCACCTCCGCCGCCTCGCCAGGAGTCTCTCCATGCCTCGAGTCGTCCGATCCCCGCGCGGCACGACGCTGACGTGCAAGAACTGGTTGATCGAAGCCGCCTATCGCATGTTGCAGAACAACCTCGACCCCGAGGTCGCCGGCGATCCCGAGAATCTGATCGTCTATGGCGGGCGGGGAAAGGCCGCTCGCAACTGGGATTGCTTCGAAGCGCTGCTGACGACGCTCGAGCGGCTTGAACCGGACGAGACGCTGCTGGTCCAATCCGGCAAGCCGGTGGCCGTCTTCCGCACGCATCCGGACGCTCCGCGCGTCCTACTGGCCAACTCGAACATCGTGCCGGCCTGGGCCACCCAGGAAAACTTCGATCGCTGGGAGGCCGCCGGGTTGATCATGTACGGCCAGATGACGGCCGGGAGTTGGATCTACATCGGAACACAGGGGATCCTGCAGGGCACCTTCGAAACGCTGGCGTCCTTGGCGCGCCTCAACGGCTGGCCCAGCTTGAAAGGAAAGCTCGTCGTCTCGGCCGGGCTGGGCGAAATGGGCGGCGCGCAACCCCTGGCGGTCACGATGAACGAAGGCGTGGCGCTGATCGTTGAGGTCGACCGCGCGCGCGCCGAGCGACGCTTGTCGCTCCGCCAACTGGACCGCATCAGCGGTGACCTGGAGGAGGCGATGTCGTGGGCCGAGGCGGCCTGCCAGGCGGGCGAACCCTTATCCATCGGATTGATCGCCAATGCCGCCCACGTTCTGCCGGAGCTCGTCATTCGCGGCGTTGTCCCGGACGTGGTGACCGACCAGACTTCGGCCCACGATCCGCTCTATGGTTACATCCCGGACGGGCTGAGCCCGGAGCAGGCGGCCGGCTTGCGCAAGGCGGACCCGGAGGGATACCTCCGCCGGTCGATGGATTCGATGGCGCGCCATGTGCAGGCGATGCTCGACCTGCGGGCGCGCGGCAGCATTGTCTTCGACTACGGCAACAACCTGCGCCAGCGCGCCTTCGATCAGGGCGTGCGCGAGGCATTCAGCTACCCCGGTTTCGTCCCGGCCTACATCCGTCCGCTGTTCTGCGAAGGCAAGGGCCCGTTCCGCTGGGTGGCCCTCTCCGGCGATCCGCACGATCTCCTGCGCACCGACGAGGCGATATTGGAGCTCTTCCCGGAGGACATCGGCTTGCATCGGTGGATCCGGATGGCTCAGGAGAAGGTGGCGTTCCAGGGACTTCCGGCGCGCATCTGCTGGCTCGGCTACGGCGAACGCGCCCGGGCCGGTCTTCGTTTCAACGAGCTGGTGCGCAGCGGCGAACTGTCGGCGCCGATCGTCATCGGCCGCGACCACCTCGATGCCGGCTCCGTGGCCAGCCCCAACCGTGAGACAGAAGGGATGAAAGACGGTTCCGACGCGATCGCTGATTGGCCGCTGCTCAATGCGCTGGTCAACGCCGTCGGCGGGGCGACGTGGGTCAGCCTGCATCACGGCGGCGGCGTCGGCATCGGATACAGCATTCACGCCGGGCAAGTGATTGTGGCCGACGGGACGCCCGAGGCGGACCGCCGTCTGGAGCGAGTGCTGACGACCGACCCCGGGATGGGCGTGGTGCGCCACGCCGATGCCGGTTATCCCGAGGCGATCGAGTTCGCGCGGCAGCACGGCGTCGACATCCCGATGCTTCCCAGGGAATAGAAACCCGCTTTGCTCCGCAATACGGGTTTCTGAGGCCCGGAACTTGCATCTGGCTCCTTCGGAGCGACAGCCTCCCGGAGGAGCCAGGTGTTCAAGCCGACGCCGATCGACCAGTTGCGACAGCCCCACCCGGATCAGGATCGGATCGACGCCGAGTCTGCCCGTCTGCTGAGAGCGACCGCCCGGCCGACTTCCGAAGCGCCGACCTGGAAGCGGCCGAATCTGTCGCCACGTCCTGAGAAGCAGACTGCTCCCTGATCGCCCCACCTTGCCCGGATGACGAGCGCGCCCCTGATCGGGGCGCGCTTTTTTCGTTAGGCAACAAAGCCGAAGCTCGTCCGGGCGTCAGTCCTCGGCGCGCTCTCCGGCAGGAAGGGCCTTGGCCGGCTCCCCGATCCCGCGCGGCTGCCACTTGGTCGGGTCGGCCCGCAGGCGATGGACCCCTCCGCCGCGCGTATGCAATTCGTCGAACCCCTCGGGCTTGATGAACATCCCTTCCCCGTCGAGCAATCCGCTGACGCCCGACTGGCCCGGTTCCAGGCGCTTGGACGCACAGTAGCTGCAATTCGCCTGGTCATGCGGCGTGTATTCGATCGGCTCTTCGTAGGTCGTGATGTAACCTTCGAAGTTCCGCATGACGATCTTGTGGTCGGAGGCGCTGACCTGGTAGTTCGGCATGAAGGGGATCTTGCCGCCCCCGCCGGGCGCGTCGACGACGAAGGTCGGGACGGCGTAGCCCGAGGTGTGGCCGCGCAATCCCTCGATGATCTCGATGCCTTTGGCCACCGGCGTCCGGAAATGACCCGACCCCTCCACCAGGTCGCATTGGTAGAGATAGTAGGGGCGGACCCGCATCCGCACCAGGTCCTGGACGAGCTTTCGCTGAATGTGGACGCAGTCATTGACGCCGGCCAGCAGCACCGACTGGTTGCCCAACGGTATGCCGGCCCGACTCATCCGGTCGCAGGCCTGGGCCAGTTCTTCGGTGATCTCGTTGGGATGGTTGACATGGATGTTGAGCCACAACGGGTGGAAGCGCTGCAGCAGGTCGCACAGCTCCTGGTCGACCCGCATCGGCATGAAGACCGGGACGCGCGATCCGATGCGCACGATCTCAATATGCTCGATCGCCCGCAGTCGCTCGAGCAGTTCCTCCAGGATCTTCGGGGCCAGCGTCAGCGGGTCGCCGCCGGACAGCAGCACGTCGCGCACTTGCGGCGTCCGCTGCAGGTAGTCGATCTGCATCTCGAACTCGGCGCGCGAGAATTGCTCCGCCGGATCGCCGACGATGCGCGAACGGGTGCAATAGCGGCAGTAGGAGGCGCACTGCGTCGTCACCAGCATCAGGACTCGATCGGGATAACGATGGACCAGGCCCGGCACGGGGGAGTGCGCGTCTTCCGCAAGCGAGTCCGCCATCATGGCCGTGAACGGCTCGAGCTCGGCGGCGGTCGGGATGACCTGCAGGCGGACGGGGTCCTGCGGGTCGTCGGGATCCATCAGGGAGATGAAGTAGGGAGTGATGTCGACCCGGAAGAGGTGGGTGGCCGCCAGCGCCTTGGATTCGCTGGGGGTGAGCCGCAGGACCTGGCCGATCTCGTCGGCCGTGTTCAGGCGGTGGGAGAGCTGCCAGCGCCAGTTGTTCCACTGATCGTCGGGGATATCGGCGTAGATCGGCGCCCGTCGCCCCGGAGTCCACATCGGCTTCATCGTCCGCTACCTCCGCAGAGAATGCACGCCGTTCGATTCTACCCCAGCCGATCTCCAAGACAGGTAGAGGCGGGTCCAAGACCCGCCCCTACGGTTTCGTCGACCGCGGATCGGCCTACTTCGCCCGGCGCTGGCCATTCGTGCGACGCCTGGCGCCCCCCCGGGCGGGGGCAGCCTGGCGCTGTTCCCATACCGGCACCGGCTCGGCCTCGGCCAGATGGGCCGCCTCGACCGGTTCCGTGATCTCCAGACGGTCGAAGGGAAGGCCGAAACGCTCGGCCGACAGGTAGAGGATCTCGGTGATCAGGTCGTCGTAGACCATCCCCTCGGCGGCGGCCATGATGCACAGATCGCTGATCAGCGGGTTCAACCCGGGCAGCGTGTTGATCTCCATCAAGTACGGCCGCCCATCGGCGCCCAGGCGCAAATCGACGCGCGAGACATCGCAGGCGCCGATCGCTTCGGCGCCGCGCAGCGCCAGGTCGACCAGCCGTCCACGCAACCGTTCCGGGATGTGGGCTGGGCAGACGTAATCGGGCGCCCCGGTGACGCCGATGTCGTAGGATTTGGCGTCGTGGCCGTAGATGCCGGGGGTCGAGGCAATGTTGCTGTCGATCTCCATCACCGGAAAGACATGGTAGCCGCTCCCGTCGTAGAGCCACGGCCGACGACGGCGGGAGGCGCCGCCGGGATTGCCGATGAACCCGACGGTGAATTCACGGCCGGTGAGGAAGGTTTCGACCAATGCCGGCTGGCGGTACGCGCTCGTGATCCACTCCACCCGCCGCCGCAGGTCGGCTTCGTCGCGCACGATGGCGGCCGCGTCGACTCCCATGCCCGTTCCCTCCCGCGCCGGCTTGACGAACAGCGGGAAGGACAGGCGCGGATCGATTGGCGCCTGGGACGATGAAAACTCCTGGAAGGCAGCCGTCGGCAGGCCGACATCGCGCCAGATATGCTTGGTGCGGGTCTTGTCCAGCGACAGCGCGTTGGCGACGACACGCGAGGCGGTGTAGGGAATCCCCAACATCTCGCACAGCGCCGGGACGTGGGCTTCGCGTCCATCGCCGCCCATGCCTTCGGCGATATTGAAGCAAATGTTCGGCCGCAGACTGAGGAGGATCTCGGGGAGCGTGTTGTCCCCCGGGCAGACGTGCACCCAGTGGCCGTCGGCCTCCAGGGCGCGCGCCAGCGATTCGATCGTGGGGGCTTTATCGAACTCGGCACCGGCATCCGGCGGTGCGTCCGCTCCCAGGTCCACCTCGTCTTTGAGGTTGGCGACCAGGGCGATCCGCCACGGGCCCGCAGGTCCGCCGGCCCCGGGGGGCCTCCTTCGTTTCAAGGATTGTGCATAACGCATGTCCGCCTCCGCGATTCTCGATTTCCTACCGCCCCAGCCCCGGGCGGGGTCGTCCTCAACTCGTCGTCCCGGTGATGTCGCCTTCGGCCCCGGAGTCTTCCACCAGGATTTCCGACGCCGCTTCGCCCAGGGGTTGGTCGA
>CAZMVJ010000018.1:0-6830 GCA_964569445.1 uncultured Anaerolineaceae bacterium | reverse complement strand
TTCCAACGGCGCCAGGCCGATCACTTCCAGCTTCGTGCCGCAGGCGGGGCAAACCAGCCGCAGACCCAGAGGCGGTTGACGGCGCAACCGGATCTCGCGGCCGCAGCTGCGGCAGGTGACGCTGGCGATGGTCGTCGGCATGTACGAGGATCGCTTATAACGAACGGATGCGCGATTGCCATGCAGAGTCTGTGCAATTGGCGTGCAGATTCGCCCCCCAGATATGGGGGCGCGTTTTGCTTCGGGCGAGTACGTCAATCGTGGTCGAGGGCGAAGAGGTAGCCGATGCCGGGTACCGTCTGGATGTAGACCGGGCTGTCGGGATCGGCTTCGATCTTCTTGCGCAGTCGGCTGATCAGGCCGCGCACGAGATCGCGATCGCCTTCCCCGCTGTAGCCCCACACGCGCTCGACGATCAGGTCCGTCGGCAGAACCTGGCCGCGATGGGTCATCAGCAGGTAGAGCAGACGGAACTCGAGCTGCGTCAGGCGGCGCGGCACGGCGTCGGCCAGGCGCACGCTGCGGGTCGTTGGATCAAGGGCGATTTCATGCAGATCCAGCGTCGGCACGGCGAACGCGGCTGCGGCGCCGGCGCGTCGCAGCACGGACTGCGCATACGCCGCCAGAAGAAGCGGCGACACCGGCCGCATCAGAACCAGGTCGACGCCGGTCCGCACGAGCGCCACGTGCGCCGACTCGCCGACGTCGTCCAGCAGCAGGATCAGCGGGACCTCGGTGGCGCCGCGCAGCGCGGCGATGTCCTTCGCCAACCCCTTTCCGCTTTCACCGGCCACCACGATCAGATCGGCAGGCCGCTCGAGCCACGTGGCCGTCACCTGCTCGAGGTCGATGCTGGCCGAGACCGCCAGGCCGGCGTGACGCAGCACAAAGGTCAGGATGTCGCGTTCGTCGGCGTCGGCGGTGACGAGGATCGCCTGCATGGTCTCCGGTTCCGTATCAGGGACGCATTGTAGGCCATGCCGTCGAGCGGTGCAATGCTCCGCGAGCGCAGAACGGACCGCCCTTCGACCGCGGCTGCAGAGTCGTCCCTCGCATCAGGGAGGACGGGGGCGGCCTCCGCTCAGGGAGGGTTCTTCATTATCAATAACGAGTGGTCTTCCTCGCTGAGCGGAGGCGAGGGCCGAGCGTAGCGAGGCCCGAGCCGAAGTCGAAGCGCGGGCAGCCCTTCGACTGCGGCCGCGGAGTCATCCATCGCTTCAGGGGGGACGGGGCAGCCTCCGCTCAGGGAGGTCTCGGCGTTTCATTAGAGGGCGCCGCCTCAGGCGTCCCCTTCCCCATTCAGGAACGCGATCAAGGCGTCGATCTCGTCGGGCTTCAGCCCGAGGTTGGGCATCGTCGCGGTCGGGCGGACGGAGACCGGCTCGGCCAGCCAGCCGGCGAGGAAGGCCGGGTCGTTGCTGTAGCGGGTCAGGTCGGGGCCGATCGAAAGCGAGAACGACTCAGATTCTTGGACATTGCTGTTGACATGACAGACGACGCAGCCTTTGGCCACGAACAACGCCGCCCCCTGAGCCTGGGTGGCCGGCGGTGCAGCCTCGGGCGCCGGGGGCACCCACTCGCTGCCGCGGATCGAGACCCCTGCGCCGATCGCCGCCAGGAGGATGGCGATCCCCGAGATCACGAAGCGACGGCGGAACGCCAGTCCGATGCCCAGGGCAGCCAGCACAGCCGACACGATGCCCAGCACGGTCGGCGTCAGCGCGGCCGCGCTGGCAACTTCGGACACCGACGGATCGGCAACGAGGATCGGCGGCATGGGTTGTTGCTGCCCCCCGAAGGCTTGAATCCCCCAGCCCCATTCCCCGCTGGAGGGCAACGCGAGGCGGGCAGCGTAGTGGCCGCGCGGGCCATCGTCGGTTGCGGTCGAGCGAACGACCTCGCCCGTCTGGGGATTCTTGGCCGTCACTTGCGGAGCTGGGTCGAGGTTGGAAAGAGGGGTCACCCCGTGCTGGCGAACGGTGAAACCAATCGTGAAGGCGGCTCCTGGAGCGACTCCTTGTGGCAGCGAGTCCAGCGTGACCACCGCCCAGCCGCCGGCGAACGCCGGAATGGCGACTCCTACGGCGAGAAGGGCTACGGTCAATCCGATCCCAATCATCCTCGAGGCTTTCATCTCATCTCCTTTGGCGAACAGAATCGTTTAGCGCAGCGACTCGGCAATGCGGACGGCCTCCTCCAATGCCTCGGCTGTTTCGAGGCGGTAAGTCGTCTGGCCCACCTGCCACAGCAAGACGTTCCCGCTGACGAGCGTGCGATAGGCGGTCTCGCCGCTTCGCAGCAACAACGCGTGCGGCCCGACCAGCCATAGCGCAGGACGGCCTCCCACTTCGGTCTCCAGGATCAGCCGCATGTCGCTCTTTCCGCCGAAGGCCCCGCTCCCGAGAACGGTGAGCGCCAATTCCGCTTTTGCCGGGTCGTCGGGATCGAGCCACACCAATACCCCCACGGGGCCATCCGGGGACTGCAGGTAAGCCAGATCAGGATCCCCGAGGTCGGGCGGATAAGTTGGCAGGCGGAAGGCGTCACCCAGCGCCTGGCGGACGGATTCGAGGCTGGTGGCGCCGAGCAAGTCAAGGGGAGCTCGCAGCTCCGGCGCGGCCGTTGGCGACGGCGTTCCCGCCGGCACCGCCGTCCAGAGGGGCGTCGCCGTCGCCGGCTCGGCGAAGATGCGAACGACGCCGAGCTGGATGACCCGGTAAAGGGCGGCGCGCGCCGAAGGAATGGCAAACAGCAACAGGCCGACGGCCAGGGCCACCGCTCCCAGAGCCGCCGCCCATCCGAGTCTCGGCGCGGGGCGCCGGCCGGCGCGCTTGCTCAACTCACGGCGCACAACGGGCCACAGGTCCGGCGTCGCCGGGTAGACCGCGCCCGAGGCGATCTGGCGCAATCGCTCTTCCCAGCCGTGCATCGCAGTCTCGCTCATTCTTCCAACGCCTGGCGCAACGCCGGGTGGTCCCTCTGCACCGTGTCGCGCAGCCGCGCCAGGGCACGGCTCAGGCGCGATTTCACCGTGCCCAACGGCAGCGACAGGGCCTCGCTGGTCTCCTCCAGCGACAGACCGAGGAAGAAGCGAAGGTAGATCACCTGTCGATCCCCTTCACGCATCGCAGCCACGATCCCTCGTAATTCGCCGGCTGTCTGCGCCGGTCCCCCGTCGGCTAGGCCGTGGGATCCGGCGGCCTCGGTCTTAGTCTCGGTGGTCCATCTTTCAGTGGCGTGCACTCTTCGGCTCCAGCCGCGCCACCGGTTGCGTGCCAGATTGCGCGCGATTCGCAGGAGCCACGGGCGAAGCGGGCGGGAGACGTCGAAGCGATGGAAAGAGCGGAACGCCCGCAGAAAGGTCTCCTGGGCGATGTCCTCGGCCTCCGCCGAATCACCCGACTGCAGGTAGGCGTAGCGAAACACAGCCTCCCGATGACGGCCGACGATAGCCTCCCAGGCCGCGGCCTCTCCGCCGCGTGCGCCCAATAAGAGTTCGGCTTCGGACAGTTGGTCCCCGTGGGTCCTTGGGTTCGGAGTCATTACCCCGCTCGGCGACGGCAGGTTCCTGCCCGGCCTGCGATCGGTCGAGGCATGCGGACCCGGGTGTTGTGATGCCCGCCTGGCCAAGAGACGATCTCGGCGGAAGACCACCTCGGCTGTCGCATGCCCGTCTGGACAAGGTACGATCTCGGCGGAAAACCGCCTGGCTCGTCGCTTGTCCGCCTGGACAAAGTACGATTTCGGCGGAGGACCGCCTGGCTCATACCTTGGGAGGAAGGGACTATTGTCCCGCGAAACGGCCGACCTAGAATGGGTTCACCGTTCCTTGACCAGCGGTCAATGTAGCGGCCACCCCCGGGTCCGGCCCCCTCGGATCTGGGGGTGTTTGTTTCTCCCCCTGCAGCCGTCACCCTGCCGGCGTTGACAAGGGGGCCTGGTCCATCTACCCTCTCCGACCCTTATCCAAAGGCGGCCCATGTTTCTCGAGGCTGCATTTCCGAACGATCTCGTGCAAGACATTGTGGCAACAGCCGTGACCTTTGCCTTGGCCTTGGGCTGGCTCCGGCTGATGGACGCGGTGGCCGCTCGCGGGCTGATCGAGTCCCGCGCCAGCCGCAAGATCATCCATATCGGGACCGGGCCGCTTTTCGTCCTGTGCTGGCTTCTGTTCAGCCCGGCCTCCACCGCGCGATTCATGGCGGCGCTCGTGCCGCTGGCGATTACGGTCCAGTTCGCCCTCGTCGGGATCGGCCGGATGCGCGATGACGAGGCGGTGAAGGCCATGACCCGGCACAATGATCGGCGCGAGATCCTGCGAGGGCCGCTCTTCTATGGCATCGTTTTCATCGTCTGCACGTTGGTCTTCTGGCGGGCCGTCCCGGTGGGGATCGTCGCCCTGATGATCCTGTGCGGAGGCGACGGCCTGGCGGACCTCGTCGGGCGACGCTTTGGACGGAGGCGGTTACCCCACAACCCTGACAAGTCCTGGATCGGCTCGGGGCGATGTTCCTGGGCGGCTATCTCCTGGCGCTGCTGATCGTGGCTGTTTTCGAGACCTCCGGCGCCCTGGTGCCGGGCGTGGACCTGACCGCCGCGGCGGCCTCGATCGGGTGGATCGCGCTCGGCAGCGCGGTCGTCGAGTCCCTGGCGCTGACGGATGTGGATAACCTGACCATCAGCGCCACGGCCATCGTCCTCGGTCTGGCCCTTCTTTGAGAATTGTCGTCACCGTCCGTCGCCCGATTGGCGCTCCTGGCGCTTGGCTTCCTCCCATCGACGATTCAACTCCTCGAGGCTCAGGTCGCTAAGAGATTGCCCGGCCTCTCCGGCCGCCGCTTCCATGCGGGCGAAACGCGTGCGGAAGCGGTGATTGGTCTGGCGCAGCGAGCTCTCCGGATCGATCCCGAGCCAGCGGGCGTAGTTGACGGCGGCGAACAACAGATCCCCGACCTCGGCCGCGCGCTCGCCCTCGTCGGAGGCGGCTTCCAGCTCGTCCCATTCTTCGCGCAGCTTGGCGCGCACGCCGTCGGCCGAGCGCCAATCGAAACCGAGCCGCGCCGCCCGGGATTGGATCTCGAGCGCTTGGGCCAGCGCCGGCAGCGAACGCGGCACGCCGTCGAGCGCACCGCGCGTTCCTCCGGCCTCCGCCCTTTCGCCGGCCTTCAGGTCCTCCCAGTTGTGAAGCACCTGGTCGACATCTTCCACCTCGAGATCGCCGAAGACGTGCGGATGGCGACGGATGAGCTTGTCCTGAATCCCGGCGACGACGTCGGCCATCGAGAAGTCCTCGGCCTCGCTGGCGATCTGGGCCTGCAGGACAATCTGCAGCAGCAGGTCGCCCAGCTCCTCACGCAGCGCGGCGGAGTCGCCCGAATCGATCGCCTCCAGAGTTTCGTACGCCTCTTCCAGCAGATGCGGCCGCAGACTGGCGTGCGATTGCTGCCGATCCCACGGGCAGCCATCCGGCGCGCGCAGGTGGGCGATGATCTCTTGCAGCGACTCGAAGGCCGAGGCCACGGGCAGCGCCGGCACGTAGACGGCGGTGGCGGTCGAGAACCGTTCCTCGCGGTCGAGCTCCGCCAGTGGAACCGAGTCGACCCGGGCCTCGGGCGTTCCGGCCGCATCCAGGACGAGCACGACGTGCTGCGGCGGATACTGAGCCAGCAGGGTCAGTTTCAGGTCGGAGGCGACCAGGCGCGAATAGACCTGGCCAAGGAGGGCCGGGCGGTCAGGCGACAGGGGCGGAAAGTGGCATCGGCCGAGGTCGGCGCCGTCGGCCACCTGAAGCCCGTCCAGCGCGTCCATGCCCGCCAGTTCCAGGCAGGGCTCGACGAAACTCGCCGCGTGCAAGATGCGCAGCGGCACATCCGCCGCGCCGGCCGCTGCAACAAGCGCCCCGGTGGTGGCTTCGCCCACCATGGGGTCGCCGGGGACGGCGTAGACCACGGTCTCGCCCCGGCGGCTCGCGGCCATGACTTGATCGACGATGATCCGATAGACGTCTTCAAACGACGCACCGGCGGCGTAGGCCGAGTCGAACGCCGTGCAGGTATGTCGTGCCGCGATTTCGCGGGCGGCCGGATGCTCTACCGTTCGCAGCAAAATGGCGGTAGCTTCCTCGATGACCTGGCTCGCCTCCTGCGTCAGCCCCGACAGGCCGCCAGGCCCCAGGCCCACGATCGAAATGCGTCCGGCCATTTCACCTCCCGACGGTCAAGCGAGCGGGGCCGGGGCATTGATCCACGCCCCGGCCCCGCAGCCATTCCCCGTGTTGGTCGAGCAGATCTAGCGCTTGGTGTAGGTCGGTGCCTTGCGCGCGCGCTTCAGACCGGGCTTCTTGCGTTCCTTGGCTCGGGCGTCGCGGGTGAAGAACTTGCCCGAGCGGAGCGCCGGCTGCATCTCCGGATCCATCGCCAGCAGCGCCAGCGCCAGGCCGCGCCGGACGGCGCCCGATTGACCGGTGATGCCCCCGCCGCTCACCAGGATGGAGAGGTCGAGTTTGGTCTCCATCCCGACGGCGCGCAGCGGCGCCGTCGCCAGCTCCAGATCGCCCTGGCGCGGGAAGTAGGCGCCCCCTTCCTTGCCATTGACGACGATCAGGCCGGTCCCGGCCATGACCCGCACGCGGGCCGTGCTCGTCTTCCTGCGTCCGACACCTTCGTAATATTGACTCGTCATACGGACCTTTCCTGCCTGCCGTCAGGCTCAGGCGCTCAACGGGACCGGCTTCTGCGCCACGTGGGGATGATCCGGCCCGGCGTAAATGTGCAGGCGGCCCATCAGCCGCCGGCGCTGGCGGTTCTTGGGAAGCATCCCGCGCACTGCCA
>CAZMVJ010000017.1:0-23705 GCA_964569445.1 uncultured Anaerolineaceae bacterium | reverse complement strand
GCTCCCCCTACCCCCAGACCTCCTACCCCGTGCGAAGCCGCCCGTAGCGTAGCGGAGGGCCTCTCCGCCAAGTACCTGAGGATCTCGACCTCACAGTCCGCGGAGAGGGGGCAGGGGGCGAGGCCGAAGGAGGCCTTTTCTGCAGCCTCTTAAGGCGCGGGAGGCCAGGGGTCGAGGTAGTCATTGAGGAGAGGCGCACCGAAGGCGATTTCGGGCTGATCGGTCAGGAGTTGCCACTGCCGGGGCTCAGCCAGGTCCTGTTGGAATCCGACCGCCGTACCGCCGACGAGCGCCAGTCGATTCCAGTCGGCATCGATCAGAGGCAAGGGATTGAAGGCGCGGCGATGCGCCGGCGCATCGCGAATCTCCAGGTGGAGGTGCGGCCGCGAGCTGCAGGTCAGGTCCGGGTCTCCGGACACGGCGATCGGTTGACCGCGACGGACCTCGTCGCCCAGGGACAACGCCGTTCGGTCGCGCAAGTGTCCGTAGAACGAGGCGTAGCCGTTGTCGTGATCGATCATCAGGTTGTGGGGGCCGGATCCGTGGGAGGTCTGGTCGATCCCGACGACGACGCCGTCACCGATGGCGACGACCTGCGTCCCGCATGGCGCCCCCAGGTCGACCCCGAAGTGCATCCCCTGCCCGGCGCCGTAAAAGGCGCGGCGCTGTCGATAGGCGAAGACGGTATTGCCATACGGCTGAGTCAGCAGCCACGTGTTCGGGCCGGGCGGTGAGGAGAACGGCAAACCGAATGGCGGAGTCGATGCGACCTGGCGAGGGCCGGGCGCCGCCAAGACAAAGGCCGTGACTAGAAGCAGAAGGTGCGCCGGGAATTTCAACGGCGATATCAGGTTGCGGAAAACCGTCCGCCGCTTAACCGCCAACCCCTTACCCTCGCGCGCACCCCGAGCGGAGCGAGGGGCTCCCCCTGCGACCGCGAGAACTTGCCCTCCAGGTCTATGGGCATGGGAGGGGACCGGGGGGTGAGGTGGAAGGAGAGCTTTTTCGCATGGTCCTAAGTTTCCGACGATGGGAGGAAGGCGAGTCTTCCCGGTCCGGCCGATGGGAAGACGTCCTCGAGGACCTCCGGCGCAAAACGGGCAACGGCCTCCGAGGACAGGGCGTTCTTGCGACAGATGTCCTCATAGAAATCCGCACTCGGGCGCCGGCGGCGCTCCTGCGTCTGCGGATCGAGCGCCCACAGACCGAAGCGTTGGGTCCAGCCGCGCTCCCATTCGAAGTTGTCCACCAGGGTCCAGTGATAGTAGCCCTCGATTCGCCAGTTGAAGTTGGCGGCGCGCCAGAGCTGCCGCAGATGCGTCGCCAGGTAGCGCGGGCGGATTCCATCGGCGTCGTCCTCGATGCCGTTCTCCGTGATCAGGATCGGCAGACGGTAGCGCCGGGCCCAGACCAGCGCCCGCCAGAATCCCTCCGGCGTATGGGCGATGAAGGCGTTCGGGCTGAGGTCGGCCCCTTTGGGGTAGGCGCTCCGCCCGAAAAGCTCCAGCGGCCTTCGCAGGTCCGTTTGGACGACCTCGGCCGTGTAGTAGTTGAGGCCGAAGAAGTCCTGCGTCCCGGCCGCTTCGCGGATGCGGGTGCTCCGCCCCGGCAGGCGCAACCAGCCATCGTGAACGGCCCGCGGCACGGCCTCGTTGAAGAGGCGATGGCGCAGGGCGGCGCTGGCAACTTCCACAGGGTGCCAGCGGTGGGCGGGGTGAATGCCCCGATAATGGTGGGCGATGCCGACCCGGGCGGTCGGCCGCAGGCGATGGATGACGGCATAGGCGCGGGCGTGGGCTCGGATCAGCTGGCCGATCACGTCCAACGCGCGGCCGAGGTTCTTCTCGCCCGGTGGGAAGGCGCCGACGGTGTAGGCGGCGTAGGCATACACGTTCGGCTCGTTGATCGTGACCCAGTCGTCGACCAGGTCGCCCAGCGCGGCCACCGTCGCTTCCACGAATCGCTCGAAGAACACCGGCGCTTCGGGGTTGGCCCATCCGCCCAGCTCCTGCAGCCACATCGGATTGGTGAAATGATGCAGCGTCACCATCGGGCGCAGGCCGCGCCGACGGGCGCCCTGGAGGATTTCGCGGTAGGCGGAGAGCGCCTCGCCGTCGGTCTTCCCCGGCGCCGGCTCGATTCGGCTCCACTCGACGGATAGGCGATGGGCGTTTTGGCCGGAGTCGGCTGCCCGATCGAGGTCTTCCTGCCACCGACCTCCCCACCAGTCGCAGGCCTTGCCGGAACGGTGGCCGTCGGCGATGCGGCCGGGCTCGGCCTCCCAGGCCCAGAAATCGTTGCGGTGATTGTCGCCTTCGACCTGATGCGCAGCCGTGGCGGTCCCCCAAAGGAACCCGACGGGGAAGGAGTGGGTGGCGCGTATCAACCGGGCGTCCCTCCCGCCCCGTTGCGCAGCACGGCCTGCACCAGCATCGACCGCTGGCCGCTCCGCCGAAAACCGACTTCGAAGGCCTCCGCCTGCCCCGCCGCATCCAGTTCGTCGATCCGATAGAGGGCGACGCGGCGCTCCGCCAGCAGTTGGCCCGCCATCGCCGCCAGGACCGAACGCGAGAAACCGCGGGCACGGGCGTCGTCATCGGTTTCAACGTAGACCTCGGCATAGTGTGGCCCGCGCCAGTTGGTGCCGGACGAGGCGTGCGCGCCCGAGACGGATCGAATCTCGAAGCGGGATCCTCCGTCGGGACCCTCGGCGGCGACGACCATCACGTTCAGGACGGGCTGGAAATGGGAGGTGTGCAGGCGGAAGACGTCCAGCACGCGCGACTCGGACAGCTGGAGCAGCCCTTCGACCCAACTCTCCTGTTCCATCGGGAGCAGAAGCAGCACCGGCTGCGCCGGGCGCAGTCCTTCCTGGAGCAGCCGCACCAACCCCAGGGGATGCGCGGCGAAGGGGACGGCCAGCCGCCGAAACAGGTCGAAACCCGTTTGTGCCAGCGCCAAGAAGCCGCGCGGCGCGCCGTTTCCGGCGTACTCGACGAAGAGCTCGACGCGCGCCTCGGGGTGATCGAGCGCGTAGTATGCGGCGGTCGCATCCGCCGGGGCGTGGAGGTTCAACAAGGGGGCGAGCTTCCCGCGTTCTTCGGCGGGAAGACGGCGAATGTCTGGCATATCGGCGCCGGGAGCTTATTCTACCGGAACGCCCGGCGGCCGGAGGGGCTCGGTGGTATAGTCGGCGCTCGCCGTGACCCCCCTTCGGCCCCTCCACGGATCGCGGACCTGCGCGCTGGCGCTGTTGGCCCTGTCGCTGTCATCTTGCACAACCGCACCCTCAACCACGACCGCCGGCGTGAACGTGGCGCCTGAGTTCGAGGCCTTCTGGTCCGGCGGCGGCGGACTGGCGACCTATGGACCTCCGATCTCCTCGCCCCGCCGCGTCGGCGGGAATCTGCATCAAACGTTCCTGGCCGTCGAGATGATCTACGCCGAGGGCGTTACCGGCGATGAAGTGCGTTTGGCGCCGTTGGGCTGGGAACTCGGGCTGGCGGAACCGGCCGTCCCCCCGGGCGACGGCCAAAGCGATGCCTACGACCCGGACACCGGTCACACCGTGTACGCCGGTTTCGCCGGGCTGGTGCAGCGGCTCGGGGGAAAGAGAATCGTAGGCGGCCCGATCAGTGAGGTCGCCTTTCGCGATGGGCAAATCGTGCAGTACTTCGAGAACCTCGGCCTGATTCGGCCGGAGAACGCCAGCCCGGCCGACGCCCGTTTGATCGCGCTGGGCCTGACGTATCGCCCGCCGGCCGACTCGTTCGGCCTCGACACCGAGTCGGTGGTCCTCTCCGGACTGATCCGGCAGCGTCCGTTCGCTTCCTTTCTCGAACCCTACGGAGGCGAGTCGCTCTTCGGCCAGCCGCTGACCGATCCCTACTTGGCCGAGGACGGCGCATTGGAGCAGGTTTACGAGAGAGCGGTGGTGTTCTCGCCTGATGGATCCAAGCAGAACGCCGGGCTGCGGCCGATTGGAATCTGGCTGGGGCCGGCCGCCGAGCCCGTCGCCCCGGTGAAGGAATCGGGGGCGACCTACTTCGAGGAGACCGGGCACAACATCCAGTGGGCCTTCGCCGACTTCTTCCGCGCTCACAATGGCCGGCGCCTGTTCGGCCTGCCTCTCGAGGAAGCCTCGCTGCAGGGCGAAGTCATGACGCAGCGCTTCGAGAACGCCGTCCTGCGATACCGCTTCGACCTCCCGGCCGGGCTGGCGGTCCAAATGGCGCCGCTGGGTCGATCGTACATGGCCTCCCGGCCGGCACCGACGGCCGAGGCGAGCAGTCCCGCCGGGGTTGCGATCCCCGCGGCGGAGGGCGCGCGGCAGGAACTTCAAGTCGAGGCCGCCCTCGGTCAGGCGGTCCTCGCGGCGGGCGATGCGCAGACCATCATCCTGCGGGTCACGCGAAGGGACGGATCGCCCGTGGCGGGCGCGCCGGTCGTCGTTCGATGGTCCGGACGCGGAATCGAGGGGGAGAAGTCGCTCCCATCGACGGACACGGACGGGCGAACGTCATCGAGCTGGCATGACGCCGATGCCGCGCCCGGAGTAATCGTCAACGTCCTGGCCACCGCCCTCGAAGGCGAGGTCTCCGGCCTGGCGCTGCTGCAGTACGCGTATGGATTCCCGCCCATCCCCTGAAGTCTGGCGAGCCCAGGCCGGATTCAATCCTCGATCGGCACCAGCCCATAGCTCTCGGCCATCAGATCGACTCGGGCGATCTCCGGTCCGAGGCTGAAGACTCGGACGGAAAAAGCGCGCAGCTCGCCCGGTTCCAGCGCCGGGTCGGCCTCCCACACGGCGTAGCCCACGACCCGGTCGGAATCGTCGAAGGCGGTCGCGAGCAGCACCGTCCGATTTGACTCGGGAGCCTCGAGGGCGGCCTCGATCGTCCCCCCGATCAACCACGAAAGTCCCCCGTCCTGACGGTCGTCGGAGGTCTGCACGATCGCCGCGGCGTGGTAGCGCCCCTCCACATCGCGCGCGGCGATGACGCTCAAGACGAGGGCCGAGACCGAGCCGACATCCGCTGCGGCGTCGGGAAACGCCGCCGCCACCGGCATCGTCGCACCCGCCGGCAGACGGTTGAGAGGCGGAACCGCCCGGGCCATTTGGACAACGGCGCCCGATTCGTCCTGCAATCGGAACTCGACCACCAGGTTCTCAAGGTCCTGCGACGTTGGATTGTGGATACCGGCCAGGCACCACACCCCGCCGGAAGCCCGCCGGTAGCATGTCGGGGGCTGCAGCGCCAGGGGGATCGGCGTCGAGGTTGGAATCAGCGAGCCAATCGGGGTGCCTTCCGGACCGGGGATCAAGAGCTCCTGCCCGATGCTCAAGGCAAACGGGTTGAGGTCCGGGTTGACCGCCATCAGGCTGTCCAGACTGACGCCGTATAGCGCCGCGATTCCGAGCAGGGTCTCGTTCTGCACCACGCGATGCTTGAACGGCGTCGGCGTGGCGCCGATTTCGATCGTCGCCGCCACCGTCGGCACCGGGGTCGGGCGCAGCCGGGTGACTGTCGCCGTCGGCCAGGGGGCCAGAGAGGCGGTCGGCCCAGACGGGAGGTAGGACGTCAGTCCCGCGCACGACGCGGTGGTCACCGAGATCAGGAGCAGGCACGCCACGTGCCCGAGGAGACGGCGCATCCCGCGGCATTGTACCAAACGGCCATTGGCGTTGTCCCCGCCCAGCCGCTATGCTAGACTACCGTGTCGAGAGACTGATGGGGCTCGCCTCGCAATCCGCCCTGACCGAAGCGATCGCCGCCGCCCGCGCCGGGGACCGCTCGCACGCCCGAGAGCTCCTTTCCAAGCTCCTGCGCGCCGATTCGGCCAATCCCGAGTACTGGATTTGGATGAGTTCGGTCGTCGACAGCGAGCGCGAGAAGATCTACTGCCTCGAATCGGCCCTCAAGCTCGACCCGTCGAACCGCGCCGCTTTGCGCGGCCTGGTGATCCTGGGTGCCCGCAACCCGGAAGAGGCGGAGCTGGCCTCGGCGATCAAGATCGCCCGCCGTCAGACGGCTTCCACCGCCGTCGCCCGGCCGGCGGCGCGCGGCGAAGGTTTCCGCTTTCCGTGGCGCCTGGTGGCCCTGATCGTCCTTGGATTGTTCGGCGTAGCGGCCGTCTTCCAGATCCTGCTGCTCCTCGCCGGGCCGGCGCGGACCATCCTGGCGCCGGTGTTGGCGCCGGCCACGACACCGACACTGACCCTGGCCGCGCCGTCGATCACCCCGACCATCACGCTGACCCCGATCCCGATCGAGACGCGGATCTTGCGGACACCCGTACCGCCGGAACTGGCCGGGACGCCGCTGGCTTTCCTGGTCGAGTCGACGCCGACGCCTACGCAGATGCTGGCTTTCACCCCTCGCCCGCAATACGAGGCTTACGGGGCGGGGATTGCCGCGCTGCAGCGCGGTGACTACGAGCAAGCAGCCGAGTACATGCGGCAGGTGCTCGACCTCGAACCCGAAGCGGTGGACGCCTACTTTTTCCTGGGCCAGGCCAGCAGCGGCCTCGGCCATCCGGGGGAGGCCGTCGACGCCTTCGATCAGGCGGTCTTGATCGACTCGGGCTTCGCCCCGGCCTACCTCGGCCGGGCGCGGGTCTTGCAGGCTCTCTCGCCGGATAAGATCGTCGTCGATTACGCCAACGCCATCCAGGCCGACCCGCTCTTAGCGCAGGCCTACTTAGAGTCGGCCGATTTCTACGCCGGCCGGCGCCAATGGGAAAAGGTCGACGAGCTCATGGGCCAGGCGATTGCCGCCGGGGTGACCGAGCCGGAAGTCTTCATCCGCCGGGCAGAGGCCCAGGTCAATCGCACCTTCTACACGGATGGGCTCACGAATGCGATCGAGGGCAGCGCCAACGACCCGACCAATCTGCTCGGCTACCTCGTCCTCGGCCGGGCCTACGTCGAGAACGGCCTCGATAACGCCGCACTGTGGCCGTTACAGACGTACCTGCTGTATCAGCCCGCCGATCCGGTCGGTCATGCCTACCTGGCGCGTGCCCATCTGGGGGTGGGCCAGTACGACAGCGCCTTCTCCTCCGCCAACCAGGCGCTGGAACTCAACGAGCGGTCGTCGATGGCTTACGTCGTGCGCGGCTACGTGCAGAACTCGCGTGGACAGTACGAAGCCGCCCTGGACGACTTCGGCCAGGCGTTGCGCTTCGGCCTTTCGAGCTGGGAGATCCAGTATGGGACCGCCCGCTCCTACTACGGTCTAAAGCAGATGGTGGCCGCCTTCGAGGCCGCCAACACCGCCCTGGGCGACGCCATCAACGACGAGAAGGACCCGGTCATCCGCGATCAGAAGAGGGGCGAGGCTTACGCCCTGCTGGGCATGATCTTCGAGGACACTTTCCCGCCCAGGATCGAGGACGCCTTGTCCAATTGGCAGCTCCTCCTGACTGTGGAGAACGCACGCCCTGAGACGAAGGCCCTGGCCCAGACCCACATCCTCGAGTTGACCGGGGAGGGTCCAACACGCACGGCGACCATCAGTCCGACGCCCAGCCAGACTCCTCCGGCCAGCCAGACCGCAACGCCGACGCCCTGAGGACACTCCTTCTCCTGCGAGGGCCAGGCCCGGTCGGGTTAGGACTTGGAACTGCGCACTGCCCTTCCGTAGAAGCTGCCCCGCAGGCGCGAGGAGTGGTTTCGGATTACGCGGGAATGACGCCCCGTTTGGCAACGGCGCGCTTCGACAAGGTCAGGGTGCCTGACCTCCAGGACCAGGCGCGCTGAGCCAACTTGCCCTGAGCGCAGCCGAAGGGTCGAAGCGCGCCGTCGTTGTGGGTCCAGTCCTCTGACGCCCCTGGGTCTTGATTCTAGCTTCGAGGACGGTTAGTGTTAGAGTCGGCGACGACATGCGCCCCGCCGAGCCTAGGCACGCCGGCCGCCCTCCTCGTCTTTGCGATCCTTCTCTCCGTGTGGGCCTGCTTGCCGCTGCCGCCGGGCTGGTTTTCGCCGGCTGCTCGCCGACTGCGAGCGCTGTGCTTCCAACAGAAACGCTTTCATCGACCACGCCAGCAGCGGCGATGGCCGACTCGACCACCCCCCCGTCGGCCACGGCGACTCCTTCGGCGTCCGTGACTCCCCTGCCGACACTCCCGCCGCCGCTAACCTTCGCTGCCACGGGCCTGCGCCCCGGCGTGGAACCGCAGACTTATATCTCCGACGCCTGCGAATCCATGCGCAAGCGTTGGGACCTCCAGGGCAGCCCTCCGGGAACCGTCGTCCTGCCGATCATGTATCACTCGATCCGCGACCCGGCGCGCATGCTTGCCGACAACGTCACCGTCAGCACCGACTATTTCCAGGCGACGGTCGAGCAGGCGCGCGCGCTCGGCTTCGAGACGATCACGACGTCCGAGTTGATCGCCTTCCTGACCGACAACGCCCGCATTCCGCCGCGCTCGATGATCCTGATGGTCGACGATCGCCGCCCTGGCGTCGTGGCCGATTACATTCTGCCGGTGGCCGAGGCCTTCGATTGGACCGTGACCCTCGGCTGGATCATCGGGGACACCCGGCCCAGCCTGTGGTCGACCATGGAAGAAATGGCGCAAGGCGGACGGCTCGACGTGCAGTCGCACGGCCTCAACCATCGCTACATCGTCGAGGGGTTGCCGGAGGAGGAAATCCGCCAGGAGATCGCCGGCCCGATCCCGATCCTGGAGGAGCATTTCGGATATCGCCCGACGGCATTCGTCTGGCCGGGGGGGAACTTCACCCGCCGCAGCACCGAAATCGCCCGCGAGGAAGGCTACCAGCTCGGGTTCACGGCCTTCTCGCGCGGGCCGCTGCTTTTCGACTGGATCCCGCTGGGTGCAGAGGAGCTAGCGGTCGACGACCCGCTGATGGTCTTGCCCCGCGCGTGGAGCACATCGGCGACCGTCAATCTGGAGCAAGCGGCGGACATCGGCGACCAGGCCGCTCATTTCTCGGCTGGGAACCTCCAGGCCGAAGCCGCCTGGTACGCCCAGAGCTGCGGGGGGACCCTGCCGCAGTGAGCGGTGGGTTCGGCCCTTCGACTGCGGCCGCAGGAGGGTACCCTGGCACGCAACGCACGGGGCGTCCTCCGCTCTTTGAGACACTTTCCGCGCTGAGCGGAGGTCTGACGCCGCTGAGGCGTCAGACCGCAGTCGAAGCGTGAGCGGAGGTCTGACGCCCTGGCGGCGTCAGACCGCAGAGCCCTTCGACTGCGGCCGCAGGAGGGTACCCTGGCACCCCATCGAACGGTGCGGCCTCCGCTCAGGGAGGTCGTTCCCCTTTCCTTTTGAGACACCTTCCGCCCTGAGCGGAGGTCTGACGCCGCTGAGGCGTCAGACCGCAGTCGAAGCGTCATTCCTCTTGCATTGGCCGCCCGCCGGCCCTGGACAGCGTGCCCTCCGGCCGGTAGAATAGGCAGGTTCGCCCCCATCGTGCGGGGCCGGGAGGAACGGTTGGCAAACACGAAGTCGGCCAAGAAGCGGATCCGCCAAAACAGCCGTCGCCGGGTGCGCAATGCGCAAGTTCGGACGCGGACGCGCTCGAGCGTGCGCTCGGCGCGGCAGGCCGTCGATGGCAGCGACCGGAATGCCGGCGAGGCGGCGGTCAAGTCGGCCATCCAGGAACTCGATCGGGCCGCCTCCAAGGGCGTCATCCATCGCAACAACGCTGCCCGGCGCAAGAGCCGGTTGCAGAAACACCTGGCGAAGGCAAAGAGCGCCAAGAAGTAGGGTTCGCCAACTTCCCCCTGCGGACCACGGTCGTCCCGCGGACGGTCGTGGTCCTTCTGCTTAAAGCACCGCATGCTATAATCCCGCGCCTTCCCTGAGGGCCCGTGTTCGAATCCGAACGACGCGCGATCGAAGCGCAGATCTTGCAGGCGCTGGAGTCCGCCGGGGCCCCCGTCCCCGGTCCGATCGCCTTTGCCCCGATCCCCTATGCGGGCCGTTGGGGCCTGGGCAGCCCGGTCTGCTTCCAGGCGGCCGCCTCCGAGGCGCGCTCCGGCCGGGTCGGTCCGATCCCGGCCCGCGCCGCCGAATTGGCCGCGGTCATCGCAGCCTCGCTTCGGCCTCCGACTGGCGTCAGCCGCATCGAAGCCGACCGCGGCTACCTCAACATGTACTTCGAGACGGCCGTCTTCGCCGGCCGGGTCGTGGCCGAGGTGGCGCAGGCCGGGATCCGCTATGGAAGCGGACCGCCGCGCGGCGAGCGGGTGATGGTCGAATACGCCCAGCCCAACACCCACCACTCGATTCACATCGGCCACGCCCGCACAGCGATCCTGGGTGAATCGCTCGCTCGCATCGTCGAGTTTGCCGGGTTCGACACGGTCCGGGCCTCCTACCCCGGCGACATCGGCCTGGGCGTGATCACCTGCGTCTGGGCCTATCAGAAGTTCTACTCGGGACAGGAGCCGCAAGGCGTGCATGAGCGTGGTCGATGGCTGGCGGCGATCTACGCCGAGGCCACAGCGCTGCTCGAGCCGAAGGCGGACGAGACCCCCGAAGCTCGCGCCCAGCGGGAAGCGTATGACCGAGAGAGAAGGGAGATGCTCCTGCACTGGAGCGAAGGGGACCCCGACGTGCGCGCCCTGTGGGAGAAGACGCGCCAATGGAGCCTGGACGAACTGAACGAGATCCTGGCGATGCTCGACATCCATATGGACGTTTTCTTCTACGAGAGCCAGGTGGAAGAGTCCTCCAAGCAGATGGTCGAAGAGCTGATCGCGCAGGGGATCGCCGAGGATGAGCGGCCGACCGGCGGCCCGGTCATCGTCCGCATCGACGCCAAGCTCGATCTGAAGAAAGAGAAATACCGGACGGCGGTGCTGCTCCGCAGCGACGGCACGTCGCTTTACCTGACCAAGGACCTGGCCCTGGCCCGGGTGAAGTTCGAACAGTACGGAGTCGATCGCTCGATCTACGTCGTCGACGTGCGGCAGACGCTCCACTTCCAGCAGGCCTTCAAGATCCTCGAGTTGTGGGGATTTCCCCAGGCGGCCAAGTGTTACCACCTGGCGTACGGCTTCCTCACCCTGCCCGATGGGGCGATGTCGTCGCGTCGGGGCAACGTCATCTTCCTCAAGGATGTTTACGATGAAGCCGTGCGCCGGGTCGAAGCCGTGATCGCCGAGAAAAACCCGGACATGCCCGCGGCCCAACGTCCGGCGGTGGCGGCCCAGGTCGGATTAGGCGCCCTTTCCTACGCCCTGCTGTCGGTCGACAGCACCAAGGACATCGTGTTCGACTGGGATACCGCCTTGAGCTTCGACGGCCAGACCGGGCCCTACCTGCAGAACGCCGCCGTCCGCGCGGCCAGCATCCTGCGCAAAGCGGGAGAGGTCCCGCCCGACCCCACGTTCGACCGCGAATTGACGGGTCACGAGGTCGGGCTGATCGATTTGATGGCGCGCTTCCCGGATGTGGTTCGCCAGGCGGCCGACGAGTACAAACCGCTGCTGGTCGCCAATTACGCCTTCGATCTGTCGCGTACGTTCCATGCCTTCTATCACAGCGATCCGGTGCTGGCGGCGCCGCATGCCGCGATCCGCACCAGTCGCTTGCACCTGACGCGCGCCGTGCGCCAGACGCTGCACAACGCGCTGCGACTGTTGGTCATCGCCACGCCGGAACAGATGTAACAGCGAGCCATCCCTCGCCAGGAGAGCGAACGAACCATGCCGAAGAAGAACGTCCTGATCATGGGAGCCGCCGGGCGCGATTTTCACAACTTCAACGTCGCCTACCGGCAGAACCCCGAAGTCCAGGTGGTCGCCTTCACCGCTACGCAGATCCCGAACATCGAGGGACGCGTCTACCCGCCCGAGCTCGCCGGGCCCCAATATCCCAAGGGGATCCCGGTCTATCCGGAGGCGGAGCTGTTGCGCCTGATCGCCGAGCTCAAGGTCGACCAGGTCGTCTTCGCCTACAGCGACGTCCCGCACACCTATGTCATGCATAAGGCCTCCCAGGTGCTGGCGGCCGGGGCCGACTTTGTGCTGCTCGGCCCGCGCAGCACGGAGATTTCCTCCACCAAGCCGGTCGTCTCGGTTTGCGCCGCTCGCACCGGCAGCGGCAAGAGCCAGACCAGCCGTCGTGTGGCCGAAATCCTGCGCAATTCCGGGAAGAAGGTGGCCGCCATTCGGCACCCGATGCCCTACGGCAATCTGGTGCGCCAGGCGGCGCAGCGCTTCGCCAGCTACGACGACCTGGAAGCCGCCGACTGCACCATCGAGGAGCGGGAAGAGTACGAACCCCACCTGGCGCAGGGCGTGCTCGTCTTCGCCGGCGTCGACTACGAGAAGATCCTGCGCATGGCCGAGAAGGAAGTCGACGTCATCCTGTGGGACGGGGGAAACAATGACCTCCCCTTCTACCGCAGCAACCTGCACATCGTCGTCGTCGATCCCCATCGGCCGGGGCACGAGATGGCCTATCACCCGGGCGAGGCCAACGTCCGCATGGCCGACGTCATCGTGATCAACAAGGTCGACACCGCCTCCGCCGAAGGCGTGCTGCAGGTCCGCTCCAACGTGGCCCAGCTCAACCCGACGGCGACCGTCATCGAGGCGGCCTCGCCGATCTACGTCGACGACGCCGCCGCCATCCGGGGCAAACGTGTCCTCGTCGTCGAAGACGGGCCAACCCTGACGCACGGCGAGATGGCCTACGGCGCCGGCTGGGTCGCCGCCCGCCGCTTCGGCGCGGCGGAGATCGTCGACCCCAGGCCGTTCGCCGTCGGCAGCATTGCCCAGACCTACGCCAAATACCCGACGACCGGCAGCGTGCTTCCGGCGATGGGGTACGGCGACGACCAGGTGCGTGAGCTCGAGCAGACGATCAACAACGCCCAAGCCGACCTGGTGCTCATCGGAACGCCGATCGACCTCGGCCGCTTGCTGGATCTCAACAAACCGTCGCAGCGGATTCGCTACGAGCTGCAGGAGATCGGCCAGCCCACCTTAGATGAGGTCCTGGCCGAGCGGTTCGGCGCCAAGTAGCGCGCCAGGATATGACGGAACGGCGAGCCCGGCCGGTCCGCCTCGCCTGGGAGGCCGGTCCGCCGCCGGCGACCCGGCCGGCGCGGCTGGTTCGCCAGGTCCGCATCCCTGCGCCGAATGGCGGCCCCCTACAGGGGCGGTTGATTCACGGCGACAATCTGGCGGTCATGGCGGCGCTCGAGAAGGAGCTCGAAGGGCGGATCGATCTGATCTACATCGATCCGCCCTTTCATTCGGGAAACACCTACACCACGCGCGTCGGATCAAACGAAGACTCGCGGCGGCCGGAAAGCTGGAAGACCGAAGTGGGTTACGACGACCGCTGGCCCGACCGGGCGGCTTACCTCGACTTTCTCCGTCCCCGTCTCGAGGCGATCCATCGTTTGTTGGCGGCGACAGGCACGCTAGTTGTCCATCTCGACTGGCGCAACGCCGCCTACGTCCGGGTGTTGTTGGACGAGATCTTCGGGCCGGACCGTTTGTTGAACGAGATCATCTGGACCTACCACGGCCCATCGCCGATTCGAACTGCCTTCTCCCGAAAGCACGACACGCTCCTCGCCTATACGAAGTCGGCCAGGTATTCGTTCAACGCCGACGCGGTCCGCATTCCATACGACCCGTCGACCGTCAAGGCCTTCGCCAGTTCTCGGAAGGCCGGATTCGGCAAAGTCCCCAACTTGAAGCGCGGCAAGGTGCCGGAAGACTGGTGGCTCATGCCGGTTGTTGCCCGCTTGCATAAGGAGCGCACCGGGTACCCTACCCAGAAACCGATCGCCCTGCTGGAGCGCATCGTTCTCGCCTCGAGCAGTCCGGGCGACCTGGTGGCCGACTTCTTCTGCGGGTCCGGGACAACGCTGGTGGCCGCGGCCAGGAACAACCGGCGCTGGATCGGGTGCGACAGCGCCGCGCTGGCCTGTGCCACCGCGTATCGTCGGCTGATGCTCGAATGCCCCGCGGAAAGTCTCGAGTGGGTCTCGGACGGCCCGCAGGAGCCGCTGCCGCTCGAGCCCTTCGTGCGCGTATCGGTCAAGAGCTCGCAGCTGACCGCCCGGGCAAGGGGCCGCAAGCGGTTCCAATGGCTCGAAGTCGACTGGGACTACGATGGGAAGACGTTCGACAGCCTCAGCCGCGCCGCTCGCCCCTGGCGCGCCGCCACGCCGCTGCCCGTCCTCAGCCACAACGTGACGCGCCCCGGCGGCTACCAGATCGCGCTGCGCGCCGCCGACCCGGCGGGGAGGATCTACGCAGCGCAGCTTGCCGTGCGTGTGCCTCCCCCCGAGCCATCGGTCCGCGCCCGGCGCCGTCGTGGTTGACTTGAGCCACGCCACCGGGGGATGAATCGAAGGCGCACCCTGGGGTGCGCCGCGTTGGCCTTCGGCTTTCCCATTCCAGCGGTTCAGCCCGGCAGGTCCAGTCGATAGCCCATTCCTCGAATCGTCTTCAGGAAGCGGGGTTCACTCAGGTCCGGCTCGAGGGCGCGTCGCAGCCAGCTCATATGGACGTCGAGCGTGCGCGTGTCGCCGGTGTAATCGGTATGCCAGACCTGCCGGATCAAGGAGGCACGCGTCAGGAGTTTGCCGGGATTCTGGAGGAACACTTCCAACAGGCGCGCCTCTTTCGGTGTCAGCCGCGACTCGCGGCCCAGGCAACGCACGGTCCGCTGCGCGAGATTGAGCCGGATCGGACCGACCTCGAGCGTGTAGCGGGTGTCGCCGGGGAGCAAACGGGCGACGCGGTTGATCAGTTTGCGAGGCGTGAACGGCTGAACGAGGACGACGCTCGCTCCTTGGATCGTCTCGGGATCGGTCCCCTTCGGAGAGACGAGCAGGATCGGGACGCCGTTCAGACCGGACCGCAGCGCGCGGCACATGCGCGCTCCGCTGGCTTGCATCGACGCCGCGTCAAGGACGACCAGGTCTGGCTCGTCCTTCTGCGCATAGCTGACAGCCCCATCCACCCTGTGTTGAACGTGAACCCGATAACCCTTCTTCTCGAGAACAGGCGCCAGCGACGGTGCGCTGGCGCGTCCACTCTCGATCAGGAGGATTGTCGATGGTGTCATCCAACTGGGCCCAGGGACACGACGGCAGCCCCACACGATCTCCGGCTGCCTCATCGAGGATTATACATGCATTCTTAAGGTCTGCCAATGAACCGCTGGTTGGAGAGACTCGCCGCCCACTTCTGCGGGCGGAATTGTCCCACTGGCAGAAGGGGAAGTCATCTCTGCCAAACGCGCCCGAAGATCTAGGGTGTGGGTGAGGGCGTCAGGGTAGCGGTAGGAGGAGCCCCGCGAACCTGGAAGCGGGTCGAGACTTCCCACTGCGTGCCGATGAAGATCTGGATTTCGTATTCCCCTTCGGGCCAGCCACCTTCGGGAAGACAATCGGTGTACCCGTAGCCGCCGGTGCCCCCGTCCCAGGGCTTGGTCTCGAAGCAGATCGTCTCACCGTCGAGGTTCCAGAAGGCGGACCAACGCACGCCGTCCTTCATGTGATCGTAGCTGAACGCCCCGTACAGGCGCCCGACCGGATTGTCGAACGCGTCGGCCGGATCGATCGGGATGTTGAAGCCCGTCAGGCTGGTCGCCACCAGGATCGGACTGAGGATCGCTTCCGGCTCGGGCGTGATGTCGTCCTGATAGAGCAGGAGAAGGGATTCGGGCAGCATCGGTGTGACGGAGGTCGTCGCCGTGGGAGTCACCGAGGGCGTCAGCGAGATGCTGGGTGTGACGGTGATGGTCGGCGTCTGGGTGATCGTGGGGGTCGAGGTGCTCGTCCGCGTCGGCGTGACCGACGGAGTCGGAGGGAAGACCACGTAAGCCGCCGGGCGGCCGAAAGCGAAAACGACGATCGAGGCCAACATCACGGCCGCCGCTACCAGCAACAGTCGCCAGGCCCCCGCCGCCTGCTCGCGCCGCAGCAGGTAGTAGCGCAGGCGCCCGGCTTGAAACACGCGCCGAACGGCGACGACTCCCAGCACGAGGCCGGTGAGCACCAGGGTCCAAGCCAACCAGGAGACCGTCTGATCGATGGTCATCGGAAGAGGAACGCCGCCGGTTTGAGTCTACCGCGAGGATCGGGCGTTCGGGGGGTCGGCGCGCCCCGCCGGCGGGGTCAGCTGAGACTGAAGGAAGTGTAGTGGTAGAGGATCCGTCCGGCGTCCAGGCCGAGGGTGTCGTTGCCGTCGACGACGACCCCCCGATCGCTGCGGGCGGTCCAGGTGAAGTGCCGGGTAGTCCCGCTGCCGCTCTTCCCGGTCACCTGGTACTGGGCGTTGGGGAGGATCTGCTGAAAGACGGTCTCATACCACTGGCGGACGGCCTCCCGTCCCACGATGGTCCGCTCCCCGGTCACGTGCGCGGCGTTGTCCATGTACAAGCTGGCGACGAGCGAGGCGTCCTTCTGGTTCAGTCGACCGACCAGCCGCTCCGGCATATCGGCCACCTGGCCGTCGCCCGGCCATTCGAATGCGGCGACGGCATCCCACAGGTCGATCATCGTCGAACGTGTGGCGAAGTCGTAGGCCCAGAAATTGGCGGCGGCCAGGCCCATCTGCCGCGCCCGGGTCAGGAAACGAACGACCTCGTCGCCGCTCGGCCGCCAGGCATTGTGGTTATAGGTCGGGCCGGTAACGACGATCGGCCGGGCAGGCTGCAGCGCCTGGTACTGGGCAATGCTGCGTTCGAGTTGCTGCTCCACGTCGTGGGCGAATTCGAAATACACCTGCGGCATGGCGAAGTCGCAGCGCTCGAGGAACTGGCTGAAGGGCAGCTGGTAGTGGATCTGCGGGTAGCGGTAAGAGCTCAGGCCGATGGGTGTATTCGGCAGGCCGGCACGCAGCTCCTGCATGAAACGCTGCGCCGCAACCTTCTTACCGGCCTGCTTGTACTCTTTTTCGGCGTCGATGATATAGCCGTCCAGGCCGAGCGAGCGCATCCGCTGGATGGCCAGGCGGGCCTCCCCGACCGGATCGTCGCCGCGCACGTAATGCCAGCCCCAGACCTGGATCCCGACACTGCGCAACGCCGCCGCCACCGGCGGGATGTACTCGATTTTCCGCGTGGCGTCATAGTTGTAGGCCCAATTCGCGCCGTCGGCGATCTTGATCATCACGTGCGACACCTTGGCCGCCTGCGATCGGGCGGCGATTCGCGCCGGGTCGCCCCCGTCACACTTGGGGACCTGCCACATGAAGTAGCCCTTGCCTTTGAGCGGCATGATCCCTCTCCTCTACTCCGTCCGGCGCCGGCCCGCTCGGCCCTTGCGCAAGGCCTCGGCGCCGTAACGGCCCCGAATGGAGTCGATGGCCGCCAACAACTTCTCGTCGGCCTGCCAGGTTCGGTCGAAGAGGGCCAGTTGGCGCAGCTTGGGAGCGAGTTGAGCGACGGCGACGCCGATCAGGCGGACCGGCCGCCCCGCCTTCCAGGCACGTTCCAGCAGACCGGCGGCGACCCGGTTGATCTCGCCGTCCTGGTCGGTCGGTTGGTCCAGGGCGGATTGCCGGGTGATCGTGGTGAAATCGGCCCAACGGAGTTTCAGGCGGATGGTCGTTCCGGCCAGCCCCGCCTCCCGCAGGCGTGCACCGACCGAATCGGACAACTCCTGCAGCGTCCGCCGCAGGGCAACACCGTCGGAGACATCCTTGGCGAAAGTCGTCTCGCTCGACATGGAACGCGCCTCCCGGCTCTCCTCGACGGGCCGGTCGTCTTCACCACGTGCGCGTGCTGCAAGTTCGATGCCAAACGAACCGAACTGGGCCTCCATCCAGACCGGATTCTTAGCCCTCAAGTCCCCCACCGTCCGAATGTCGAACCCTTCCAGACGCTCGCCCGCCTTCGGCCCGATCCCCCACAGCGCCTGGACCGGCAGAGGGGACAGGAAGCGCGCCTCGTCCCCGGGCGGGACGACGATCAGCCCGCCCGGCTTTCCGACCTCGGTGGCGATCTTCGCCACCAGCTTGTTGGTCGCCACGCCCCAGGAGGTCGGCAGGGAGAACTGGTCGGCGATGGCGCGGCGCAGCGTTTCCGCCACCGTCTGCCCCGCTCGGGGATCGTCGCTCACGTCGAGGAACGCTTCGTCGATCGATATCGGTTCGACCGCCGGCGCCGAGTCGCGCAGCAGCGCCAGCACTCGCTCGGAAGTGCGGGCGTAGAGTGCATGCCGGGGCCGCACGACGCGCAGGCCTGGGCACAGCCGCAAGGCGCGGCTGGTGGGCATGGCGGAGCGGACTCCGAAGGACCGGGCGGCGTACGAGGCAGAAGCAACAACGCCCCGGCCGCTCGGGTCGCCGGCGACGACGAACGGGGTACCCCGCAGATCGACATCGTAGAGTTCTTCTACAGAGCAGAAGAAGGCATCCAGGTCAACGTGGAGAATGGTGCGGGGTTTCTTCATGCTCCGGCCCAGCAATGATACTCAGAATGGCGACGAGGGGTTGGCCCCGGATGCGCCTCGATCTCTCCGCTTCGACGGTCCGATTCTCGCCGGCTTCGCGAACTCCCGGGAGTTCCGGAACGTTACCAAGCACCTTCGGCCCGCCTTGCCCGCGGTCTGCGCCAATCGAGTGTCCCGTTCCGTAAATAGCTTGGTTGTGTGCGTCCGTGGTGCCTAGGGGCGGAGCCTTTCGTGTGGACGGCCACCCCCGAGCTCGATCCTTGCCAAGCTCGAACGCCTTTGTCAACTTATCTCCGGAACGGGACACTAGGTTGACACTTCTCGGGGCGACGTTACAATCGGCCCGCGGTCGAGAGGAGGCCGGATTGCGCAACTGTACAGTCTGCCGGGTCCAGTCCCCGGATACGGCTGATACCTGCATCCAATGCGGGGCCGACTTGGCCGTCCATTCGGCGACGGCCGTCGCGCTTCGCCAGCTCCAGGCGAACGAGCGCGTCAGCCGCGTACGCTTGATCGTCGCCGACGACGCCTGCCCGGCCTGCCGGGCGGCCGAAGGCGAGTTCACTAAGGATCGAGTCCCCGGCCTGCCGGTAGCCGGCTGTTCTCACGCGCAGGGCTGCCGCTGCTTCTACCAGCCGGCGTTGGTCGAAATCTACCCGTAGACCACGGCCGGGACCACCGGGCACCGAACGGACCCCGTCTGCCGTAGGGGCGGGTTTGAAACCCGCCCCTACGGATTCTTCATAGAAAGAACGAACTCCCGGGCTTCCTGCGCGGTCGCCACTTCACCGGCCGCCTGCGCTTCGCGCAGCGCCTCAACCACCCGACCGACCTCTGGGCCTGGGTCGAGACGGCCCAGCCGCATGATCTCGTCGCCGGTCAGCAGCGGCTTAGGAGCGACGACGGCGGTCCGCTCTTCGAACCAGGCCTGCAGCAGCGTGCCGGCTAGCGCGAGTCGCCGATCCCACACCGGCAGAGGGATCGGCGGAACATAGCGCGCCTGCAGGTCGGCCAGCGACAACAGAATCACCGAGGGACCGGTCGTCTCTGCCGCGCGGAAGAACCGGTAGATCGCCCGCCTCGTTGGTTCGCCTTCCGCCTCCAGCCATTCCGGCCGCATGTGGTGCAGGACGGTCATTTCGACCTCGGCCTGCTCCACCGTGCTCAGCCGTAGGCGGCGGCCCGCCTCGACGGCGATCCGGCTCCCGACCGTCTCATGGCCGAAGAACCGGAGGCGGCCTTCTTCGTCCACGGCTTGGCTTTTCGCTTTGCCGCCGTCGTGAAGCAACGCCGTCCACAGCAAGAGACTGCGGCGTGGGCGGCCGAAGCTGGGCGAGAACTCGAGGTACGACGCCAGGCGCGCCTGGTACGGACCGAGTCGGACCAGCGCCGACGCCTCCGTCAGATCTCCTGCTTCGGCTTTCCCGGACCGCCCGGAGAGAAGTGCTGCCAGCCTCGCCAGGTGATCGACCGTCGCCAGGCTGTGCTCGAAAACATCGAAGGCGTGCGGCGCCGGTTGAGCCAAGTTGCGCAGGGGTTCGAGTTCCGGCAGGATTTCGGCGAGGAGTCCGAGATGATCCAGCAGCCGCAGCCCGGCCGCCGGCCCGTGTCCGTCGAGCAGACGGAAGAACTCGTCCCGTACCCGTTCCGGAGAGACCCGACCCATCGTGGATCGGGCGCGGCGAATCTGCGCCGTCGTTTCGGAGTCCAGCCGGAAACCGAAGTCGACCGCCAACCGGACGGCGCGAACTGCGCGGATGGGATCGTCGGCGACGGATTCGGCCGAACACGGCTTCAGCCTCTTTTGGCGCAAGTCCTGCAAGCCCTGCAGCGGGTCGATCAGGGGGCCTGTGACTCCAGAGGGGTCGAGGGCGATCGCCATGGCGTTGACGGTGAAATCGCGCAGCGCCAGGTCCTGCCGGATGTCGCGCCCGCGTAAGGAAGCGAAATCGAAGGTCGTCTTGAGCCCCTGTCCGGTGGTCAGCAGCAGGCGACCGGTGCTGCGCGAGGCATCCAGATCGTAGTAGTCCGCACCGAGCGCGTTGGCCAGGCGGCGCCCCAGCGCCAGGCCGTCGCCCTGGACGGCGAAGTCGAAATCGGTCGTGGACCGGCCGAGCAGCAGATCGCGCACTGCCCCGCCGACGAGCCACACCCGGTCGGACCCGAGGAGTGGCAGCAACCGTTGCACGGCGGGAGGGAGGCCGAGAGCCGCCATGATCGCCGCGGCGGTCAGCCGTGTTGCAGGATCTTGTCGGGGAGGGCGACGCCCACGAAGGGCAGATTGCGGTAGAACTCGTCCAGATCGAGCCCGTAGCCGAAGACGAAACGGTCGGGGATCGTGAAGCCGCGGTAGTGGATTGGCACGACGGCTTCGCGGCGCTCGGCCTTGTCCAGCAGAGCACAGACTTTCAGCGACTTCGGGCGGCGCGTCGTCAGGAACTCGAGGACGGAGGCGATCGTCCGGCCGCTGTCGATGATGTCTTCGACCAGCAGGACGTGCCGCCCTTCGATGCCCGTCGTCAGATCGAGGGTGATGCGAACCTGCCCGCTCGAGTCGCGGGCCCCGGCGCCGTAGGAGGCGACCGCCATGAAGTCGACAGTGTGCGGAACCGACAGCGCCCGCATCAGGTCGACCAGAAACATCACTCCCCCGCGCAGGATGCAGATCAGGTGGGGGTCGAGGCCTTGGTAGTCGCGGCTGATCTCCTCACCGAGCTCGGCCACGCGGCGGCGCAACTGATCCTCGCTGATGAGGATCTCGGCCAGGAAATCACGGTAATCCTGCATGGCTCAATCCTTGGGGACTTCGTGGTGGCGGCGGCAGCGCGCTTCGTACAACTCGCTGGCGCCGACGACGACGACCGGGTCGTCGTGGCGCGCCGGACGGCCGTTGATCAGACGCTGCGTGCGCGCCGCCGGTTCGCCGCAGACCATGCAAATGGCATGCAGCTTGTCGACCTGTTCCGCCAGGGCCATCAGATGCGGCATCGGCCCGAACGGCTCGCCGCGAAAATCGGTGTCGAGACCGGCGACGAGCACCCGCCGGCCGCCGTGGGCCATATCCTGAACGACGGTGATCAGATCGTTGTCGAAGAACTGCGCCTCGTCGACGGCCACCACCGTCACCGTCGGCCCGACCAGAGCGCCGATCATCGCCGCCCGCTCGACCGGTGTAGCCTCGAACTCGGTCCCGGCATGCGACGTGACCTTGCCGGCGGCGTAGCGGATATCGAGGCTCGGTTTGAACACCTGCACGTCCTGGCGGGCGATGCGCGCCCGCCGCAGGCGGCGGATCAGTTCATCGGTCTTGCCGCTGAACATCGAGCCGGTGATGACTTCGACACCGGGTGCGGAATGACCCATGCCGGCTCCTCATGTGGGATTCGAAATGAAACGGGGCAGGTGCCGCTGCACCTGCCCCAGTGTACACCAAGGTTGAAGGACGCCTCAGCCGGCGGCCTCGGCGGCTTCGGCGGCCGGCTCAGCCGGCCCGGGAAGCTCGAACCCCCGCTGCCGCAGGCGACGCTTGAGGTCGACCAGACTCTTCTGACCGAAACCCTCGACCGTCAGCAGCGCGCTGTCCCCGACCTCCAGTCGCTCGAGCGCCTGGCCGACCTGGGTGATGCCGGCGCGGGCGAGCGCTTCCTCGGCCCGCTTGCCCAACTCCAGCTCGGCGATGGCCAACTCAGGTGACGTCCGGGAGGTCTCCCGCGCTTCCTGGTCCGCCAGGTACTCCTGGCGCGCCTGGAGTTTCTTATAGAAGCGATCGACCTGCCCTTCCGTATCGACGATGCGCTGTTCGCCGGTGTAAAACGGATGGCAGTTCGAGCATACGTCGGTATGGATCATTTCGACCGTCGATCCGGTGTGCCAGGTATTGCCGCAAGCACAAATGACGGTGGCATTGGCAAAGTACTTGGGATGGATCCCGACTCGCATCGAACCAACCTCCCCGACAGGTAAGCCGCTGGCCGCAGACCGCTGATCCCCTCCGGGATGCGGGGCGCTATCCCGGGGACCGGAGTCAGTCGGCGCGCCGGCCGCGGCGCCTTACGGCTTCAGCAGAACGCTGACGCGGCGACGACCGCCGCGTCCGAAATCATAGGTGACCACGCCGTCGATCGTGGCGAACAGCGTGTCATCGCTGCCGCGTCCGACGTTGCGCCCGGGATGGATGCGCGTGCCGCGCTGGCGCACCAGGATCGTCCCCGAGCGCACCTGCTCGCCGCCGTAACGCTTGACTCCCAGGCGCTGCGAGTGGCTATCCCGTCCGTTGCGGCTCGAGCCGCCGCCCTTCTTGTGGGCCATTTCCGATCAGCCTTTCTTCTTGCTGGGCTTGCTCGGCGCCGGCTTGCGCGCCGCCGGCTTGCGCGCCGCCGGCTTGCGCCCCGCCGGCTTGGCGGAGGCGGGCTTGGCCGAGGCCGGTTTCGATTTGCGCGGCGCGCCGGCCGCCTTCTTGGCAACGGGCTTTGCGGCCGGTTCGGCGTCCTGCCCCCGATCGAGGCCGGGGACGTCAATGCGGTCGATCAGCACCCGGGTGTAGGTCTGGCGGTGCCCCAGCTTGCGCCGACGCCGTTTCTTCGGCTGGTAGCGGAAGACGATGATCTTCTCGCCGCGTATCTGGCCCTGGACCGTTCCCTGGACGCGGGCGCCGGTCACGGACGGCGCGCCGACCATCACCTGCCCCCCATCCGCCGCCAGCAGAACTTCGGAGAACTCGATGCTCTGGCCGGTCGCCGAATCCAGCCGATCGACTTCGAGACTCTGCCCTTCCCGAGCGACGTACTGCTTGCCGCCCGAGGTGACGATGGCGTAACGCATCCCTTGTTTCCTCCCTCTTCGCTTCGCCTGCGCTCCCGCGCCCCGTTCGCACCGGAAGCAGGGGAAGGGGGTCTACATCGACCCGCCCCGCGGTCCTCAGCGGGGCGAGCGAAGCGGAATTGTACTCGCCTGCGCCCGCGCCGTCAATCCTCCCCCTGTTGTGCCGTCGGACCCCCCACCCTTCCCCTTCGCGCAGCACCCCGCAGCGAAGCGGAGGGGCCCCCTGCATGGGATTGCGAAGGATGAGAACGCGCTTTGCAGGGGGAGGGAGGTTTTCCTTGAGGAGGGACGGGGGCCTGCGGCCCCCGTCCCTCCTCAAAAGACCTCCCCCTCCCCGCCTTCCTCCCCATAGGGGCTCTCACGGTTCTGCGGGGAGGGGCCAGGGGGTGAGGTCACCAGAATCCCATCCATCCTGAGCCCGCGTCTACTCCGTAACGACGGCCACCTGCTCCTCGCCGGTCACTTCGCCAGGGACCGG
>CAZMVJ010000016.1:0-24574 GCA_964569445.1 uncultured Anaerolineaceae bacterium | reverse complement strand
TAGGGGACAGCGCTGAGCGTCCCGTAGGGGACAGCGCTGAGCGTCCCGTAGGGGATGAGATCCACTCCCATCGTGGCTACGTGCATCCCTCGTGGCGGCGGTTCGGCCTCGGGTCGGCGCTGCTGCAGCAGGCGTGGCGCCGCGCGGCGGAGCGGACCGTGTCCCCAGACCCGTCTTCGACCCGTCTGCTACAGACGTTCGCCCTGGGCACGGAAACGGGCGCCGAGGCGCTCGCCCGGCGCTTTGGGTACGCCGCCGTCCGGTATGCGTTCAAGATGCGCCGCGATCTGGCGCTTCCCATCCCGGAACGGCCGCTGCCGGAGGGCATCGAGATCCGCTCTGTCCGGTCTGAAGACTGGCGTCCCATCTGGGAAGCCGAGCGCGAAGCGTTCCAGGACCATTGGGGATATGCCCCGTGGCCGGAGGAGGCCTACCAGCGCTTCCTCCGATTCCCCCACTACGATCCGTCGCTGTGGCGGATCGCATGGGACGGCGGCCAGGTGGCGGGGATGGTCCTCAACTTCATCAACGAAGAGGAAAACCGCGTCTACGATCGTCGCCGCGGCTACACCGAAGACATCGCCGTCCGGCGGCCGTGGCGGCGCCGCGGCCTGGCCGGCGCCTTGATCGCCCGCAGCCTGGAGACGCTGCGGGAGCGCGGCATGGACGAGGCCGCCCTCGGTGTCGATGCCGAGAATCGGACGGGGGCGCTGCGCCTCTACGAGCAGCTCGGCTACACTGTGATCCAGCAGTGGACGGTCTATCGGCGGCCGCTGCCGATCGCCGGCTGACCTCCCGGGGCAGGGACCCCCGCTCCATGACGACAAACCGACCGGTCACCATGGTCTTTTGGGATCTTGGCGGGGTCATCCTGCGGACGCAGAACCCGGAAGGACGGCGCGCCTGGGAGGTGCGCCTCGGCCTGGCGGAAGGCGACCTGGCCAGGATTGTTTTCGACGGCCCGACTTCGGTGGAGGCGATGCTGGGTCGGGCCTCTGCCGAGGACGTGTGGGTGTCGGTCGGCAGCCGGCTGGGATTGAACCCGGTCGATCGCGATCGCCTGCGAGCCGAATTCTTCGCCACGGACCGGATCGACGAAGAACTGATGTCGTTCGTCCGCGGGCTGCGGCCTCGGGCGCGCGTCGGCCTGATCTCGAACGCGTGGCCCGAAGTTCGGCGACTGTTAGAAACGACCTGGGGCATCGCCGATGCCTTCGACCCGCTGGTTCTATCGGCCGAGGTGGGCCTAGTCAAGCCGGATGCACAGATCTTCCACCTGGCCCTCGAGCGGGCGCAGGTCGAACCGGCTCAAGCGGCATTCGTCGACGATTTCCCCGAGAACGTAAGCGCCGCCCTTGCCCTTGGGATGCCGTCCGTGCACTTCCGGACGTCGAGCCAGGCCCGCCAGGATGTGGAGGGTTTGCTACGAGGGGATTGACTAGTGGCCAGTGGCCAGTGGTCAGCGGGCAGTGGTCAGTGGGCAGCAAGAGGCTTACCTCGATCATGTCATTCCGAGGGCCGGCTATCAATGACAAGCCAAGGGGGGAAGACAGAAGGCCCGAGGAATCCCCAGGGCGCGGGCCTTTGCTACCGCACCTGGGCTCAAGGCCTCCGGACCGCAACGACGAGCCCGGCGATCACGATGATCACCCAGGCGGCGACGCACCCTCCCGCCAGCAGGTCGCGCGGGCGGACCGTCGCTACCTGCGCCAGCAGGCTTGACCCGAGCGGCGCCGCCGTCGGCGTCGGCGGATTGACGGTGGCCGGGCCGGGCGAAGGCGATGGGGTCGCCGAGGGAGGCGTGGTGGGCGTCGCTGTCGAACTCGCCCTGATGACGACCAGGTCGCCCGGGTGGACGAATGAATCCTCGGTCATCCCGTTGAGGCTTAGGAGCTGCGCCAGGTCGAGGCCGTAGACCGCGGCGATGGTCCACAGGGTCTGGCCTTCCTGCACAACATGGACAACGGCGCCGTCGGGCTGGGGCGTGACGGTGATGACCGGCTGGGGACCGCCGCCGGTAAGCGCCCCGCTGCCGGCGGCCGGCACCGTCGACTTGGCGCTCAGCCCTCCGGCGACGTAGCCGGTCACCAGGGTGAAGTAGGTATCGCCGTCGGTTTCACCGACCCCGGCGCCGACGTCGCGGTAGTACTGTCCCAGCATTGTGTTCAAGTGAGGCTCGTCCCCCGTCCACATTTCGACGGCCCCCGCCGTCGACAACCCGGTGCCTATGGCGATGTTCTCGGAAATGAAGACGGTGGCGCCGCCGCCGTAGCCGGCGGCGATCGCTTGATCGCGCGGCCGCGAGCCGTCCGGCCCGTAATGCGACAGCTGTCCGGTCGACAGGTTGTAGTCCGTTTGCGTTTGGGCCACGAGCATGAGAATGGGGTCGACGTTGAGCGGCCCCATCCCGTTGGCTGCCCGGAACTGGTTCACGGCCTCGATCAGTTGGGATGCAGATTGGCGGATGGGCGCGGCTTCGATCCGCTGGGCCCCCAGGGTGAGCGCCGCCAGAAGCACGAGCCCGGTTGCCAACGCCGGCCGGCGCGTTATCGTGAAGCGGGAGGTTCGAACCGAGGTTGGCATGCGCTGTGGCGGCCCTCTGAGGGTCGAGGTCCCATCGTCTGAACCGCCAGGTCATTCTAACGTGAGGGAGGGGCGACACTTTCCGTTTGTCACCCCCGCGGATAGCGCTTCGCATCCCGGAGGGGAAGGCGGGGGTCCAGTCAGCGCCTCCCTGGATTCCCGCTTACGCGGGAATGACAAACTCTCTGATGAGATTCGGTTTGAGCTTGATGGAGAGAAAAAAGAGGAGAGCCCCCTGCCATCCACCTGACGGCCGGCACTGCCGCTCTTGCCGGAAGGCTCCGCGCAACGCACCGTACGGAAGGGCGACCCTCCGGCCGGCGACCAAGTCTTGCGCCCCTGTGGCCGTCGTGGGGAACGACCCGGGGTTTTGGTGGCCGGAGGCAGCCACGGTTGGCGGAGCGAGCAGTCCTGTGGTGGCCTGAGGCTCTATTGCCATTACTCTAACGGACACCCAGGGAGGAGTCAACCAGCGTCACGCTTAAAAAAGGTACTACAGCCGGTGCACGAAACGGTCGCGGGAGGCGAACGGGAGCCACGGAGGGGCTGCTTCCGCCAGGATCGCGTGTCGGGCGAGGTCGCCAACCCGAGATCGTGCGGCACTGGTCGACTATAATCACCCCCTCACGTCTTCAAGTTCGACCTACAAGGGCCAGTGTCCGGCTCCGACCGGTGGCAGCCGAAGGACGGCTGGGTGCGCAACGGCCGGCCTCCAAGCCTGCGCCTCCCGCCGGAACCATTCCGAACCGCCTCCTCGGGCTTCCGGGGAGGGGCCAACTCACGGGAGGCCGACCCATGAAGCGGATCAAGCTCATCTTCAACCCGCACGCGGACCGAGGCCGGGCCTGGGACATCGCTTCGTCGCTCAAGGCGATCATCGCCGGGAAAGGGGAGTTCGAGTGGGCCTCCACCGAATACCCGGGCCATGCCACCGAGATCGCCCGCCAGGCCGCCCTCGACGGGTACGACGTCGTGGCGGCGTTGGGGGGCGACGGGACGGTGCACGAGATCGTCAATGGGCTGATGAGCGTGCCCGCCGAACGTCGCCCGCTGCTGGCAGCCGTCCCGATCGGATCCGGCAACGATTTCTGCCACAACGTCGGCATTCCCGGCGATCACGAACAGGCGATGCAGCGGATCCTGATCGGCACGCCGCACCCGATCGATATCGGCCGCCTCACCGATGGATCGGGGCGGACGGAATTCTGGGACAACACGCTGGGCGTCGGTTTCGACGCCACGGTCACGATCTACTCCTACCAGATCACACGCCTGCAGGGCTTCGCCATGTACCTGTGGGCGGTCATTCAGACGATTGTCCGTAACCACACCGCGCCGCGCATGCGCATTCAGACCGACCAGGAGTCGATCGACGAAGCGGTGCTCATGCTGACCGTCTGCAACGGGCCGCGCGAGGGCGGCGGCTTCCGCGTCGCTCCGGCCGCCTTGCCGAACGACGGTATTTTCGACTTCGCCATCATCGGCAAGGTCTCGCGGGCGATGATGTTCCGCCTGATCCCGGAGGTCATGAACGGCACCCATGGCCGCTTCCGCCAGGTTCGTCTCGGTCGCTGCCACCGGTTGGAGATGACCGCTGACCATCCGGTAACGATCCACACCGACGGGGAGATCTTCGCCGGCTTCACCTCGAGCGTCTCCCAACTGACGGTGGAGATCCTGCCGGGCGCCCTGCAGGTTATCCTCTAGGGCGAACATCCGCATGCCGTCCCTCGGGCGGGCTCTGCAGGACCTCGATCTCGGGCACCTTCGCATTCTGGCCGAGCTGTGGGGGCTCGACTTTCCCCTCGGTCGAGCTCCCGAGGCAGCGCCGGAGCTGGCCCGCTGCATGCTCGAACCCGGCCTGGCGCTCGAGATCACCCAATCGCTCCCTGCCCGCGTGCGCGAAGCGCTGGACCTCCTGCTGGCCAACCATGGGCGGGAGAGGATCGGCGAACTGGCGCTTCGCTTCGGTCCGATCCGGCCGATTGGCCCGGGCCGACGGGACCGCGAGCAGCCCTGGCGCGATCCCGAGGCGGCCCTCGACGGTCTGTGGTATCGCGGTTTCATCGGCCTGGGTTTCTTCGAGACCCCCTCCGGGCCGGAAGAGTTCGCTTACATCCCCGATGAGCTGCAGGACGCCCTTCGGCCCCTTACGCCAGAGCCGCCTCATGATCTTTCCCCAAGTCAACCGCCGGCCGTCCTGAGGCCGGCTGGCGGCGCCGCCGACGACGCCGTGACATTGCTCGCCGCTCTGCGTCGGCGTCCGGCGCGGTCCGAGGCCCTCGCCCACGCGCTATCCGCCGCCCTTCAGCGGCACCTCATTCATCCCGCATCGCTTCCACTTCTGCTGGCACTGCTGCGCGGGCTCGGCGTGTTGGTCCCGGGCCCGCTGCGCCCCGACCCGGCCGGCGTTCGGGAGCTTCTGGCGGCGGGGCGCGCCGAAGTCGAGGCCCGGCTGCTGGAGGAATGGAGGGCCACGAGGCGCTACAACGATTTGGCGAACACGCCCGGACTGGCGGCGCCCAAGGGCAAGTGGCCGAACGATCCGGCCGTCAGCCGGGCGGCAGTTTTAGCGAGGGTGGCTTCCTGGGGAGTCGGGCAGTGGTATGACTTGGAATCGGCGATCGGGGAAGTCCGACGACTTCACCCGGCCTTCTTGCGGCCGGGAGGTGACTTCGATTCGTGGCTCCTCCAGGACGCAGCGAGTGGCCGGCTCCTGCGAGGCCTGGCCGATTGGGAAACGGTCGAAGGGGCGCTGCTGCGCCAGGTCATCCTCGGACCGCTGCATTGGCTGGGTGCGGCCGATCACGGATTCGAGAATGGGTCAGTCCACCCGACGAGATTCCGGCTCCGCTTCGACCCCGCCTCCGCTCTGACGGCCAAGGCACTGCCGGGCACGGAGGTCCAAGCGCAACCAGTCCGGGTGTTCCCCGACGGGCGCCTGGTCGTACCGCGGTCGGCTTCGCTGGCGCACCGCTACCAGGTGGCACGCTTCGCCGAGTGGCGCGGGCGCGAAAAGGAAGACTTCCACTACCGGCTGACCCCGAAGGCGTTGGCGGCGGCCGCCAGTCAGGGGCTCGATGCTCGACGAGTGGCCAGCGTGCTTGAGGCGGCGTCCGGCCGCCGGCTGCCGGAACCTCTGCGACGGGCGATCGAGCGCTGGTCCCAGAGTGGGACCGAGGCCGTCCTCGAGTCGACGCTCGTTCTGCGCGTGAAGGACGCCGAGACTCTGCGTCGGCTGCGGTCCGATCCGGCGACCGGGCGTTTTCTGGAGGAGGTCCTCGGCCCCACGGCGGCGCGGATCCGCGCCCGCGACCGGGAGGCCTTGCTCACGGCGGCGGCGCGCCGCGGTCTGCTGATCCAGCCGGACGAGTGAAGGTCAGTGGCCAGTGGTCAGTGGCCAGTGATGGGTGCCACCTCGATGTCATTCCGAGCCCTGCGAACCATGGTCCCCGAAGCGAAGCGCAGCGGGAGCAGGGCGAGGAATCACCGGAGCGTTCATGCGGAGATTTCACTCCGGTCTGCCCGTACCCATACTGCGCCTCAGAGATTCCCACCTGCACTTGGCAGCTGCGCTGCCAGCGCAGGTGCAAGTGTCACTTCGCTCGGAATGACATTTGAGGTGTTCCTCTGACCACTCACCACTGACCACTTGATCTAGTGCGCCGCGCGTGCCTTCTTGATGGCGCCTTCGAGCTCGTCGAGCGTCACCGGCTTGAAGACGAAGGCGTCGGCGCCCTTGGCCAGTGCTTCGTCGACCTGGACGTCCGTCGTTTCCGATGAGAGCATCACCACCGGCAGGGCTGGGTGGCCTCCCGGCCGCCGAATGTACTCGAGCATATCGATCCCGGTGACTTCGGGCATGTTGATATCGAGGATGATCAGGTCGGGCCCGATCCCCGCCGCCAACTTGCCGGCCGCCACCCGGGCATCCTTGTACGTCTCGACCCCATAGTCGAGCATGCGCAGCATGAGCTGCACGGCGTGGCTCATCTCCTCATCGTCGTCGACAATCCAGGCCAGAGGCATCGAGGCTCCTACAGGACGGACTTGACGCGTTGGGCGAGCTGGCGGGAAATCCCCGGCACCCCCATCAATTCCTCCACCGGGGCCCGACGGATTCTCTCGACATCGCCGAAGGCGCGCAAGAGGGCGCGCCGGCGCGCCGGGCCGACGCCGGGGATGGCGTCCAATTGCGACGCCAGGCCGGTTCGTTGGCGCACCGTTTGATGTTGGCTGAGCGCCACCCGGTGCGCCTCGTCGCGGATGCGTTGGACGAGGTGCAGGGCGGCCGAGCCGCGCGGCAGAATCACCGGGAGGCTCTCTCCCGGGCGGTAGATCTCCTCATGGCTCTTGGCCAGACCGACGACGGCGAAGGCGCCCGCCAGTTCGGCCTCGGCCACGACCTGCAGCGCTCGTCCGAGCTGCCCTTTCCCGCCGTCGACAATGAGCAATTCCGGCAGACGGCCAAATCCCGGGTCCAACTTCCCGCCGGGTTTACCCATCTCTTCGCGGGCGAGGTTCCAGCGGCGGAATCGACGGCGCAGGACTTCTTCCATGCTGGCGAAGTCGTCCTGCCCCTGAACGGTCTTGATGTTGAAGCGACGGTACAGGCGGCGCGCCGGCGCGCCTTGCTCAAAGACGACCATCGAACCGGCGGCGGCCGTCCCCTGGAGATTGGAGATGTCGTAGCACTCGATCCGGTTCGGGGGGACCGCCAGGGCGAGCGCCGCCTGTAGTTCGGCCAGCGCCTGGACGTGCTTGCTGCGGTCGGCCGCCCATTGGGCGCGCAGTCCGGCCAGCGTCTCGGCGGCGTTCTCGGCCGCCATCTCGACCAGCTCGCGCTGGGGTCCGCTGGTCGGCACGATGATCTCCACCGGCTGTCCGGCGCGGCGGCCCCGCAGCCAGGCTTCGATGATACGCGCTTCCTCGATCTCGTTCGGCAGGACCAGGCGATCCGGGATCGAGGCGGCTTCGGTGTAAAACTGCTTGAGGAACGATTCCACCACCTCGCGATCGTCGGCTTGCTGGGCTCCTTCCAGGACGAAGTACTCGCGCCCGATCAGCTTGCCGCCGCGGATCAAGAAGACCTGGACGCAGGCGTCCTCCTGATCGCGGGCGAAGGCGATGACGTCCGAGTCGATACGCTCCTGCGAAACGACCTTCTGGCCTTCGACGACTCTGTCGATGGCCCACAGCTGGTCGCGCAGCCCCGCCGCGCGCTCGAAGGCCAGCGCCGTGGAGGCCTGGGCCATCTCGCCCTTCAGGTGGGCGACGACCTCATCCGTCTTGCCTTCCAGGAAGGCGCACAGATCGGCGATCATCGCCCGATAGCCGTTCTGGTCGACGGCGCCGATGCACGGCGCCAGGCACAGGCGGATATCGTGGTAGAGGCAGGCCCGCGGATCCTGCCCGGTGATGACCCGATCGCAGGTCAGGTACGGGAAGATCTTGCGCAAGACGTCCAGCGTCTGGTGCACCGCCCAGGCGCTGGTGTAGGGGCCGAAATAGCGGCCGCCGTCGTCTTCCATGCGGCGCGTCACCGTCACTTTGGGGAACGGATCGGACCAGTGGATCTTGATGTACGGATAGCGCTTGTCGTCTTTGAGGCGGACGTTGTATTTCGGTCGGTAGCGCTTGATCAGGTTCATCTCGAGGATCAGCGCCTCGAGCTCCGACCCGACGACGATCCACTCGATGTCGGCGACGTGAGTCACCATTTCTTCGGTCTTGCGGCTGTGGCCGGCCGAGGCGTGGAAGTAGGACCGCACCCGGGCGCGCAACTGGACCGCCTTGCCGACGTAGATCACGCGGCCGTCGGCGTCCTTCATCAGATAGCAGCCCGGCTTCAGCGGAATGCCTTCGAGGATCGGTCCCAGCGGGGAGGCGACAACCATCGCGCGTCATTCTAGCATAGCGAGGCGCCCCGCCGATCTCAGGCCATGGCAGGCATCCTGAGCGTAGTCGAAGGATGCCGACCCATTCGCGCGAGGAGCGGCGCGCTTCGACCCTTCGGCTTCGCTCAGGGCAGGCTCAGCGCGCCGAGCGCGCGATATAATGCGCGCCATGCCTCTCAAGCGATGGGCGCGCCTGGCCGGCGCGCTTGCGTTCTCGCTGACGGCCTGCACCCCGAACGCGGCGATCGCACCACCGACGTCGGCCGCCACCGCGCCTCCGATCGTGCCGTCCACGCTCACTCCGCCGACCGTCACGCCGGCTCCGACGATCGTGACGCTGTGGGTCCCTCCTTTTCTGGCGCCCGACGCCAACACCGCCGCCGGCGCGCTGCTGGCCGTCCGCCTGGAGGCCTTCGAGACGATCCATCCGGGTGTGAGGCTGGCCGTTCGCACGAAGGAAACCAGCGGCCCGTCGGGCTTGCTGGAGACCTTGAGGGCCGCCAGCGTCGTCGCCCCGGCTTCACTGCCCGATCTGATCGCCCTCGCGCCTGGCGAAATTTCGGCGGCGGCGCTGGAAGAACGAATCATCCCGTATCCCGGCCCTTTGCCTCCGCCCGAGCCAGGGGCCTGGTACGGTTTCGCTCTCGACTCGGCGACCGTCGGCGACACCCGCTACGGCGTGCCATCGGCCGGACAGGCGGAGGTCCTGGTGTACGACACCGGCGCCTACGGCCGCACGCCGGGCGACTGGGCGGCGATGGTCGGCGGGCCGGCGCCGTTCCTGTTCCCGGCAGCCGATCCGCAAGCGGCCTTCACGCTGGCCGAGTATCTCTCGGCGGGCGGGCTGTTGACCCAGGCCGCAGGCCATCCGGCGATCGACCCGGCGGCGCTGGAAGATGTCCTCACCTTCTACGGGTCGGCCTACAGCGCCGGCGTCTTGCCGCTCACCTCACGCCAATATGAGTCGCCGAGCCAGACGGCGGACCTCTTTGAGGAGCGGCGCGCGGCCAGCGCCGTCGCCCCGCTCGACACTTGGATGGCCGACCCGCGGGCCGGATCGGCCGCCGGAGCTCTGCCCACACGCGATGGCGGGGGCATTGCTCTAGCGCGCACCTGGTCGTGGAGCCTCGTCACGAACGAAGACGACATCCAGACGATCGCCGTCGACCTGGTCGAGTGGCTCAGCGACCCGGGCTTCCTCGGACCATGGACCTACGCCCTCGGCAGCCTGCCTCCCAACGCCGTCGCCCTGGAAGCGTGGCCGGCTGGCCCTTCAACAACGCTCGTGCAGCAGCTGGTGAGCGTCGCCCGCCCGGTGCCGTCGCGCCAGATCACGGAGCTCGTCGGGCCGGCATTGCGCAAGGCCGTCGATGCGGTGTTGAGCGGTGCCATGACCCCGCAGACGGCCGCGCTGCAAGCCTCGACCGAGGTCGCCGGGCCGTGAGGCTGAAGGCAGAGATGTCTGGCGCTAACCCCCACCCCTTCCCCTCCCCCTGTATACGCGCATCTTCGTGCCGCGGGTCGCGAGTCAGGGGGAGGGGTGAGGTTTTCTGGAGAGTGGGGGGAGCTTTGCTCCCCCCACTCTCCAGACCTTCTTCCCCCTCTCCGCCATGCCTCCCTGTGGCAACGACCGTCGTCCGCGGAGAGGGGGCAGGGGGTGAGGCCGAGGTCTCCGCATTCCGCAGAGGGGAAGCCTAGAGGAGCTCATGGCCATTCATTTCGGCACCGACGGCTGGCGCGGCGTCATTTCCGACACCTTCACCTTCTCGAGCCTGCGCCAGGTGACGCAGGCGATCGCCGACGCGGTGGCCTCGGAGGAATGGCTCGACGGCCACGGCCAGGTCCCCTCCAGTCCGCAGCGGATGGTGGTCGGCTTCGACACGCGCTTTCTCTCCGACCGCTACGCCGTCGAGGCGGCGCGGGTCCTGGCGGCCAATGGTTATCGGGTCTCGCTGACGACGGCCGACATCCCCACGCCGGTGCTGTCGTTCGCCGTTCGGGGCCTGGGCGCTATCGCCGGCCTGATGATCACCGCCTCCCACAATGCCCCGCGCTACAGCGGCGTCAAGCTCAAGGCCGGCTATGGCGGATCGGCCTCCCCCGAGCAGTGCCGCCGGGTGGAGGTCTACCTGACGGACAATGAGAGCCGCGCCCGCGGCCCGAACGTGATGGACTACGAAGCGGCGCGGGCCCAGGGCCTGATCCAGCGCTTCAGCCCCGTCCCGGAATACGAGGCCCATTTGCGCACTCTGATCGACTTCGATCGCATCGCCGCACGCCCGCAGACGGTTGTGGTTGATTCGATGTACGGCTCGGGTCGGGGGATGGTCAAGAACCTGCTGCTGGGAACCGGCTGCCAGGTGACCGAAATCCGCGGTGAGATGAATCCCGGCTTCGGCGGAATCCATCCGGAGCCGATCGCCCGTTACCTCGGCCCGCTGGCCAGCGCCATCGCCGCCGGACACGGGCGGATGGGGCTGGCCACCGACGGCGACGCCGACCGGATCGGCGCCATGGACGGCCGCGGCCAATTCGTCGATCCGCATCGCATCCTGGCCTTGACGCTGCGCTACCTGGTCGAACGGCGCGGCTGGCGCGGCAAGGTCATCAAGACCGTCTCGACGACGCAAATGTTGGATCGTCTGGCGGCGCGCTACGGGCTGGAAGTCGTCGAGACCCCGGTCGGGTTCAACCACATCGCCGAACACATGCTGGGCGGCGATGTCCTGCTGGGAGGCGAAGAGTCGGGCGGTATCTCGATCCAGGGCCATCTGCCCGAGGGCGACGGCGTGCTGATGGCGCTGCTGCTGGTCGAAATGGTGGCGGCGATGGAAGCCCCGCTGGAGGACCTGGTGGAGGACCTGCTGCGGGAGGCCGGGCCGTCGCACTACACGCGCGTCGACCTGCGTCTGGCGGCGCCGGTGTCGAAGACCCGCATGGTCGAGCGGTTGACGCACGCCGCGCCGGCAGCCATCGGGGGCGTGAGCGTTACCCAGGTCAACACGCTGGACGGGGTGAAGTACACACTGGCGGATGAGTCCTGGCTGTTGATCCGCCCGTCGGGGACCGAGCCGGTGCTGCGCGTCTACGCCGAGGCGCGCGAGCCGGAAAGGGTGGAGGCCCTGCTGGCCTTCGGGCGGGGCCTGGCGGACGTACGCGGCTGAGAAGCGAAACCGCCGGCGCCGCGGCGCCTATTGGGTGTAGATGGCCCCGTCGTATCCTTCATAGACGATGTGCAGGCCGTCCACGAGCGAGTGCAGCCGCGCCTCAGCCTGATTCCCATAAACGTCAGCCAATTGGCCGAGTATGGAGTGGAAAAGCACAAGATACCCGTCCTTTTCGGCGAACTCCCGTTCGGCCAGCCGGCTGCGTGTTTCCCCAAAGGGGCGCCACTGCGTTTCGGCGATCCTCTCCTCGAGGTCCGGCAGGCGGAAGGCCGGGCGCCGCGCAAAGAAGGTCACGGCGTCGATATCGTTGCTGATGAGGGGCGCTGACCGCGGGAGTTCGTCGAGCCTGGTCAGAATCGGCAGGTCGTCCCAAACCCGGCCGGTGTATCCATGCCCGTCGGCGTGGAGCGCGGCCAGAAGGGCCCGGGCCGGGCGGATCGAAGGGAGCACCAGCGGGACGATCAGCATCAGGATGAGGATCGAAGCAGGCCGCTGGCTTGCCAAAGGAGAGAGAAGGTACCAGCCGAGGAGGACCAGGCCGAGAACGAATGTGACGTGCGAAGGGAGCAGCACACGCTCATTCAGGGCGGGACGAGGGAACTCGACGAGGACGTAAGCCAGCGAGACCACGCCGGCATGCACCAGGGAGAACGCCGCGAAAACAGCCCCAAGGAGAAGAGTGCCTGGCGCCCCTCGGCCTGCGAGGTCGCCGCGCTTGCGCGCGAACCACAGGAGGGCGCCCGCCCCCGCCGCCAGAAAGACGGCCGTCAATGCGAGTCGGATGCGGTAGGCGACTGCCATTGCCGGCTGTAGCCAGGGAAACCAACCCCACGCGGTGTTTAGGATTGAGACTCGCGCGCTGCCAAAGGCCTGCCGCAGTGTCGCCAGATCGAGCCGATACACGCCCGGAGTGTCCCCTTGCGCCAGTAAAGAACCCGTCCAGATGAGGAATGGAAGAGCCGCGACCAGTGACGCGGCCACCGCCAGCCGTAGACGTTTCCCCAGGGTGCCCTCTCCCCACCCCACGACGGCGACGGCCAGGACGAGAATACACGCCGCCCCGGCGTAACGCGTGAGCAGCGCCAATCCGGCGAGCACGACCGAGAGCCAGAGGGTCCACGCCTTACGGTTCTCGAGGTAGGCGGTCAGGCTCACCAGCTGGCCCATGACGATCACGATGAAGAGCGGCTCGGTCATCAGGCCGGTGAAGCTGTCCAGGACGGAGACATCGGTGAGCAGGAAGAGGCACGCCAGGACGGGCGCCATGAGGCGGGCGGTAGCGTGGAAGAACGAAGCCCCCACCAAACCGATGAGGGCGACGATCAGCGCCACGTTCAGCCAGCGGATCCCGTCGATGGGATCGACCCCCAGCCGGATCATCGCCGCCAGGACAACGGAGTACAGAGGCGGCCGCGCATAGAGCGCGACGACGTTGCCGGACGCCCGGATGGTGACCAGTCCCTGGCCCCCCGCCAGGTTGCGGGCCGCCTCAAGGTACTCGACCGAGTCGCTTCCCGCCCAAGGTCCCCAGACAGTGGCGTAGAGGACCGTCAGCGCGGCGGCGATCCCAACCGTCACGATCAGGCTCACCGTCAGGGTTTTCTCGAATCCGCCCTTAGAGGCAGACGATAAAGTCGGCCCAGGTCTCATCTTCAGCATGCGGGCAGGACCCCCTGATGGCAAACCGGCCGCGGGACAAGGCGAACTGTCAGTCTGCCTCGGGCCGCGGCAGCGTCCCCAACTTGTAGCCTCGCCCGCGCTGCGTGAGAAGATAGCGCGGTTCGGCCGGATCGGCTTCAACCTTCGCTCGCAGGCGGCTGACCAACTTCTCGATGCGAGCATCGTCCACTTCGCCCAGGTACTTCTCCCCCCAGACCGTCGTGACGATGGCGTATTTGTCGGTGAGCTTGTCGCGTCGTTCGTCGAGCAGGCGCAACAGTCGGAATTCGAGATCGGTCAGCAGCGGTACGCGCACGCCGTCGACCCAGACGTCGCCCGAGTCCGCGTCGAGCTGCACGCCCGGGCGATCCGTCCGTGAGCTGCGCCAGCGGCGGGCGGCGAACTCGGTCAACAGCGGTGATAAGACGCGGCCGTCGCTCGCCACGCCGATGGCTTCGAGCTTGGCCAGCGCGCCGGGCGCCAGGCCTCCGGCGCCGTCGGTCGCCAGCGCGGTCAACGCTTCCTGCTCCTCGCCGGAGAGCTGTCCCCAGATCTTCAGACACTCGACGCGCACTTGAGGAAAGAGAGCGGCTTTGTTCCGCAGTTCGTCGACGTCCATCGCCCCGGCCGACTGCGCCGTAGCGACGAGCAGCCCCGGATGACCGCCGGCCAGGTCCAGACAGGCCCGACGGAGCGGAGGGGAGGCGTTCTCGGGCAGGAGACGGCTAAGCTCCGCCTGGGCCTCGGCCTCCGTCAGCGGCGGCATGGGATAAGTCGACTGCACGAAGAGCTCGGCGAATTCGTCTTCGACGTCGCGCCCGCGCAGCTCCCGCAGGGCGCGGGTCGTCGCCGTCACGAGTTTCAGGCGGTCACTGAAGCGGTCGTAGAGCGCCCGCAGGTTGAGCAGGGCCCGGTCGTCGAGAGCGGTATAGACCTCGTCGAACTCGTCCAGCAGCAGCGCCACATCCTGCCCGAGCTGTTCGCACAGCTCGTTGAGGGCCAGGTTGAAGGACAGCGAAGCGGCGAAAGATGAATCGGCGTCGGTAATACCCTCGTGGTGCATGCGCAGGGAGGCCGGCAAGGGCTCGGTCGATTCGGCCGGGAAGGCGTCCAGCACCGAACGCACGACGATCTCGTAGAACGCCTGCGCCGAGAGCGCCACCGCCCGGTTACAGTCGACCAGGACCAGGGCGATCGGCCGGCCGCGACGGTCGCGAAAGCGGCGGGCGGCTGCTTCCGACGCCAGCCCGCGCATCAGCGTCGATTTCCCGGTATTGCTCAGCCCGACCAGGGCGGCACACCGGCCCTCGGCCAGATCGTCCAGGAGGGGTTCGGCGACGGAGGGGAACGGGAGATGATCCATGCCAGCTCCGGCAGATCATACAGCAAGGCCAGCCTGGCGGCTGGCCTTGACCCACAAGCTTCCCGGAAGCTTCGCCCTTGGCGTGCCCGAAGGGGCGCAGCTTCCGGGAAAGCTGCATTCGCGGTTCAGGCGACCGGGCGCATGCGCATCCGTCGGGCGACGATCACGACGACCACCAACGCGCCGGCCAGGACCAGCAGCGTCGGGAATCCCACTTCGTCGGCAAACCCTGTCACCGGCAAGGCGGTCACCGTCGGCGAAGGCGTCAACGCCCGCAGCGTGGCCAGCGCCGCCGCCGTCTGCTGGGCCGGATCGAGCGTGGCCGGGACAGTCGTCGGCGTGGCCGAGGCGACCACCACCACCCGCGTCGGCGTGACGGTGTTCGTCGGCACCGGTGTGCGCGTCGGCGGGGTCGTCGGAGAAGGGAAGCGCGCCCCGGCCGTCTGGGTGATCTCCAGCGACGTCTGCGTGTTCTGCGCCGCGATCTGGGTCAACTGGGTACCGCGCTGCTCCACCTGCCGCGGGGCCAGGAACAGCGCATACCCGGCCAGGCAGCCAATGCTGATCAGGATCAGCAGCCCGATCCCGCCGGCCGCGAAGAGAAACGTCCGATTGGACGATTCCTCCGGGGGCGGACCACCAACTTCAAAATCCTCGGCCATGACTTCGCCTCCTCCCGACGCGCCGGACGGCGCCCAAGACTACTGCAGGATCTCCAGATTGGCCAATGGGATCATGGCCGGCCCGGAACCTTCCAACTCGACGCGGGCGCTGCGTGCCAGCACCCCGCTGGGGTAGGCCACCGCCCGCGCCGGGATCTCGCGCACGACACCGACAGCCCCGTTATGCGGGGCCTGCACCACCCGGACCCGAACCCCCGGGTTGATCAGAACGACCTCGTCCGGCAGCGCCACCTGACGCGCCGCCGGCAGGGGGATGATCACTTCCGGCCGCTCCAGGCTGTACGGCCCGCCGGCGCGGCCATCGACCGTCACTTCGCGGCCGACATTCGTTGTCAGCAACGAGAATGCGGCCGAGTTCATCGGGATCTCGCCGAACCCCTCCGTGACCAGGACCGGAAACGACAGGCGGCGCGCCACGGACACCAAGTCCGCCGCCAGGCTCCCCAGGATCAATCCCCGGATCGAGAGCTCGGCCGCCTGCTGGAGCGTCGAGGGATGCGAACACATGCCGGCCAGCAGGACGGCGCCGCGCAGGCTGAGGTCGAACTGCTCCGGCTCGAGCTTGTCTCCGCCGGTGGACGCAACCTGACGCATCACGCCGGTATCTTGCTTGCCGTTGCCCCAGACCGCCTGCACCAGCGCGCCGGTCGCCTCCAGCGTGACCGATTGGACGCCGTCGGTACCGACGACGACGCCCGAGAAGGCCGCCCGCAACGCGACCACCGAGCCGCGCCCTTCGAAGATCAGTCGCCCATCCTGCAATCCGACGACCTCGCCGGCGGACGGCGCCCGCAGCGTGCGCCGCGTCACTCCGACCGGACCGGCCAGCACATCTCCGGCATCGACACGCTCGCCGCGTTCGCGGCGAACGTGCTTGACGGCTTCCTTGGGCGGCACGCCCAACGCCCGAGCCAGGTCCAGGCTGTAATAGCGAGCGGCGGGTTCGGCCTCTGCCAGAACGTCGCCGGCCTGGACCTTCTCATTCATGCGGACGACCACCGCCCCCGGGACCGGCAGCTGCTGTTCCCGGCGGATCGTCGTCATGTGGACTACGTGCGTCAGCGGCAACATTTCGTTGATTCGCTTCCTTCAAGAGCGGCTACTGTCCCGTTCCGGAGACCGGCCGACGCATTGAGTTATTGCGTTTGCCAATCCGCCGAGGGCTCGCCTCTCAGGTACCTTGATGCGACTCTCCCGCATCTGGCACCACCCTGCCGAAAGATCGTGGCGTTTGGAAGGCCACCATGCGGAACGGGACAGAAGGATGCAAGTCCGATGCCGCAGCCCGGTGTCCCGTTCCGGCGCAGCAGTCTAGATGGGAGTTTCCGGAACGGGACACTACTCCAGCGCCCCAATATCCCATAGCCACTTCTGGACCAGGTCGCGCCACCGACCGCCATCCCTGGTGAGGTCGAGCGGCCGTCCGCGTCCGTCCAGGATCACTCCGACCGCCCCTCCGCTGACCCGCACCGCCCCGGCCTTTCCCGGGCCCCCGAAGCCGACGTCGAAGCCTCTCTCAGGCCGCAAGGTGAGCTTGGCGAACTCTCCCTGTCGCAGCGGGAGAACGCTCAGCTGTCCAAAGCGGAGCTGGCCCTCGGCCGAATCGCCCCCCTCCCGATCCAGCCGCAGGCGGAGCATCGGCCTCCCCGGCCGCCCGTTTCCCACTGGAGCCACGACCGTCCCGAGACTGACGTAGCTCCCCGAGTCGAGGGCCTCAGGTTGTGCGGGTCGAGGATCAATGTCGCTACGCCGGTGGGCTGCAGGCCGTCGAGGATGGCCATGGCGGCGTAGCCCGGCCGAGGCGCCCGCGACAGCACGCCACCGCTGGCAAGAATCGGCTCCATCGGCGGCAGCCGCAGGCCGGCGTGTCCGTCGCGGCCGGGCGGCCAATCCTGGCGCGCCGAGGCCAGGGCCAGGCGCATGATCTCGCGCGCCAGCGCGTACTCCATGTGAAGCTCTTCCATCTGCACCGGAATAACTCCGGGATGGAGGGCCTTGTTGAAGACGTAGTCACGAATGCGCGGCTCGGGCACCTGAACCGGCAGCCAGCGGCCGATGTCGGCGGCGCTGGCATGGCGCAGGACGCCGGTCACCGCCGACCCCAGACCGAGGTCCGTGCGCACGTGCAGGCGCAGGTCGCCGCCAAAACCGGCGGCGATCGTCGTTTGACTGGCGCCCAGGTCGATCCCCAGGACGCCCTTGCCCGAGTCGTAGACATGGCTGAGATAGCGGATCACCCGGCCGAATCCGTCGGCCGTATTCATCAACTGACCTCCGGACCAGTTGCGCAGCTCCTCCAGACCGGAGATGCGGCTGGAACGGACCGCCTGGACCGCTTCCGACAGTCGCTGGCGGACCGTCCCGATCTCCTCGGCTTCCAGGCTGGGCCGCAGATTGGGCGCCAGCGTCAAGTCGGCGACGGTACCCAGGCGTTCGGTGACCATCGCCGCCAGCCGTTGATTGCCGGCGTAGACCAGCCGCGGTTTCTCTCCCCCGGGCAGTAGCGAAAGCCCCAGGCTGAGGATCGAGGTCAACCGCTCGACCGACTGCGTGGCGCCGCCGTCCGTTCCGCCGACCAACAGCACCAGGTCGGGATGGGTTCGGACGATCAGGTCGAGCCGTTCATCGTCGCGCCGTCGATCGAGCAGCCCGATCTCCCCTACCAGGTCCAGGTAGGCCGATCCGGCCAGCCGGCGCGCGCTGGCGAGCGAGACTCCCGGCATCAATCCCACCAACAAGGTCTTGGCGCGCGGGCCGGCCGAGGCCGTGGCGACGAAGACATCCACGCCGCCGCCGGCGGCGGAGGCCGGCATGATGAGCGACTCGGCCTCATCCACCAGCTTGCGGCCGGTGACGGCCTGGACCTGCTCCAGCGCCGCCCGGACTCCTTCGCTGACATCAAAGAGAGGCGCCCCGGCGGTGGAACCCGAGCGCCCGGTGGCCACCAGTCGATAGCGTCCGTCGACGACGTCGAACAGGCTGGCGCGCGTGTTGACGCTTCCGACATCGACCGCCAGCAGTGTTTCGGATTCGAGGTAGGCGCTCATGCGATCGGGAAGATTCCGGAGAGCAACGTCTGGAGGGCACTGGCGAGGAACTGCACCCGCTCGGTGAGATACAGCAGGGTGGCGCTCAGCGCGCCGGCGAACATGACGCCAAAGGCGACGAAGATGAAGACCTCACCCAGGAACGGGAACACCGGCCAGGGGATGTTGACCGCACCGAGCGGCGTCCGCGTCCGCCGCCAGCCGTAGCGAGGGGCGTGCTCCTCGCCTTTGCGAACGCCGAAACCGAAGTAGGACAGCGTTCCCACCGTTCCGACCAGGACCAGCAAGACGTTCACCATCCGCTCGATGCCCGTCTCGCCGGTCTGCGGCGCGATGGCGAACGGACTGAGGGACTCCATGGCGGCCAACGTCTGCGGGACGAGCGTGCCTGTGATGGCTCCTCCGACCACCGCCGCTGCGCCCACCCCGATCAGCAGGGCCACCGGCAGGCCGCCCAATCTCCCGGCGCCCGGCACCAGCCGTAGGGCGAGCAGTCCGACCAGTCCGATCGGAACCACGACCCCTGTGACAAAAGGGCCTGCACCGAACTGCGCCGTGTTCAGATTGAGGAAGGGCGCGATCAGGCGCGGCTGCAGGACCTCCTGCCAGGCCACGGCCGCTGCATAGCCGCTAGCCACGCCGACGAACAGGTAGGTGGCGATGCGAAACAGGGGGTTGTCGCCCAGGATGTAGCTCAGCACCATGACCGTCAGGACGGCCGCCAGCAACGTCCCGAGAGTTTCGAGCAGGACCGGGTCGATCTGCACGGGCATCGGCTATCTCCGCCTCGAGCGGAACACGCCGGTGGTGATTCCGCCGACGGCGCCCAGGACGACGAAGACCTCCACGACCAGCAGGCCGAGCCCGTACGAACTCCAGCGAGAATGGGCCAGCCCGGGCTCGCCCAGGCGCTGTTCGTAGGCCACGGCTGAGGTCAGGCCGCTCAGAATTCCATTCACCTTGGGATCGGTCGATTCATAGTACGGGCGCACCAGCGGCTCGGACCCGGCGCTGACGATGGTCACCAGCGGCGCCTCACCCAGGAAGGCTTCGCTCTGCTCGATCCAGACGCGGGCATCCTCGGATCCTGAGGTGATCACCGCCATCAGCGTGAAATCAGAAAGCTGCGTCACCCCGGCCAGCACCGGCGAATCCCAGATGGTCGTAAGGGTCTCTTCCTCGAGAAACCCGGAGGTGACGGCCTGGCGTGGTGAAGCAGCGAAGAGCTGAACCGCCGCCGGCCCGCCCGGCAGGTAGCCGAGGTGAACGAAATCCTCCCCGCGCACGTAGTTATGGCCGGCGCCCTGCAGAGCCATCAACCGTTCGGCCAGAACCGACCCGCCGGGGTGCGTCGATAGAGTCGCGATCGGGACACCGCGTTTCATCAGATGCGAAAGGAACGGCCCGGCGACGGCTTCCATCTCGCCGGTGGCGCCCGCCTCATAGTCGAATACAACCAGGGCCGGCCGGTCGGTGGGAATGGCATCGACGACGCCCACCAGGCCGGCCAGATCGCGCGGGGCGAAGGCCGGCAAGTCCATCGCCGGGATCCCGAGGATGCCGGGGACGCCAACAGCCACCAGCAGCGCCGCGGCGACCACCCAGCGCAGGACGCTCGGCCGGGCCTTAGCGGCCGGCCGCGGCCGCACCTCGCGCTGTTCCTCTTCGACCAAGCGATGGAGCAGCTCGGCCTGGGCGTATTGTCGCTCGTTGACGTCGAGACGGGCCGATTTCCCGGTCGGCGCGTGCGGCATTGCCACCACCGGCTCAGCCAACAGGACGCCGCGCAAGCCCGCCAACGGTCCCGCCGACTCAACCGCCTGGTCCTCGGCACTCTCGATCTCGATGACCGAGCGGAACGTGTCGACCGGCCGCATCGCTTCCAGCCAGGCCGGCAGCGTCGCCGGGGCCAGATCGGAACGATCGGCCAATTCGGGTGGACGCCCCTCGCCGATCCAATCCGGCACTTGCGCCGAGACGGACGACAGGTCGATGTCCGGGGCGGGCTCGGGCGCCGCACCTTCGCCATCGAAAACCAGGGCCGGGACGCGCGGGAGCTCACCGCTGCCGTCGTCGGTGACGCCCATGAGCCATGACGGACGCTCGGGTTCGCTGGGCGGAGGCACCGTCGGGGCTTCGTTCGGGCGGGCCGCCAGCAACCAGTCGGGTAATCCGAGCGACGCCGGGGCTTCCGGTTCCGCAGGGATGACCGCCTCGGGCTCGGGCAATGGAGCCGGGGTTGGAGCCGGTGTGGGTTCTGCTGCCAATTCCCCCTCGAACGCCGGTTCACCCTCGCCGTCCCCGCGTGCCTTGGCTCGGATCTTCGCCAGCCACTCGGGAACGCCAGCCCCCACCGCGGCTTCGTCCGTCGAGGTCCCGCCGGGAGCGCTCGCCCCGAGCCAGTCCGGCACCTCTCCAGGGGGAGGCCCTTCTTCCTCGCCGGCGACCACTGGCATCGCCCCCAACCAATCCAGATCGTCGCCGGCGCCGGAAAGCGGCGCAGAATCCGATGGACCCGCCTCGCCCGTGACTTCCTGACGCAGTCGAGCCAGCCAGTCCGGCATCTGACTGCCCCGGTCGGCCGAAACGGGCGCTCCGCGGGCAGGCGGCGCCGTCTCACCTCCGGCGGTCCCTGTTTCGAGGACCTCGGGGACGGGACTCACAGCAGGGTCAGGCAGTTTGGCGTGGCATAGCCGGCAGAATTCCGCATCCGCCGCGTTCTCGGTCTGGCACATCGGGCAGCGGATCGTCGCCACGCCTCAGTCCCCGTAAGGCCGATCGGCGCCGAGCAGGATGCGCAGGCCCGTGGCGGTGGCCCCGAGTGCTACGCCGAGCAGCAGACCGCGTGCGGCCCCGGCCGCCCACACCTGCGAAAGCCAGGCGCGGGCCTCCCCCATCAGTTGGTGCAGGCCGCCATTGCTGGCGAAGAGCCAGGGTCCGGTGCCGAGCAGGACGATGAAGACGGAGATCAGGAAGATGTATGTGCGCATGTCGCGCCGTCGGGAAAGCAGCCGGACGATTCCCAGCGTCAGGCTGATCGCCAGCAGACCGGCCAGCGTCGACTCGACCGGCTGTTGGATGTACTGGAAGACGGACAGGACCAGCGGACTCTCTTCGCCGAAGAACAGTCCGACGAGCAGCGTCACGACGAGCGCGCCGACAAGCACAGCGCTGTAGGGCCAACCCTTCTGCTGCGCCCCGATCTTCGACAGGTGAACCGCCAGGAGGTTGGCGACGCCCAAGAGAAGGGCGGCGGCCGCCAGGACGACCGCCCACTGCAAGACCATTGTCCGCACCCCGCGCAGGACCTCGAGGTCGATGAAGTAGCCCTGCAGGACGATCAACCCGAAGGCAATGGCGATCGCCGCCCAGACGAGGCCCAGCCCACCTCTCACAAGCCGACTCCAAGCGTGCTCAGGAGGGTCCCGACGACGATGACAATGATCAGCACCAGGCGCAGCAGGTCTTGCACGCGCAAGCTTGCGCGGTGCATCCCGCCCGCGCCCAGATAGGCGCCGGCGGCGAAGGCCTCTTCCCCGATGAGAGGCTGGTCGGCGGTGGCGTAAAACAGAGCCTGGGTTGGGACGGCATCCGTTCCGGCCAGAACGAACGAGTGTTGGCGCGTTCCCATATCGGCCGCCAGCGCGCCTTCGTCGCCGAAGTGCCCCAGCAGGACGTGGACCGAAACGCGCTCCGAGTCGAGCATCCCCGGCAAGGTCGCGACGTACGAGAAGGGAGTCGGCCCCAACATGCGAGCGCGCGTCCAGCGAAAACGATCCGAGGCGCCCAATCGGCCCAGGGTGCCGCGCAGGGCGTCCTGCGAGGCGGCGGCCACGGCGCCATCGCCGCTGGAGACCACGACCGGCCGATCGCTCTCGAGCGTCAATTCGGCCGTCTGCGAGAGGGCCGTCAGACCGGCCAGGGCCGGGCCGCTGTCGCTGCCGATGAGGGTGCCCGTGCCGAGGGACAGGTGAACGCGCTGCCCGGCTTCCACGGCGCGTTCGATCGCCCGCCGCAGTTCATCGAATGCCGGCAGGGCGCGCAGGGTCGTCGGCCAGCGCCGCTCGGTTCCCGTCCGCACGATCAAGAGGACGGCGAAACCGATCAGGATCCCGATCCCCAGCAGGTCCCTCAAACCCATTTCGCAATTCCCTTCGCCATTCCGCCGGGCCGCCCTCAGGCGGGAGGATCCTCGGTCAACTGGCGCCGCAGCGCGGTGCGTGCCTCATCGTCTTCCAGCGCACGCGCCAGCCGCCTCGTCGTCGACCGTCGCAGTCCCAGCACCGGCTCGATCAGGTACAGCATCTGGGCACCCACCGGCGCCAGCGGTTCGAACGATTCGAGCAAGAACGCGGCCCAGCCGGCCAAGCGCTGGCGCCGCGCAAAAGTGATCCACGCGTCGAGGTCGATCGACGGAGGACGCATCGCGCGCAGTATAGCACAAGCGTCGCGCGGGCACTACCGAAGGCGACCGTCGAGCCCGAGGCGACCCACCGATTTGGAACAAGTGGAGGTCGCATGCGTCTTCAGGTGAGTCGTCATTGCGATTCGCCTATCGCCGAAGGTCGTTCCCCCACCGTCATTGCGAGGGGTCCCGAGCGCAGTCGAGGGACCCCGTGGCAATCTCCGCCGTAGACGAGATTGCCACGGCGCCCTTCGACGGGCTCAGGGCGCCTCGCAATGACGGTCCCTGACTCGCATTCCCCCTCCCACGGGATGGCATCCGCCGCCCGCTCGGCTATAATCCTCGAACTCAGCCCTCCGTGAGTCTTCCCGTGCGACCTCGTAGGTCATGAGCCTCGACCTGCAGCAAGTGCTTCCCCAAGTCGAACACCTCGGCCAGGAGGCCGCCCGGCGCGCCGCCGAGGCCTCGGTCCGGCTCCCGCGTCTTGCGCAGTCGCTGCTCGACGCGGCGCGGCTCGAACCCAGCGAGCTCGAGCGTCGGCTGGCAGCCGCACCTTCGACGGCCCACCCGGCCGGGCCGACGGACGAGTCGATCGACGCCCGATTCCCCCTGCCGCCTCACCCTCCCCGGTTGCGCCTCTTGGCCGCCGACGGGTCGCAGGTCTATCCGGATCGGCATGCCGCCGCCTTCTTCTATATGGTCAACATCGGCAGTATCGAACTGCTGCAGGGCAGCGGTCGGCCGCCGCAGATCGCCACCCTCTCCAACCTGCATTTCCATGAGGATGATCTACACGACACCCGCGGCCTTCCAGTCGACACCCATCTGATCAACGCCCGCCGCGACGCCGCCGAGCTGGCTGAGCTGGCCCGGCTCGTCGAAGCGCCCATCCTCCCGGAAGGACACCGGGACGGTGTGAGCGGAGGCCGGAGCGAAGCGCCGGCCCCCTCGGCTCCGCTCGGGGCAGGCTCCGTCGAAGGACCGACGCTGGCGCTGCTCGACAACGGGCTGCTGCTGTGGGCGGCGTCGCAGGAGCAGAAAGCCGCCCGTCCGGATGTCCAGCGAGTGCTGGCCGAGTATCTGGCGGCGCTCGATCTCCTGCGCGACTCCGGCGCGGCGCTGGCCGGCTATATCAGCCGGCCGCGCGGCGCCAATGTCGTCGATCTGGTGGAAGCGGCCGCCGGCGAGCCCGGCGGGCCGCGGCCGGGCCTGACCGACCGGCTGCTCTTCGGCCGGCATTTGGAGGCGCACGAGCGCAGCGCGCGCTTCCGCCATCCGGCGAAGATCAACGACGAGTTCGCCGCTCGCGGCCACGAGATCCAGTTCTTCTATTTGCATACCGGCGCCCAGGATGGCGTCGCCCGCGTCGAAATCCCGCTGTGGGTCGCCGAAGATGCGGCGCGCATGACGATGGTGCACGCCGGGATCGTCGAGCAGTGCCGGCTGACGGGCGTTCCCTACCCGTTGGTGCGCGCCCACGAACTGGCCCTGGTCGGCCAGGACGACCGCCGGGCGCTCGACCGCCTGGTGCAGGCGGCCCTCATCCGTCACGGAATCTCCGGCCTGGCTTCGCAGAAGGCCCAGACCAAGCGCTGGACGGGCCGGCGCCGGAGGCATCGGCTATGACGCACAAGCCCGTTGTCGAAGGCCCCGTCCTGAGCGGAGGCCGGAGCGGAGCTCCGGCCGAAGTCGAAGGACGCCTCATCGGCCGCGTCACTCGCTGCAGTATCCAGGGGTTTGCCGGCGGGATTCGGATGACCGAGCCGGACC
>CAZMVJ010000015.1:4690-25396 GCA_964569445.1 uncultured Anaerolineaceae bacterium | reverse complement strand
AGATGAGCTGGCCGAAGAAGAACCAGCGGAAGGCCGGGTAGCGCATGGCGCCGAGGGCGTCCGGCCAAGGCCACCCGAGGCGCAGGTGCGGTGTGATTTGCGGAAGCGTGTTGCGCACGATCGGCTCGCTGGCTCGCTAGCGCGCCGTCTCAGCCGGCTTTCGATGGGGCATCATCGCCAGCGGCCTCAGCGAAACTCTCGACCGGATACACCAGCATTTCGACATCGCCCTGACGCCAGGCCCCGCGGGGGAGACCGGCCTTGTCGCAGAGCATGTCGAGGAACTCGAGCGGATCACGCACCTTCTCCCAAACCTGTGGCAGGAAGGTCGCCCGCAGCAGGCCGCGACGCAGGATCACGCCGTCAACGCCCGGCCGGAGGGCGTCCAAGCGCTGCTCCGGCGGAACGTCGAGCGGCGCGGGCGGGCCGAGACGCGATACCTCGATGTGCAGGGTCTCCAGCTCATCCGGTCGGACCGGCTCAAAGCGCGGGTCCTCTCGGGCAGCGGCGTAGGCGTGCTCGCAGACGTCCGCCGCCAGGGACTGACGCGCCTCGAGTCCGCCGATGCAGCCGCGCAGCGCGCCGCCGCGCGTCAGCGTGACGAAGGCCGCGCCAGGCGCCTGTAGCGCGGCCGAGGCTGAGTGGACCTCGACCGCGCGCAGCGGCCGATCGTGGGCCGCCAACGTCACGGCTCGGCGGGCCAGGCGGAGCAAAGAGGATCGATCCTCGGGGTTGAGCATCCTCATCCGGCGCCGGCAAGTCGGCGATAGTCCCGGTTGTAGTAGAGCAGCGGCGCGCCCGAGTCGGCCGCTTCGCCTCCGGTCACCCGGCCGACGAAGATGGTGTGGGTGCCGGCCGAAAGGGAATCGACGACCTGGCAATCGAGGTAGGCGAGGCGTGTGTCGGGGATCGGTGCGCCTCCCGGCGAGGGGTGGTAGGGGACGCCGTCGAAGCGAGGGTCGCTATCCTCGACGCCTCCCGAGAAGCGCTCGGCCAGGTCCTGCTGGTCGGCGCGCAGCATGACGACGGCGAACCGTCCGACCTGGCGCGCCATCTGGTGGGTGCGCGTGCCCTGTTCCAGGGACACCATGATCAGAGGCGGATCGAGCGAAAGCGAGGTGAAGGAACTGACCGTCATACCGTGCGGGCCCCGGCCATCCTGCGCCGTGACCAGAGTCACGCCGCAAGCCCATTGGCGCATCCACTGGCGCAGGTCGTCGCTGGAGACGGTCATGGTGTGTGTAGGGTCCGAAGCATCTTACCGTGCCGCGCGAGGGAGCGTCAAGCGACGGTTGGCGAGGATGCAGTAGACCGAGGGGTCATCGTATGCCCCTCGCGCTTCGCCGCGACCATTGACACCTTTCGACAAACCCCCACCCTTACCCTCCCCCTGCTTGATGTGCGGCCCCTGTTGATCGTGCGCGGCAGGGGAGGGAGGTCTCCTCAGGAGGAAGGGGGCGGCGAAGCCGCCCCCTTCCTCCTGAAACCTCCAACCCCTCGGAGAAGATGCCATTGCTCAGGCCGCTTGGACCTCACCTCTTGCCCCTAGCGAAGCAGCCCTGTGGGCCTCTCCGCCGACAGTTCCAGGCGAAACAGCGAATCTTGGCGGAGAGGGGGGAAAAGTTCTAGGAAGTGGGGGAGCGAAGCTCCCCCACTTCCTAGAATCACCTCCCTCCCCCTGCAAGTATCCTTGGCGTGCGAACTTACTTCATGCAGGGGGAGGGTAGGGTGGGGGGTCGAAAGGTCAGCGGGCCGGCGCCTCTCCACCTTCCGCGAAGATCATGTCGAGGATCACGTCATGAAAGTCCGTCAGGCGTCGTAGCCGGGGCGCCACGGCCGCGCGCAGATCGGCCGGGCCGATGAGGATGCCGGGGACCGGGTTGCGTGTGTGGCCTCGCTCCGACAGGTCCTCCAGATTGCCGTGATCGGAAGTGATGATCGCCAGGTCGGGTCCGCCGCGCCATGCCTCGAGCAGGCCCCCCAGCACCTGGTCGAAGTGCTCGAGCAACTCGACGGCCTGCTCCAGGTCGGCGCGATGTCCGGCGACGTCGCTCGGCCAGAAGTCGAACCAGGCCATATCGACCTGGCGGGCCAGGGCTGCCAGGCGGGCGCCGGCCTCGGTTTCGCTGAGCACGGGCGCCGGCGGGAAGCCGGGCTGCTCGGCCCAGCCCTTGCCGGTGAAGTCGGCAGAGAGAGCGACGCCGTGGCGCAAGTCGTCGGCTGTTCGCAGCGGGATTCCGGCGTCGGTCACCGCCATCGGGATGGAGGAATACAGACGGCGGCCGCTGGCGATGGTATCGAAGTAGCGCGGAGGGTAGGCGTTCAACAACGCGGCGGTTCCGCCGCGCGCCAGGACCTCCGTGAAAAGGCTCCCCCGGTGCAGCGCGGCCGCCACGGCCGGATTGGGTTTCGGCCCGTAGTGCTCGCCGACTTCCGCCGGGACGTTGCGGCCGGTGAGGAGCGCCGCCTGTCCGGTGGCCGACTGCGGGTCGCCGGGCACATCCAGATTGGCATCGATGGCAACCAGGGTGGCGTCGGGGCCGGCGCACGGCGCCGACGCGGCCAACAGCCGGCGTCCCCCCAGGGCGGCGCGCAGGGATGGCATATCGGCTTTGGCGAACGGGTTGACTTCCGGATCCTCAAGACCGAGGCCCACCCCGTCGAGGAAAAGGAGCAAGACGTGACGATTCACAGTCGCCGAATCCAGGTGAACCAGCCCGACGGCCGACCGTTGAACTCGCCGAGTTCGAGCAGCGCCAGCTCAAAGTCGGTTCCCAGGAGCCGGCGGATCTCAGCCTCGGCCGGCCAGCCTTCGACAGGATCGAGAAACGCGTACAACATGTAGACCGCTTGCGGGCGCAGCAGGCGCGCCACGGTGGACACGTAGCGCGATCGGACAGCCGGCTCGAGGCTGTGGAAGCAGCCGATATCGAGGGCGAAGTCAAAAGGTCCCGGGAGATCGTCCAGGCGGGTGACGTCGCGCTGGAGGAATCGAACCGGGGCGTTTGCCTGACGCGCTTTGCGTCGGGCGCGCTGCAGCGCCCGGGCCGAGAAGTCGATGGCGGTGACCTGCCAACCGCGCCGCGCCATCGCAATGGCATTGGTCCCCGTGCCGCAGCCAAGCTCCAGGGCGCGCCCGGGCGCCGTCCGCTCGAGGAATTCGATCACTTCAGGCGGCGTGACGCCCGAGTCCCAGGGGGTGTCTCCCGTCCAATAGCGCAGCTCGAAGCGCAGGCGGCTCATTCCGCGGCCACCTTGTCGCCCAGGGTCGCCGGTGCGGTGATCAATCGATGTCGAGGAGGTCACGAAGCCGGGCCGGGTCGAGCGCGAAGACCGAGCGCCATAGCTCGCGGCCGTCGGCATCCAGCAAGACGAACGTCGGGGTGAACTCGAAGCCGTAGGACTGGGCCAGTGCCCGGCCGGCCGGATCCTGGACGTTCAAACGGATGACCTGCAGGGCTTCCCCAAACTCGCGCTCGACCGCGTCGACGACGGGCCTGACGGTCATGCAGCCCAGTCAATAGGGGCTCTGGAACTCGAGCAGCACCGGCCGGCCCTGGCCGATCTGCCGGCGCACGTCCTGCGCCTGCGCCCCTGTGCTCTCGCCGGGCCGGAGCAACGCGTAGGCCAGCGCCAGGCCGAGGCACAGCGCGCCCAGGGCGAGGAGATCTGCCGGTCGGAGGCCGTCGCGCAGCAGGAGGGCGGCCAGCAGGAGCAGGGCAGCCGCCGCCGCGACCAGGAAGGAATGCTGGTTGAACCAGTGCTGCATGTCATCGATTCTATCATCCGGGCTCGGAGCCAAACCCGTTTTTCATCGGAAAACGGGTTTGGCTGCCACCGCCGCTTTGACAGTCGCCTGCTCCTCCTTTAGAATCAACGGACATTGCCTCCGTTGGAGGAATCCCCCAGGCCATGAAAGAATACGCGACGGATCACATCCGCAATGTCGCGCTCGTCTCCCACGGCGGCGCGGGGAAGAGCTCCTGGGCGGAAGCGGCCCTGTTCGCCAGCGGGGCGACGACGCGCATCGGCAAGGTCGAAGAAGGGAACACCGTCTCCGACTTCGAAGAGGAGGAGATCCGACGGCGGCTCTCGCTCTCGACCGCCGTCGTTCCGCTCGAATTCCGCGAGTGCAAGATCAACCTGCTCGATACGCCGGGCTACACCGATTTCATCGGTGAGGCGATCTCGGCCCTGCGCGTGGCCGAAGGCGCGCTGGTGATGGTCGACTCGGTGGCCGGCGTGGAGGTCGGGACGGAGATCGTTTGGGATTACTGTACCCAGTTCCAGCGTCCGCGCTTCGTCGTGGTCAGCAAGATGGACCGTGAGAATGCCAGCTTCGCCCGCGCCCTGGAGTCGGTGCGCCGACTCTCGAGTGAGATCTCTTTCGTCCCGGTGCAGCTGCCGCTGGGGGAGAAGGCCGAGTTCAAGGGCGTGATCGACCTTTTTGCCATGCAGGCCCGGCTCGGGGACGGCAAGCAAACGGCGGCGATCCCGGCCGACCTGCAGGCGGCGGCCGAGGAAGCGCGGGTGGCCGTGATCGAAGCGGCCGCCGAGGGGGACGACACGCTGCTGGAGAAGTACCTGGGCGGCGAAGAGTTGAGCGCCCAGGAGATTGCCCGCGGCTTCCGGGCCGCGGTTCGTGGCGGGCGGGTCGTGCCGGTCCTGGCGACGGCGGGGACGGCCAACACCGGGGTCCTACCGCTTCTCGACGCGATCCTCGAACTGCTGCCCTCGCCGGTGGAAGCCCCGCCGGTGAAAGCCGCTGGGGCCATGGGCGATGTCGAACTGACCGCCTCCGACGCCGGCCCGCTGGCGGCCTATGTGTGGAAGACCACCGCCGACCCTTTCGTCGGCAAAGTGACGTACCTGCGGGTCTTCTCCGGTTCCCTGACCTCCGATAGCCGCGTTTGGAATCACACCAAGGGCGCCGAGGAAAGGCTGGGGACGCTGCACGTCATGCGCGGCAAGGAACAGATCCCGGTGAAGATTCTCCATGCCGGCGACATCGGCACCGTCGCCAAGCTGGCGGCCGCCGGCACGGGCGACACCATGGGCGACAAGGCCCACCGATTGGTCGTGCCTCCGCCGACCTATCCGAATGCGCTGTTCGCCGTCGCCGTCGTTCCCAAGACGCAAGCCGATTCGACCAAGATGGGCGCCTCGCTGACGCGGCTGTGCGAGGAGGATCCAACGCTCTCCTGGCATCAGGAGGGCAGCACCAACCAGACGATCCTCCAAGGGATGGGGGACCAGCACATCGATGTGGCCATCCACAAGGCCGGGGCGAAGTTCCAGGTGGGGCTGATGACGGAAACACCGCGCGTCTCGTACCGCGAGACGATCACGCGCAAGGGACAAGCGGTCCACCGCCACAAGAAGCAGACCGGCGGAGCCGGCCAGTTCGCCGAGGTCCATATGCGGGTCGAGCCGCTGCCGGAGGCGAACTTCGAATTCGTCAACGAGGTGGTCGGCGGGGCGATCTCGCACAGTTTCTTCCCAGCCATCGAGAAGGGCGTGCGCAGCGTGTTGAAGACGGGTGTCCTGGCTGGCTTTCCGGTCGAAAACGTGTTGGTGGCGGTGACCGATGGCAAGGAGCACCCGGTCGATTCAAAGGCGGTCGCCTTCGAGACCGCCGGACGCGAGGCTTTCAAGGCGGCCTTCAAGGAGGCCGGGCCTGTGCTGCATGAACCGATTATGAACGTGCGCATCACCGTCCCCGAAGAAAACATGGGCGATGTGCTGGGCGATCTCAACACGCGACGGGCGCGGGTGCAGGGGATGGAGAGCGGGCGCGGCCGCAGCGTCGTGACGGCCAAGATTCCCCATGCCGAGATGCTGCGCTACACCAGCGAGCTGCGCTCGATTACCGGCGGGCGAGGCGTCTTCACCATGTCGGCCTCCCACTACGAAGTCGTTCCGCAGCATGTCGCCGAAGGGATCATCGCCGCGCGGCGCAAGGAAGGCAGCAAAGAAGAGGAAGAGTAGCGGGCGAAGCACACCTGCCCTCCCGCAAGGACACCGGGAAGGTGTGGCGGGCGGTGCCAGGGTGCTTCGCCCCTACCGTCCGCCTCGCTATGAACGACCCCTGGAGGCCCGTGCGCTTCATCGACGCCGAGATCCAGGCCATTCACGATCGTCCCCCTTCGTTGGCCAAGAAACCGCCGCCTCCGGACTCGTTCGTCTGGGGTGAGCGCACCTACCGCGTCCTCGACGTCCTCTCGACCTGGACCAGCTACGAGCGCCGGGGCCGCATGGCCGACAACATGGCGCCGGCCCATCTGGCGACGGCCGCCCGACGCGGGTCGTGGGGAGTCGGGCGGTTCTACTTCCGGGTGCGGACAGACGGCGGGGGCGTCTACGACCTGTACTACGATCGCCAACCGGAGTCGGCCGGCGACCGCGCCGGACATTGGTTTCTGTGGAGGGAGCTCCAGGCCGACGAGCCGCCGCTGTGACGTCGACCCGCCCGATGGCAGCACCGACGAGCGGCCGACCAGTCCCTCCCGGGCGTTCAACCTACGGAAGCAGCAACGTCGCGTGGCCGGGCAGAGACCAGGGTTCGCCGATGTCGAGCGTGTTTGGATCGACCCGCGCCACGCGCGTCAGGCCCGTCGAGGCCGAGGTCGCCAGGATCACGGAGGCGCCTTCCAGGCTTTGCCCGGTCTGGACGTCCCACCCTTCCAGGGTACGGCCGGGGCGCAAATCGCCCATGGCGAACGTCTCAGTCCTCGGGGTGGGGCCGAGCCAGCCGTGCAGCAGCATCCAGGCGCCATCCTCGCTCAGCGCCACGCGAAACGCGTCCGTTTCCAGAGTGGCCAGCCGCCGGCCGTTACCTGGGTCGATCACCTGCAGGCCCAGGGACGTGTCGGACATCTCCCACATCCCATCGGCGTTCTTCCACGCCTGGTACTCGCGGCCGACGGCGTAGACCCGCGCTCCGTCCGGCGAAGCGACCGCCTGCCGGTACACCCCCTGCGAGCCGCCCTTAGCCTCGGCCGGCATGGTTCCCAGGGACATCAACCGATCGAGCCACGACCGGGCCGTGACAACGTCGATCGTCTGAATCTTGCGCAAGGCCGCGTCGATCGTCGTCATCTTCTCGCTGTCGGCATGGAGGATGACGATGCGGTCGGTCCCCGGCAGCCGGACGATCGCCGGAGTCCAGTTGGCGAACAGGATCTGCTCGTGGGAATTCACGGAATTCACGCATCCTTCGAGGCACCAACCGCCGTGGCGGATATCGACCGTCTGCTCCCACAGAATCACCAGGGTCTCGGCGTCGAGGACGGCCACGGTCAGAGGACCGGGCTCGGTCATGCCCGGGTCTTCCCCCGGGTTGTCGCCGAGCAGGATGAGCTCGCGCCCACTCACGGAATAGCCGAGGATCGAGGGTAGAAAAGAAAGATCAGCCGCGCGATCGGGCTCTTTGCCCCCGACGCTCCGCAGGCTGACTCCGAATCCTTCCCGAGTCTGCTGGGCCAGGGCGACTGTGCTGCCGTCCGGGCTGAACGTCAGCGTCGAGACGTAGGCTGGCTGACCGAGGTCGAACGCGGTCGCCTCGCGGCTGTTCATGTCGATGAGGTGCAGGCGGTCGGCGCCCGGCCAACAGGCCGAGCCGCCGGCCGAGCGCGAGCAGAACGGGGCCGTCCCGGAGAGAACGGCCATGCGACCACCGCTTGCTGACAGTGTGTAGCCCGCGATGTTTCTACCGCCATCTTGGAGGATGAGCGGACTCCACCCCGGCGCGGGCGCCCCCGTGGCCAAGTCGACGGCTTTCACCTCGAGGGCCCTCAGAGAAAGGTCCCAGTCCGCCATCAGGACGGTAGCCGCATCATTCGGGTTTGACGGCGGCCCGGCTGCTTCGACCGGCGCCGATAGAAACGTGTTCTCTGAAGCGTAGGTTCCACAGCCGGAAAGGCCCATCGCCAGCCCGAGGATCAAACCGCACCGCCACAAGCCTGTCATCGCTCACCCTCCCACCTGGTTCTCTCGGGATATACCCCGGCGAGCACTGGCGGGTTCCCGGCCAAGTTCCGCAGGAGAGGCAGAGGCTACAAGGTGAGGCGGGTGATCTCGGGCGGGGTGCCTGGAGGGACCTCGAAAGTTGTCGGTCCCGCCGGAGTCCGACGATCTGGTGGGCGCGGGTCGCGCACTGCCCCCAGGAAGAGCAGTGTGCCGCTTGGCTCATCTTCGATCGCGAAAACGAACGGCCGATCGATCCGCATCTCGAACGGCTGTTGGCGGGGCGGCGGCCAGGCGACGACCTGAACCATGAGGGTCACCGCTGAGGCTTCCGTGCCCTGCTCATCGACCTCGAGGCGGACGACCTGGGAGATGTGCCCAATGGCCGAGGTCCCCAGGGACGATCCCAGGTTTCGGAAGTCGGCCAGGTCTGGATCGAATAGGCGGGTCAGGCCGAGATCAGCGAGCGGACCGACGAGGTCGGTCGTCTCCTGGAGTACGAAACGCGGCAGGGCGATCATCCCCGGCTCCTTGTGAAGGCGACCCACAAGGCCGCGCCAGGTGGCGGCGTTGAGGCCCGCCAGCACCTCCACCAACGCGCCGTCGCCCGCGGGGAGCAGGACGATCAACCGGCGTCGGCCTCCGCTGTAGGGCAGGGCGATGCCCTCGACCTCTCCCGTGCGGAAGTGAGGAAACTCACCCGACCGCATCATCAGTGGATGAGGGACCAGGCGGCCGGGACCGAGATGGAATGGGGCCTCCCGCGTGGCCTGCGGATCGAAGGCGACCTGCCACTTGGCGTGAAGATCGACAACCGTCAGGAGCAGCATCCGGGCGGTTGGATCGATGTGAGAAAGGACATGTGCGATCCGCCCGCGCGTCATGCGACCGGCCCAGTCGTTGACCTGTGCAACGGCCGAGGCCTCGTCCTCCAGGAGGACGGAAGCCTCGGCACCGAGGGACCGGCGCAAGCGATTGGCGTACTCCGACACGAGGTTCGACCCTGGAGGCAGCCAGACCGAACTGGCCAGGACTGTCGATGAATTGTCAGCTTGCTCGAGAAGCGAGCCGCGCCATTCTCGTAGAACCTCGTCGTCCCCAGTTCGCGCCTGGGCCGAGAAGCCAAGCGCCCGGCCGAGCTCCTGTTGCGTCCTGCCCGCCGCGGCGAGGTAGGCGGCGGCCAACGAGAGGCAGAGGCCGGATGGAGAAAGGCAGATATTCTCTTCGGCGCGGTCGCGCGCCAAGCGACCGAGCAATCGCAGGCCCAGATCGTTCTGGGCCTGCGAGACTCGGGGAGAGGTCGCCTCCGACCGGCGGCGGAAGAGGCTCATCGGGCCCGCGGACGGGCGCGGGTGGGCATCACGGGATGTATGCCAACACTGTAACCTGCGCGAACGAGCTGTCGCTGGCGTTGCCGAGCGTATCGACGGCATGGATCTGGTAGTCGGCGGATCCGTCGCCGATGCCGCTGTACGGTCCAAGCGTTGCCGTCCACGTATTGCCTCCGGCGTTGCTCATGGGCACCTGGCCGATCGTGGTGTGGAAGAACAAGACGTAGGCCGAGGTCGCGCCGCCTCCGTAGTCGGCTCCGCCCCGGCAGCTCAGGTTAAACGAAGCGCCAGGAACACTCTCGGCGCCCCGTACGAGATCCACAACCCGAGCAGGGAATAGCGGGCGAAGCGGAAGGCCTCGCCCTCCGGCAGAAGGGCGTTCAGGCCGAGCTGCAGCGCCAGGACGCCCACCAGTCCCACGAAGAAACGCGACAACCGAAGCCAGAAGCCGCGCCCATTGGTGAACCGGCCCCAATCGTCGAGCAGAATCGCCCCGACGGAGAAGCCCAACAAGGCGCCTGCGCCGGCCACGATGTCTTCCAGCGAGCCTGGGGCGAAAGGAATCGCGGCACCCATCGCCCGATGAAAGTTGGCCGCCCACTCGGGCGGAAGGCTCTTCCCCGCCGCGGCCTGAGTCGCCAACCAGCCCAATCCCAACAGTCCGAGCGAGAACGAAGCCGCGATCACGATTCGACCGAGCAGCCCGCGCTGCTTGAGCCAACGGGCGATCGGCGCTTCGAGCACCATGAACAGCGCCAGGATCACCCCGCCGACGATCCAACCGGCGACGACGTCGGCCGGGAAGTGCATTCCCAGGTAGATCCGGGAGAACGAGATCGCCGCGATCAGGAACAAGGCGGCCAGCAGCGCCCACCATCGGCGGACCTGATAAGCGAGGTAGCCCCACAGGACGACGGCGTTCTGCGCATGCCCGGAAGGCAGGCCGAACGAGGTTTCGACCGAGAGCGCGCCGATGCGCGCGTCGACCCAGAAGGGTCGCGGCAGGACGAAGGCGAGCTTCAGGACGGCATTCGTTCCGGCGCTGAGTAGCAGGGCCAGGCCGAGGCGGATCCCCAACGAGGCGCTGAAACACCACAACACCGCCGGCATGACCAGCATGTAGAAAAGTTCGGCCCCCAGGAAGGTGAACGATTCCATCGCCTGCGTCAGCAACGGATTGCCGCCCGCCTGAAGGGCGATGATCTGGTCGGTCCCCCACTGCAGCCACCCGCCCACTCAGGCCTCCTGTTCCATTGCCACCGGGACTTCTCTTTCTCGGTCCGCGGGTAGCAGGCGCGCCGAGAGCACCAACGAACCGGCAATCAAGACCAGGCTCACCGGGTAGGGACTGGCCGGATCGCGCTGGTAGAGCAGGCCGGCCAGGAGCGGCGCCACGATGAGGGCGCTCGAGGCGATCGTCTCCGTCATCCCGAAGGCCAGGCCGAGATGGAAGCGCTCAACGACCCGTTCCACCTGTGCGCTCAGCAGGCTGCGCGCCGTGCGCGTTCCACCGGCGAGGAAGTAGCCGATGGCGTAGACCGGCAAGGACATTCCCCTCCAGAGCAGGGCCACCGACCCGGCCGCAAGAACCTGACCGATCAATGAGCCTCGGCGAGCCGGCGACCTTCCCAGAGTCAGATTCAGGACCACAATGCCCAGCGCGAAGAAGGACCCCATCGCGCCGACCTGGGCGACGGACAAGCCGCGCACTTCGTTCAGATAAAGCGGCGTGAGGGGCCAACTCAGGCTCAGGGCCAGCATCGAGATGAAGACGACGACCAGGATGCGCGCCACGGTCCGGTTGGCGAGCAGAGGCCGGAACCGGCCTTCGGGGTGATGCGCCTCCGTTGGCTGGTCGCTGAGCAGGAACACCAGGACAGACGAAAACACGAACAGAAGGGCGGCGATGCCGTAGAGAGGGCGAATCCCGAACTGCGCCGCGAGCAGGCCCCCGCTGACCGGGCCGATGACGGAGCCGGCACTGAACGCGGCCGCCACCCCCGTCAGAGCGCGGCCGACACTCCATGGGCCGCGGGCTTCTGTGACGTAGCTAGACAGCGGGGACATCACGAAGGCCGTCAGGCTGTAGAGAACTAGCGCGGCGACGAACGGCCACAGGGTCGTCGCCAGGAACATCAAGACCGTGGCGACGGCGCCGAACATCCAGGCGGCGGTCATGATCGCTTTGCGGCCGAAGTGGTCGGCCAGCATCCCGGCGGGGATGTGGACCACCGTCATGGCGGCGCCGGCCAGGCCAAGGACGAACCCGACCTGGACGGCGTTCGCGCCGAGTTGAGCCAGGTAGACCGGCTGGATGTAGAAGAAGAGGCCTTCCCCAACCCCCCACAGGAAGAGCGAAGCCGCGAGCAAACGCAGGTCGCGGGTCATCCGATAGGTCTCGCGGGGAGCCGATCCATCAGTTGACGGGGAGGATCTGTAGGGGACGCGGCAGGGTGCTCAGGGTCGTGGCGCCCTCGCCCGTGATGACCAGGTTGTCTTCGACGCGCACTCCACCTCGCCCGGCGAGGTAGATGCCGGGCTCGACGGTGAAGGTCATCCCGGGCTGAAGGATAGCGGCGTTGTCACTCCGGATGTAGGGGGCTTCGTGGGCCTCGAGTCCAATGCCGTGGCCGGTGCGGTGGATGAAGGCCGGTCCGTAGCCGGCCGCCTCGATCACGGCGCGCGCGGCCGCGTCGACCGTGCGGCAGGCTACCCCGGGCCCGGCGGCGGCGCGCCCGGCGGCGTTGGCGTCAACGACGACGGCGTGGATGCGTTTCCACTCCGCCTCGAGGGATTCGAGGGCGAACGTCCGGGTCAGGTCGGAGATGTAGCCGTCGACGGTCGCGCCCCAGTCCAGGATCAGGAGATCGCCCGATTGGAGCAGCCGAGTCGTGGGGATGGCATGGGGCAGCGCCGTGTTCGGCCCGGAGGCGACGATCGGCGAAAACGGGAGTTCAGTCTCGGACCCGGCCCGCAGCAACTGCAGGGTCAGCTCGGATGCCAGCTCCAGTTCGCTCATCCCGAGGCGGATGGCGGGCAGCGTCTGCTCCAGCGCCGTCTGGGCTACTCCCACGGCGCGCTCGATAGCGGCGACTTCGTCCGCAGCCTTCTCGGCGCGGATCGGTTCCAGGACGGCCTCGGCGCCCTCCAAGCGAACACCGGGCGCCGCTTCTTCGAGCAGTCTCTCTTCCAGCCACCTCATCCGCAAGGGCTCCACGCCCATCCGGCGGCGGGCCAGGTCGAGCGTCGCCGCGGCGTCGGCGAAGGCCGCCTGACGTGAGGCGACGTCCTCGCCGTAGGTACTCACCTTCGCACCGACGGCGTTTCCCTCCGCCTTCGATCGCTCCAACTCCGGCACCAGCAGCCAAGGCGGCCGATCGACGGTCAGGATCGCCAGGGTCGGACGGCCCATCAAGTGGAAGGACAGCCCGGTGAAGAAGCGCAAGTTGGGGCCGGGCAGCAAGATCACTCCGTCCAGGCCGTGCGCCGATAGGGATTCTGTCAAGCGACGAATTCGTTGGAGGTAGTCTGCGCTCATCGATGACTCGCTGGGAGGAGAGGATTATAGCCCGGCACTCGGACAGCCGTTCTTCCCGCGCCCGGAGGCGATTCTTGACACCCCTGCACCGCCGCGGGTACAATCGTCGGATGCCGACGCGGGCCTGTAGCGCAGTTGGGAGCGCGCTTCAATCGCACTGAAGAGGTCGCGGGTTCGAATCCCGCCAGGTCCACCACGGGCCCATAGCGCAGTTGGGAGCGCGTCTCAATGGCATTGAGAAGGTCGTGGGTTCGAATCCCACTGGGTCCACCAAACACAAGCCATCGGCGGTCAGCTTTCAGCCGTCAGGCAGATTTGCTGACCGCTGATGGCTGATTGCCACACAGGCCAGGGCAGGAGTAGTAGGCCATCCTCCAGCGAGCCGGGGATCCTGTGAGCCCGGCGAGGCGTCCGAGGAGCGCTTCGACTTCGCTTCGGTCTTCGACAGGCTCAGACCGAAGCTCCGCTCAGCGCAGGCTCCTCTGCTCTTGGAGGGGCGAAGCCCTGAGCGAAGGCCTGCCGCAGGCAGGCCGAAGTCGAAGGGCTGAACTCGCCTGTCGTCTTCGTCCCTCGACTTCGCTCGGGATCCCGCGACCACAGGCATCCTGAGCGCAGGCCCGCCGGAGGCGGGCCGCAGTCGAAGGCCGAAGGAGGCCCTGCCGGTGAGACGAAGCACTAGCCGGCGGCGGGCTCCGCCCGGTATCGCGGAATGAAGCCTTGGCCTTCACCCCGTCCCCCTCTCCCGCATGGCGGGAGAGGGGCTGGGGGTGAGGGCCAGGGGCAGCAGGGTGGTACCACGGAGCCCCTCCGTCCCTGTTCGGACGAGGGGTTCTTTTTCGTCGGCCGCTCTGGCAGGAGGAACCGATGGCGAAATCGTCCACCACAGCGACGGTCCGTCCGGCGATCGAGCGCTACAACCCGGGCGAGATCGAACCGCGCTGGCAGCAACGCTGGGAAACCGACCAGCTGTATGCGGCGCAGATCGATCCGGCCAGGCCGAAGTTCTACTTCCTGACCATGCTGCCCTACACCTCCGGCGACATGCACATCGGACACTGGTTCGCCATGACCCCGTCCGACGCCCGTGCCCGCTACCTGCGGATGCGGGGATTCAACGTCACTTTTCCCATCGGCTTCGACGCCTTCGGGTTGCCGGCCGAGAACGCCGCCATCGACCGCGGCATCCATCCCAAGCAGTGGACCTACCGCAACATCGACAACATGCGCCGCCAGCTGCGCACGATGGGCGCCGGCTGGGATTGGCCGCGCCAGGCGATCTCGGCCGACCCCCCGTTCTACCGCTGGACCCAGTGGTTCTTCCTCAAGATGTTCGAGCACGGTCTGGCCTACAAGAAGATGTCGCCCGTCGACTGGTGCCCGAAGGACAACACCACCCTGGCGCGGGAGCAGGTCATTGGCGAGGAACGGGTATGTGAACGCTGCCATACGCCGGTGATCAAGAAGGACCTGGAGCAGTGGTTCTTCCGGATCACGAAGTACGCCGATGAGCTGCTCGACTTCTCTTCGATCGATTGGCCGGAGCCGGTGCGCACGGCGCAGACCAACTGGATCGGGCGCAGTCAGGGGGCCCGGGTGCGCTTCGCCACGGAGCGGGGGGACCCGATCGAAGTCTTCACCACCCGGCCGGACACGTTGTGGGGTGCGACCTTCATGGTGCTGGCGCCCGAGCATCCGCTCGTCGGCCGCCTGACGACCGCGGCGCAGCGGCCGGCGGTCGAAGGTTACATCCAGCAGGCGCTGCGCCAGTCCGAGATCCAGCGCGAAGCCACCGACAAGGAGAAAACGGGCATCTTCACCGGAGGCTACGCCGTCAACCCGGTCAACGAAGAGCGCATCCCGGTCTGGATCGCCGATTACGTGCTGCTGACCTACGGCACGGGGGCGATCATGGCCGTGCCGGCCCACGATCAGCGCGACTTCGAGTTCGCCCGCAAGTTCGGGCTGGAGGTCCGGCCGGTCATCCAACCAGCCGATCGTGCCGCCCTCGACGGGAAGACCATGTCCGAGGCCGTGCCGGCTCACGGGGTGATGGTCAACTCAGGCGCCCTCGACGGTACCCCTGCGCAGCACGCCATCCCGGCCACGATCGCCTTTCTCGAGAAGAAGCGCGTCGGGGAGTCCGCCGTCAACTACCGTCTGAGGGATTGGCTGATTTCGCGCCAGCGCTACTGGGGAGCGCCGATCCCCATCGTCTACTGCCCCGACCACGGCCAGGTGCCGGTGCCCGAGTCGGCGCTGCCGGTGCTGCTGCCGGACGACGTCGCGTGGCGCCCGACCGGTGAGAGCCCGCTCAAGCTGCATGCAACGTGGAAACAGACCACCTGTCCGCGCTGCGGCAAGCCGGCCGAACGCGATACCGACACGATGGACACCTTCGTGTGCTCATCGTGGTATCACCTGCGCTACCTGAGCCCGCACGACGACCAGGCGCCCTTCGATCCGCGCCAGTACGATTACTGGATGCCGGTGGACAGCTACACCGGCGGGGCCGAGCACGCCACGATGCACCTGATCTATACGCGCTTTTTCCACAAGGCGCTGCGCGACATGGGCATCACCGAAGGGCCCGAGCCGATGCTCCAGCTGCGCAATCAGGGGCACATCCTCGGGCCGGATGGGGCGCGCATGAGCAAGTCGCGCGGCAATGTCATCGATCCCGATGTCCAGGTCGAGCGCTACGGCGCCGACGTCGTGCGGGCCTACCTGATGTTCGGATATCGCTGGTCGGAAGGCGGCCCGTGGAGCGACGACAACATCCAGGGCATCGTGCGCTGGCTGCATCGCTTGTGGAGCCTGGTGTTGGAGACCTCCGTCGAAGCCGGCGGGACGGCCGAGCCGGCCGCTTTGGCGGCGCTGCGCCGACGCACCCACGCCGCCATCCGCCAGGTTTCGGACGACATGCAGCAATTCGAGTTCAACACGGTCGTCTCGGCCTTGATGGAACTGACCAACGCCGTCGTCGACGGACGCCAGGCGGGCCTGGCAGGTACGCCCGGTTTTCGCCAGTCGGTCGAAAGCCTGCTCCTGTTGTTGGCCCCGGTGGCGCCGCACCTGGCGGAGGAACTGTGGGCCAGGCTGGGCCGGCCCTATTCGATCCATCAGCAGCCGTGGCCGGCCTTCGATCCGGCCGCGCTCGTCACGGACGAGATCACGCTCGTGGTCCAGGTGAACGGCAAAGTCCGCGACCGGATTTCCGTCCCGGTCGGAATCGGCCAGGAGGAAGCCCGGCGGCGAGCGCTGGCGTCGGAGACGGTCCAGCGCCATCTGGAAGGGAAGGCGCCGCGGCAAGTGGTGTACGTGGAGGGGCGGCTAGTCAATATCGTGACGTAAGCCCGACGTCTGGGCCCGAGCCGTGAGGAGAGAGCGCGACGCTGCTCGGGCGGCTCCCGCTTCGGACCGTGGGTGCGCCTCTTGCAGGATAGGCTCAAGGGTGAGTGGATTGCCAGGGTCATCAAGATCTTCGGAGGGCGCGGGCGCAGCCAGGGGACGGGTGCTCGACCTGGCCTTGTGTGTTGTGCTGGTCCTGACGACGATCCTTATCCAAATCCGTTGGAGCCCCCAATTCGTCGAGATGGAATCCGACAGCGGCTTGTTCGCCTACGGTGGGCAACAAGTCTTGCGTGGCGCCCTGCTGTATCGGGATGTCTTCGACACCAAACCGCCCCTGGTGTTCTACCTGAATGCTGCCGCTTTCCGCGTCGGCGGCGAGAACGCCTGGTCCATCTGGGCCCTTTCGATACTCTGGATCGCGGCGACGGGGTTGGCATTCTTCCTATTGCTGAAGGCGGTCACGCGACGTCGCACTGCTCTCGCAACGACGTTGCTGTTCCTGGCCGTTCTTCACGACAGCGCCTTCTATCAAGGCGGCAACTTCACCGAGGTGTACGCGTTGCTTCCCCAGGTGCTTGTTCTGGGGGCGACTGTCTGGTACTTGCGTCACGGCCGAGGGGCGATTGTCATCCTTGTCGGTTGTCTGACGGCCGTGGCGTTTCTGATCAAGCCCACCTACCTCGTCTTGGGGGTCGTCAGTCTGGGCCTGATCCTCGAGCGCGAGATCGCCGCTGGCCGATGGCGAGGCGCGGCGTTGAGGCTGGCGGCGTTTCTGGCCGGCATGGCCGCCGTCCTTGGGGTCGTCGCCGCGTATTGGGGGTTCCGAGGCGGCCTGGGCGATCTCCTGGATGCCGTTTTCGTCTACGGGGCGGCGTACGTGCGCGGCGGACTGTCGGCGCGGAGCCTGTATGTGAGCTTGCGGAAGCTGACCGTCGGACCGCCGATGGCGTATTTGACGATGCTGGTCTTGACAGGGGCGTTGCTCTATGGCTGGGAGCTCCGCGAGGGTTGGCGCAGGAGACGGACGGGCAGCGTTGGCGCGGTCGTCGCCGGAAGCGGCCGGTCTACGGGTCCGGCCTCTTTCATCTTCATCGTGGCGCTGGTGGCTGTCCCCCTCGAATGGGCCTTGGCCGCCTTCTCAGGACAGAATTTCGGCCATTACTTCATCACGCCTCTCCCGGCCATGGCCGTGATGACCGCCTTTGCGCTCGACCGCGCGTGGGCCATACCGTTCGACGGGCAGGAGAGCCGGCGGTGGCATTTCGCTTTCTCGGGCGTGACAACTACTCTCGCCGTAATGGCCCTGCTCCTGGGAGTCATGGAAAGCTTGCCGGCCCGCTATCAGCTGAACGCTTTCCTGCATCAGCCATACGGCGGCCCGGTGCGTGCCTCGCCGCTGGTTGCCTACTTGGCTGACCACAGCGCGCCGGAGGAGACCGTCCTGGTGTGGGGAAATCAGCCGGGGATGTACTTCCAGAGCGGACGTTCGGCTCCAACCCGCTTCGTCTTCACCAGCCAGATCTTGCTCTACGACGGCCACGCCGCCGAACGAGTGGATGACCTCCTGCTGGCCCTGCGACAGAGGCCGCCGGCCCTGGTGGCCGAGGAAGTCGATTCAGAGATCGATTTTCCTTCTCTGTTCCGGGTGGATGCAGGAGATTGCAGTGGCTGCCCGGACGATGTGATTGCCGCGATGACGCGCCTGCGAGAGTTCATCGCTTCGGGCTACGGAGCGGCGACGAACGTGGCGAATTGGATGGTCTCTGGCCAGCGAGCAAGTCCGGATGAGCCGTGATCCGGATCGGGTGCACCCCGAGTCTCGCGCGCCCGCGGAGGGATAGAATCCCCGTACTGGGAAGGAGAACCAGCCATGGACTCGACCCGACGTGAAGTGCTCGTGCCCGAGCGCGCCCCCAAGCCCCTCGGCCCCTATTCCCATGGTGTGCGCAGCGGCCGCTGGGTTTTCACTTCCGGCACGATCGGGAACGACCCGGCCACCGGAAAGCTCGTCTCGGGGGGCGTGGCGGCCGAGACGCGGCAGGCGTTGACCAATCTGGGCGGAACCCTGCGCGCCGGCGGCACGTCGCTGCCCCAGGTCGTCAAGACTACCGTCTTCCTCGTCGACCTCGGGCAGTTTGCGGCGATGAACGCCGTCTACGCCGAGTTCTTCCCCCAGGACCCTCCGGCTCGCTCGACGATTCAGGTCGGCGCCCTGCCCGGCGGGGCCTCCGTCGAGATCGAGGCGGTGGCGGTCGTCACCGAAACGCACGGCGACTGAGTCCGCCCGGGCGGCCAGCGGCAGGCCCCAACCGGCCAAGGTCCTCGGCGAATCCAAGCCTCGGACTCGGCCCGCCGCGGCTATAATCGCCCGACTTGCCCGCGGAGATCCAATGTCGACATCGCCCGACCGGACCGTGATCTGGATCGTCGTCGCCGTGGTCCTGGCCCTCGTTTGCTGCTTGTGCCTGGTCCTGGTGGCGACGGGCGCTTCCATCTACTTCTCCACGACGACTCCCTCGGTCGGGCCGATGCTCGCGCCGCCGCCGACGACGGCCCCGACGCCGGAGGTCGAGGGCTCGTTGTGGTCCGGCGAAGAGGTTCCGCCGGAAGCGCGGGCCGTCCGAGACGAACTTCAGGCAGAGGCCGTGCCGATCGCTGATCGGATTTCCCTGGCCGAACGGCTGGAAGGCAAGAGCGGGATCCCGGTCGTACTGGCTGAGGTCGCCGAGCCGATTCCGGTGGGGACGGTGCGCAAGTTCTGGGCGACCAACACGGACATCCCGGAGAATTTCCAGGTCGACGCCGAGTTGGTTTACGCCACGGACCACGTGTACGCCTGGATGGAGCAAGGAGTGGAGTACGACCCGGGAGAGCTCAAGAACTTGGTGGATGTATTCGAGCAGAAATCGTATCCTAACAACCGCGCCTTCTTCGGCAGCGAATGGTCCCCTGGAGTCGACGGCGACCAGCATCTATACATTCTGTTTGCCAACGGCCTAGGAGAGTCCACCGCCGGTTACTACAGCTCGACCGACGAATACTCACCCTTGGTCCATGAGTTCTCCAACGGTCACGAGATGTTTTACATGAACACGGAGAACGCCTTCCTGGACTACGCGTACACTGCCGGGGCCCTGGCTCACGAGTTCCAGCACATGATCCACTGGTACCGCGACGAGAACGAAGAGTCTTGGATAAATGAGGGTTTCTCTGAGGTCGCCGCACACTTGAATGGTTTCGATGTCGGCGGGAGTGATTTCCAATTTGCGCTTGAACCCGACCAGGCGCTGTCGCATTGGCCGTCAAGCCCGGGCGAGGCTGGCGGGCACTATGGCCAGGCGTTTCTGTTGCTGACGTACTTCCTGGACCGCTTCGGATCGGAAGCGACCCAGGCCATCGTGGCCAGCCAGGCCAACGGTTTTGATTCGATCGATCAAGTCCTGGACGAGCTCGGCTTCCGTGATGACTCGACCGGCCGGCCGGTCTCAGCGGACGACGTCTTCATGGATTGGGCCCTGGCGATGCTGCTCCAGGATTCCTCGCTGACCGACGGCCGTTACGGTTACACATCCTACACCAACGGCCCTGAGCCGGCCTACGCCGAAACCGTGACCGACTGTCCGGTGACGGATCAGGCGCGCACGGTCAATCAGTACGGCGTCGACTACATCCAGCTTACGTGTTCGGGCAGCTACGACTTGACTCTGGAGGGCGCGACTCTGGTCCCGATCCTGCCGGCCGAGGCACACTCGGGCGACTTCGCCTTCTGGACCAACCGCGGCGACACCTCCGACATGACCCTGACGCGGGCCTTCGACCTCTCGGGAGTCTCGGGGCCAGCAGCCCTCGAGTATTCGTTGTGGTATGACATCGAGGAGGGCTGGGATTACGTCTACCTTGAAGTCTCCGACGACGGAGGAGAGACCTGGGCGATTCTCGAGACGCCCAGCGGGACGGCCGAAGATCCTTCCGGCAACTCGTACGGGTGGGGCTACAACGCCATGAGCGGTGGAGGCTCGCAGGCCGAGTGGATCCAGGAGCGCGTCGACCTCTCGGCCTTCGGCGGCCAGGAGATTCTGGTGCGCTTCGAGTACGTGACCGACGCCGCCGTCAACGGAGAGGGGCTCCTGTTGGACGATGTGCGGCTGGATGCCGTCGGCTACGCCGAGGACTTCGAGGCCGGCGACGGTGGATGGGAGGCGGATGGGTTCGTCCGCCTCTACAATCAGCTGCCGCAGACATTCCGCGCCGCCCTGGTCGAGCTCGGGGGCGAACCGCAGGTGACCTACCTGACCTTCGACGAGAACGGCCGAGTGGAGACGCCGGTCGACATCGGCGACGAGGCCGTGCTCGTCATCACGGGGACGGCCCGCCACACGTGGCAGCCGGGGGTTTATCGCTACAGTCTGACCCCGTCCGAATAGCAGTGTCGCCGAAGAACGATCCTTCCACCTCACCCCCTTTCCCCTCTCCGCAGGGAGAGTGCGTTTGAGAAGGCAGAGCGGGGCGGAGATGGGGTGG
>CAZMVJ010000015.1:0-4590 GCA_964569445.1 uncultured Anaerolineaceae bacterium | reverse complement strand
AAGGCAGCGGGACCCGGTCAGCCGGGTCCCGCTTTCTCTTGCAGACGATCGAAGACCTGGGATCAGGCGGCTTCGGTCTTCTTCCCCGATCGGAGCCGAGCGACCTCGGCTTCGAGCTGCGCCACTCTGGCAGCGTAGGCTTCGCGCACGTCGTCCGAGATCTCGTTGAAGCGATCGCGAGTCCGGCCGCGGAGTTCCTCACCAGAGGTCGGGGCCAGCAAGAGGGCGGTGATCCCGCCGATCAGCGCACCGGCGAACGCGCCGGCGATGAAACTGGTAAGCTGACGCATAGGTGGCCTCCTTGTTCGATTATCCCACAGACGCCGGTCGCTGACCATCATCGATGAACCCGTCGCCACGATGAAAGCCACTCACCCGAGCCGATGCCCGTCTGGGAGGGCGAGGTCTGCTTCACCGCGCCGGGGGTGAAGCGGTATACTCCCCGCCCGAGAGGGATTTCCGATGAATGTCGTCCGCATCGAATACTGCACGATCTGACACTATACCGACCGCGCCGTCGGTCTGGCGGCGGAGCTCCTCAAGCTGCACGAGATCCGGCTGGGATCGCTCGAGTTGGTGCCGTCGTCCGGCGGCCGCTTCGAGGTGTCGGTGGACGGCCAGCTGTTGTTCTCGAAGGCGGCCCTCGGCCGGCACGCCGAACCCGGCGAAGTTCTGGGTCTGGTTGAGAAGGCGCTTCGCAAAGGAACCTAACGTGACCAAGAAGAAAGGCAGGGTCTTCTCCGGGGCGCGCCCGACCGGGCGGCAGCACCTGGGCAATTATCTGGGGGCGATTCAGAACTACGTCGCCCTGCAGGACGACTACGAGTGCATCTACTGCGTGGTCGACCTTCACGCGCTGACCACGCTCGAAACAACGGCCGATCTCAAGGAGAACACCCGCGAGATGGTGCTCGACTTCCTGGCGGCCGGCATCCGGCCGGAGGAGTCGATCGTCTTCGTCCAGTCGCATGTGCCGGAGGTGACCGAGCTGCACACCATCTTGTCGATGGTGACGCCGCTGGGAAAGCTGACCGACCTGCCCACTTTCAAGGAGATGGCCCGCCTGCACCCGCACAACGTGAACTACGGATTAGTCGGCTATCCCGTGCTGATGACGGCCGACATCGTCCTGTACAAGGCCAACGTCGTTCCAGTCGGCCTGGATCAGGCGCCGCACGTCGAGTTCTCGCGGGAGATCGTGCGCTCGTTCAACCACCGCTTCGGCCGTAAGGTCCTGGTGGAGCCCCAGGTCAAGCACACCCAGGTTCTCAAAGTGCTGGGCACCGACGGCCAGCAGAAGATGAGCAAGAGCCTGAACAACCATATCGAGCTGGCGGCGACGCCAGAGGAGACGACCGCCCGGGTGATGACCATGGTCACCGATCCGGCGCGCCTCCGCCGCACCGATCCCGGCAACCCCGACGTCTGCAACGTCTTCACCCTGGAGAAGATCTTCACCCCGCCCGAGCAAGTGGCGATGATCAACGTCGAATGCCGGCGGGCCGGAATCGGCTGCGTCGACTGCAAGCAGATCTTTGCCGCCAGCCTGAACGCACACCTGGCCCCGTTTCGCGAGCGGCGCAAGGAGCTGGCCGGCCGGCCCGGCCACGTCGAAGCCGTCCTGGCCGACGGGGCAGTGCGAGCCCGCGTGATCGCCGCCGAGACGATGACCGAGGTGCGCCAGGCCGTCGGCCTGCCCTGAGGCGCCGGATGCGGGCCGTCCTGCAGCGCGTTCGCCGTGGACGGGTCTCGGTCGACGGGGCGTCCGTCGCCGAGATCGGACCGGGGCTGGTGATCCTGATCGGCGTCGGGCGAGGCGACACCGCCGCCGAGGCGGTGGCGCTCGCCGAGAAGACCTCCCGGCTGCGCATCTTCGAGGATCCCGACGGGAAGATGAACCGCTCGCTGATCGAGGCGGGCGGGCAGGCCCTGGTGGTTTCGCAGTTCACGCTCTACGCCGACACCGCCAAAGGACGGCGGCCGAGTTTCCTCGGCGCCGCCGACCCGGCCGACGCCGAGCCGCTCGTCCGGCGCTATGCCGATGGCCTGCAGCAAGCCGGGATCGCCACACGGCTCGGCGTATTCGGCGCCCACATGCTGGTGGAGATCGAGAACGACGGCCCGGTGACGATCGTCTTGGAGCGCTCCCCCCATGCGCCGCTGGGGATGGAATGAGAAGGGGGACCGCGCTTCACGCGACGGCGGCCGAGCACGGCACGGCTCGAACGGTCACGAGAGATCGAGACCTTTCGGCCCTGGCCCTGATCGTGCTCGGTCGCCGCGCACCGGTTGTGGCGGGTCAGGCGAAGCCGCCGGAACGGAGTTCCCGAAAGGGCGGAAGACGCCCCCGGCGACTCGCCCTGGCTGGAAGCCCTGGTGATCGGGACGATCGCCGTGCTGGGGTCGGCTCTACCCATCGTGGCCGCCAACCGGGTGATCGCGTTCCAGGCCTATTCCCACTACGCCTTGCCCGGCTCTCTCGCTGCCGCTGTGGTCGTCGTTGCCGGCCTTCAGCTGCTCCGCTCGAGAGCGGTCTCGCGGGTGCTCCTGGCCGGGCTGCTGGCCATCGCGACGCTGACCCATCACGCCATTGCGGTCAAGGCATTGACCGAGCAGGAGGAGACCGCTCGCTTCTGGTGGCAAATCGCTTGGCGGGCGCCTGGCCTGGAATGGGGGACGACTTTCTTCGTGAAGTATCCATCCTTCGATTACGGTGAAGACGCCAGCATCGTCTGGGGACCGGCCAACCTCCTGTACGACGCTGCGCCGACGACGCGGGTGCCCGTTCCGTACAAGTTCTCCGCCCTGGCGTTCCACAACTACGTTTTGGACGACATCGCTGCCGGCGAGAACATCGGTCCGGTCACCTATCGGACGAGCACTATCCCGGTCGACTTCGGCCGGCTGCTTGTCGCCAGCCAGACTCTCCCCGGAGCTTGCGTCCGGGTGATCGACTCTCGGGCGCCCTTGCTCTCCACCGACGATCCCCCTCAGATCGCCATGGCGGCTCCGTATTCCCGGTCCGACCTGATCCGCGTGGATGGGCCGGGGGCCGCCGTCCCGGAATGGCTGTTCGGGGCGGAGCCCGGCCACAAATGGTGTTACTTCTTCGAGAAGGCGGAACTGGCTCTGCAGGCTGGCGACTTTGACCAGGTCGTCCTTCTTGGCGAACAGGCGGCCGAAAGAGGGCTGAAGCCTCTCCTGGCCATCGAGTGGATCCCGTTCGCCAGGGCGTATGCGATCCTGGGGATGGTGCCCGAGCTCGAATCGGTCGCCACGAGATTGACCGGGGATCGGACCACCCGGCAACTGGCCTGCGCCAGTCTCTTCGAGGCCCGCATCCCGGGCTACGAGCTGCCGGCCGAAATGAACCCAATCGTCTTCAACATCTTCTGCGATTGAGCCGCCTTTTCCCTGTGGGCGGAGGAAGAGCGATGGCTCCCGTCAGCCTGCTGTCCGGGACGGAGAAAGCCCGCATGGTAGAATGCCGCGACCAACCTGAAGGATTGCGAATGATTCGCGGAGGAAACCCATGAACGTTGCTGAAGTGTTGCGTGCCATGACGACCGTCGCCTGGCTGGCGGCGCTGGCCGTGATCGTGCTCGTGGTCGCCCGGGCCGGCCGGGCCCAACCGGTCAAGGGAGCGGCGGCGGCGATCCTCGGATTGATCGTCCTGGCCGTCGTGATGACGGTCGTCAGCGCCGGCCTGGTCTTCATCCAGCCGGAAGAGCGGGGCGTGGTGATCTCGGCCCTGGACCCCAAAGGCTACCGGACGGAGGCGCTCCAGCCCGGCCTGCGCTGGGTCGTTCCATTCCTCGAGAATGTCGTGATCTACCCGATCTCGCGTCAGACCTACACCATGTCGATCGCGCCGAGTGAGGGAGCAGTGGCCGGGGACGACTCAGTCACGGCGCGGACGTCGGACGGCCAGCAGTTGTTCATTGACGCCTCGGTCATCTTTTCCGTCGATCCGACCCAGGTCATCAAGGTCCACATCGACTGGAAGAATCGGTACGTGGACGAGCTTGTCCGGCCGCAGGCGCGCGGCATCATCCGCGATGCGGCTTCGCAGTTCGCCGTCGAGGAGGTCGTCACCTCCCAGCGCGATGCCTTCAAGGCAAGCATGGAAACCATCCTGAGGGAGAAGCTGGCGGACAACGGGCTTATCCTGGTCGACTTCGTGCTGCGCAACATCACCTTCTCGCCCGAATATGCCGCCTCGGTCGAGCAGAAGCAAATTGCCGAGCAGCAGGCCCAGCAGGCAAAGCTCGTGGTCGAGCAGCGCAAGCAAGAGGCAGAGCAGGCGCGGCAGACGGCCCAGGGCCTGGCCGACGCAGCTGTCATCGCCGCCGAAGGTCGCGCTAAGGCCCGCTTGATCGAGGCCGAGGCCGACGCCAAGGCCCTCGAGTTGATCGCCGCTGCGCTGGCCGGCAATCCGGACCTGATCACCTACAGCTACGTCCAGAAGCTGGCCCCCGGGATCCAGGTGATGCTCGTCCCGAACGACAATCCCTTCCTGCTTCCGTTGCCGACGCTGACGCCGGGACAGTAGACGGAAGGATTCCGCAATTCGCCTGAGTTGCAGCAGGG
>CAZMVJ010000014.1:0-25606 GCA_964569445.1 uncultured Anaerolineaceae bacterium | reverse complement strand
ACTTGACCGCTTTCGAGAGAGTAGGTTCCTCCGATGACCACTCGGCCGTCAGCCAACCCGGAGGCGTAGGCGGTCCCGGGCACGGCCAGGGCGAGGAGCAGAACTAGAGGAACGGCGATCTTGAAGGCTTTCATCTGCGAACTCCTTGGAACGAGAAACGGATGATGCTGAACGATCCCAGAATGGAAACCAGGCCCGCTCCGGCGAGCAACCCCAGGACAACCAGGACGGCTCCCGCCGCCGCCGGGGTTGGCAGGCTGGAGGCGATGGCTCGGGTGACCTCGCCCGCCAGCCGCGCCCAGATCCACCAGCGCAGCCCCTGCTGCAGGACGTCCGCGAAGAGCACGGGAAGGGAAGCGGCCGCTTGCCAGGCAACCAGCACAGCCAGCGACGAAGCCGCGATCGAAGTCCCGCCGAACAGAAGCCAGGCCTGGCGCCGTTCGCGATAACTGGCCTCCGCCGCGTCGCGGGCGGCCCAACGTCCGGCGAACCCCGGCCGCGGGCCGATCATCAATCCTGTGAGGAGAACCGACTCCCGGTGCGACCACCGGGCGCGGAGCGCGCTGCAGGTCGGGCAGTCGGGCAGATGTCGCCGCAGCTCTTCCTGCTCAGCCGAGGTCAGAGGCGCGTCGGCCAGCACCAGCCGCTCAAACCGCTCGTGGTTCATTGCGCCACTCCCCCGCCTCAGCCTCTGCCGACGGCAGATCGGATCCAGCCAGACGGCGCCGCGCGCGATACAAGCGCGTTCGCACCGCATCCGGACTGGCTCCCGTGACTTTGGCGATCTCTTCGATGGAAAGGTCGTGCCAGTAGCGCAGCACGATTGCCGCCCTGTCGTCCGGCTTGAGCCGACTCAGCAGGCGCCGAAGTTCGGCTTCGGTTTCGCTTTGCAGCAGTGCCGCCTCCGGACCCGGTCCGGGCTCGGCCAGCGGCCGGTCGCCCAGAGGGAGCCACGCCAGCCGGGCGCGCCGGCGCAGCGCGTCGATGCAGTGATGGGCGGCGATTGATAGCAGCCAGGTTCGGACAGACCGGGCCGGATCGAAGCTGCCATGGGAACGAAAAGCGCGCAGGAACGTCTCCTGAGCCGCGTCTTCCGCCAGGTGGGGGTCTCCCAACATTCGATAGCACAGGTTGTAGACGGCCACCTGATGTTCCTCCACAAGGGGGGCAAAGGCGTCGCGGTCCTGGGCCGAAACGCGTCGATGGCCAGGTGTCTGCATGTCTTCTCGAGATGAACTCATCCGGCGCGTTCTACCCTACTCTACGAAGAGGGCCCGGGAACGTCGCGGTTGGCAGGAAACCAGGGGGAATTCCGGCGGCTAGACTGGGCCGGGCGGCTCTCCGACCGGAAGGTTCCGGACCATGTAGGTCCCTTCCAGCGAATATCCTCTTCGGCCGTAATACGCCCGCGTCCCGAGGGCGCTGATCACGGCCAGCCGTGGATACCCGCGTTCGCCGGCGATCGCCTCGGCCTGCGCCAGAAGCCGCGCGCCCAGGCCGCTGTGCTGCGGCGCTCCCGCCAATCCCCGGCCGAACTCAAGCGATGGACCCACGACATGCAACTCCCGCAGGAGCGCCGCCCGCTGCAGCTCTGCCAGAGGCGCCTCTTCCGCCGGGAGAGATACTCGGGCATAAGCCGCCAGGGCGCCGTCCTTCGTCGCCAGCGACAGGAAATGCTCCTCGCCCTCACCGGCCCGATAGACGAAGTCGTCCAGCAGCAACCCCTCCGGGTCGGCGCGGGCCTGGCGGATTTCGCGGCACCGAATGCAGCGGCACGGCGTGCCGCGACGTGCCAGTTCCGCCTGTACGTCCTGGCGCAAGCTCGTGCGCCGATTTCCTTCGACGACGTGCGTGGATGGGATGTCGCGGATGATCCGATTGACCCGACAGTAGACGGGGATCGTCGGCTTGATGTCGGCCAGCAGGTCGGCCAGATCGCCCGTCGAGTAGGGGGAGTATTCGCCTCGCAGCCAGACCTGGTGCAGTTCGGCATTCGCCAGCAGCTGGCAGGGGTAGATCTTGAGCTCGTCCGGCCGCAGGGCCTCATCGTCGAACAGTCGGGCGAAATCGAGCCGGTCGCCGGCGAGGGTTGCACCGAGCAGGTTGGGCATCCAGTGCAGCACCAGTTTGAACCCGGCACGTCTGAGCAGGCTCATCGCGCGGCGCAGGTCGGCGACGGTGTGACCGCGTTGGTTGAGGGCCAGGATCGAATCGTCGAGGCTTTGCGCGCCCAACTGGACCTTGGTCACGCCCAGCGAGCGCAAGCGACGCACTTCGTCCGGTGTGACGTGGTCCGGCCGCGTTTCAATCACCAGGCCGACGTTGCGTCTGGCCGCCTGCTCGTTGGCAAGCTGCGCCTGCGCCAGATCGACGGAGTCGAATCCGTTCATGGCGTCGAGGCAGCGCTGCACAAACCAGGTCTGATAGCTGCGCCGATAGGCGCTCCACGTCCCGCCCAGGATCAGGAGCTCGATCTTGTCCGTCGGATGGCCGATCGCCTGCAGCGCTTCCAGCCGCGAAGCGGTCTGCCGGAACGGGTCGAACTCGTTTTCCAGGGCGCGGGCGGCGCCCGGTTCGTCCGGCAGGTAGGACTTGGGCATGCGAAAGTCCGTCGGACAGAAGACGCACTTGCCCGGGCAAGGATAGGGCTTGGTGAGGACGGTGACGGTCGTAACACCGGACAGGGTCCGGATCGGTTTCATCCTCAGCCGGCGCAGCAGCGCCGGGTCCGCCGTCCACTCTCCGGATTGAACGCCGGCATGATAGGCGTGCACCAGGTGGTGCTTGCCGAGGTAGCCCCCGCGGGGCAGCGGGTGTCGGCGCACCGCCTGCGTCACCTCCACGCCGTCGCGCACCTCGGCCAGCGCGGCCAGCGCCGCCTCGAGCGTCTCGGGGGTGGTGCGGCGTGCTTCGAGCCAGGCCTGGCGGCTCATCGGCGGTAAAATCCCTCCGTGCGGCCTGCGGTTCGCAACGAGCTGCTGCGTATCAATCGCGCATTCTATCAGAGCCTGGCGGTCCCCTTCGCGGCGACGCGCAACCGCCCTCAGCCCGGCGTCCGGCGCGTGTTGGGCGAGATCGACCGCGGCGCGCGCGTTCTCGATGTCGGCTGCGGCCACGGCCTGGCTGCCGAAGAGCTCAGCCGCCTCGGCCACCAGGGGCCGTACTGCGGGATCGACGCCAGTGAGCCGCTCGTCGAGCTGGCTCGCCGGCGGATCGAGGCCGCCTGGGTGACCTTCGCCATCGCCGACGTCGCCCAGCCGGGCTGGCGCCAGGCTGCGCCCGGCGCCCCCTTCGACTGGGTCCTGGCTTTCGCCGTCCTCCACCACCTCCCAGACGCGTCGTTGCGGCTCAAGATAACCGAGGGCCTGCGAAGCGTCCTCGCGACGGAGGGCCGAGTGGCGGTCTCGGTGTGGGATTTCGCGGGGACCGAGCGTTTCCAGCGACGGGTCGTCCCCTGGGAAGAGGTCGGGTTGACATCGGCGGACGTCGAACCGGGTGATACGCTGCTCGACTGGCGCCACGCCGGCCGAGGGCTGCGCTATGTCCATCACTTCTCGTCGCAGGAACTGGCCGATCTCGCACAGGCGGCCGGGCTGTCCGTCGTGGAGACGTTCCACTCCGATGGCGAAGGAGGACGGCTGGGGATCTACCAGATCTGGGGTGCCTGAGGCAAACTCCCCGCGAGCTCCAAGCTCGCGGGGAGTTCGTCACGCCGTGGTAAGATTACATTTCGGGAAGGGACTGGCGCCCGGAGGGATGGCCGAGCGGACGAAGGCGGCTGTCTTGAGAACAGCTGTGGGGCAACCCACCGGGGGTTCGAATCCCTCTCCCTCCGCCTGGCTTCCACCCGGGGAGGTGCCGGAGATGGCCGATCGGGGGCGCCTGCTAAGCGCCTGTCGGGGGTTCAAATCCTCGACCGAGGGTTCGAATCCCTCCCTCCCCGCCATGGTCTCGCTTGCCGAGGCCGACATGCCCTCGTAGCTCAGCGGATAGAGCACTTGGTTGCGGACCAAGGGGCCGCGCGTTCAAGTCGCGCCGAGGGCGCTGGAGCCGCTTCCGCCAGGAAGCGGCTCTCTACCGTCCGGCCAGGAACCGCCGGCCGGGGACGATGAGGAGGTGAGGATGTCCTGGTTACCGCTGCTGGTAGGCTTGGCGGCCCCGCCGGCCTATCTCGATCCCGGCTCGGGCAGCTTCCTGATCCAACTGCTCATCGCCGGCGCGCTGGGTGCGGCTCTCGCCATCCGGATGTCGTGGAGTCGCATCAAGGGCATTTTCCGACGCAAGGAGTCCCCGCCCCCGGACTCGGAAAAGCATGGGGAGTAGCGTTCGCAGCGGCGCGTCATTCCGCGATCCAAGCGGATTTCTCTTCGTCCGCGACGGCACGCTCTTCCGCCAGGTCAATCAGAGCTACCGCGCGACCTTCGACCAACTCGAGCAAAGCGGCCTGTACGCCGAGTTGGTCGAAGCCGGGCTGTTGATCCCCCACGCCCTGGCCGATGTCGCCCCGGCAGAGCCGAAGGCGGCCGCCCTCGTCCTTCGTCCGGACCCGGTAGCTTTCATCTCCTACCCCTACGAGTGGAGCTTCAGCCAACTCCAGGACGCGGCGCTGGCGACGCTGGATATACAGCAACAGGCGCTGGCGCGCGGCCTTTCGCTCAAGGACGCCAGCGCCTACAACATCCAGTTTCATCGCGGCCGTCCGGTCTTGATCGACACTTTGTCTTTCGAGGTCTATCGGGAAGGCGATCCATGGGTCGCCTATCGCCAGTTCTGCCAGCATTTCCTGGCGCCGCTGGCGCTCATGAGCCGCCGCGACATCCGGCTGGGTCAGCTCCTGCGGTTGTCCATCGACGGCGTATCGCTCGACCTGGCGGTCCGCCTGCTTCCGTGGAAGGCCCGGCTCAATTTCGGTCTGCTGACCCATCTCTACCTGCACGCCGCCAGTCAGCGGCGTTTCGCCGGCGCCGAAGTGCGTACGGCGCGGGGAACCCGGCGCGTGTCGCGCACAGGATTCCTGGGACTGATCGACAATCTGCGCCGCACCGTCGCCGGCTTGCGCTGGGATCCCGGACGGACCGACTGGGCCGAGTATGAGACGATGCACAATTACAGCCCGGCAGCGCTCGAAGCCAAGCGGCGGCTCGTCGCCGAGAACCTCGAGCGCGCCCGGCCCTCATCTTTGTGGGACCTGGGAGCGAACACCGGCGCCTTCAGCCGTCTGGCCTCCGAACGGGGAATCGCAACGATATCGTTCGACGTCGACCCCAGCGCCGTCGAAACCAACTACCGCAGCGTGCGCGCCTCCGGGGAAGCGAATCTCCTTCCGCTCCTGATCGACCTGACCAATCCCAGCCCGGCCCAGGGTTGGCACCACGCTGAGCGGCTGTCCTTGCAGCAGCGCGGGCCGGCCGACGCCGTGATGGCGCTGGCCCTGGTCCACCATCTGGCCATCGGCAACAATGTGCCGCTGCCCCAGGTGGCCTCCTTCCTAGCCGACCTCGGCCGATGGGTCATCATCGAGTTCGTCCCCAAGTCGGACAGCCAGGTGAAGCGCTTGTTGGCGGCGCGCGACGATATCTTCTCGGACTACAACGTCGAGGGCTTCGAGAGGGCCTTCAGCGGCGCCTTCGAGTTGCGCCGCCACGAGCCGATCGCCGAGTCGGAGCGCACGCTCTATTTGTGGGAGAAGCGCTGACGGCGGGTTGCAGAGCGCCCTTTTCACGGGGTGGTCCCAGGCTTTAGCCTGGGCCCTGCCACCGGCCTTCGCCCGTCTGGCAGTTCGTCCCCCCGGCTTGGGGCTCCCCGGCCTGAAGGCCGGGACTACCCATTCTTCACGGGCTCCATCGTCCCTGAGTCGGTCGAATCGCGGATGACGGTGGAGGCCCCTCAGCGGACCTAGGGCAAGACGTTCCAGGGGTTGACGAAACCGTCCCCGTAACGGACTTCGAAGTGCAAATGCGGGCCGGAGCAATTCCCCGTGCAGCCCATGAGCCCGATCGAATTGCCCTGATAGACGGCCTGGCCACAGCCGACGTTTACCTGACTGAGGTGGGCATACAGGGTCTGCCATTCGTTGCCGTGGTCGATGACGACCACCAAACCGTACCCCCAGTCGTTCCAGCCGGCATAGACGATGACGCCGGTGTCGGAGGCGGCAATGCCGTGGCCGGTGTCGCCGGCGATATCGATCGCCGGGTGGCCGAGGGCCGGGTTGAAGTCGAAGCCGGACAGGTAGTGTAACGAAGTCGGCCAGGCGAAGGACCCGGTGCCAACCGGTCCGTCGTAGATCGCGCCGCACGCGCCCGGTCCCAGGATGCTGGCTACTCCCGGATTGGCGCGCGTGATGCGCGGCCGGAAGAGGCTCTGTACTTCGCGCGTCCCGCCCGGGACCACCAGGACCATTCCGGCGGCGATGCCCGGATTCTCGATGTCCATGTCGGCATCCAGGTTGTTCCCCGGCCAGTCGAGGATGTCCGCGGGCGTCACACCGAAGAACCGCGCCACCCCGGGCAGGCCATCCCCTTCATGCCACGTGTACGACGTCCCATCGACCGGCAGGATGTTGAGCTCCTGGCCCGGCTGAAGGCTGTGCGGGTCATCTTTCAAGACATCATAGTTGCCGAAGAGGAGCGTCTCAGGTCTCAGCCCGAAGCGCTCGGCGATCCCGAAGAGCGAATCGCCTGACTGGACGACATACTTGATGATCTCCAGCCTTGGGCGCGACGGGATCTCGGTGTGAAAATCCGTTTGGCGCTGCAACACCGCCAGGTCCGGGCCGCCGCCCGAAAAAAGAGGCAAGTCCTCGGGACCGAGTCCTGCGACCGCCGTCGGCGTTGCGCCGGCGGCCTGGGCCGAGAATGGCAAGCCGCGGAAGTTCTCCAGCGGCAGCGCCAGCCAACCGGCGCGCGCCGCCACCACCCCCACCAGCACAAGCCCGAGAGCAGCCAGATGGCCGATGTAGCGCACGACCGTGCCGCGCCAGCCGCGGGCTTGAACGGTCTGCCACAGGCTGGCCCAATCACGCAGTCGCGCTGGTCGACCCCGGGGGCCGTTTTGGGAGGGAGGTAGGACGTCGGTCATCGGTCGGTTCGCAGCCCCGCATCCTATCAGGCGGTCGGGGCTGCGGTCAAGTCACGGCGCCTGAGAGCCCCCTGAGAGATCTACTGCCCCTCCACCGATTGCCCTGTGGAATCCCTGCGGCAGAGTCTGCCCTAGCATTGTCAAAGGACTCGAGGCAGGTCTTTCTCAGGGCGCGCTTCGACCCTTCGGCGTGGCTCAGGGCTCAGCGCGCCTGTCGCGCCGAGAGAGGCACCCTGAGCCAGCCTGCCCCGAGCGCAGTCGAGGGGTCGAAGGGTGCCGGACACCGGCCGCTGCTCGGCATGGCGGAGACATCGACCTACGGCAAAACAAACCAGGGGTTGACGAAACCTCCGTCGGAACGGGTTTCAAAATGCAAATGAGCTCCGGTGGAATTGCCGGTGGACCCGGCCGCCCCGATCGACTCGCCCTGTCCGACGCTCTGCCCGCATCCGACGCGAACCGAGTTCAGGTGGGCATAGACCGTCTGCCATCCGTTGCCGTGGTCAAGCATGACCAGGTTGCCGTAGCCGCCGTTCGACCAGCCGGCGAAGACTGCCACCCCGGTGTCGGCCGCCCACACGGTCGTGCCTGCCCCGGCGGCGATGTCGATCCCGAGATGGCCGGACCAGTAATCATTCCCGGAGACGTAGTTGTTGGCGCTCGGCCAGATGAACCCGCCCGATCCCACGGCGCCGCCAGTGAAGTCCCCGGTGCAGCCTCCGGGGCCGAAAGCAGTGCCGACCCCGGCTGCGCCGCGGGCGATGGTCGGCACGAACCACGTCCGTAAGGCGCGCACGCCGCCGGGGATCACCAGCCAGGTCCCGGGTTCGACCTGCGGGTTCTCGGGATCGAGCTCGTTGCCCGGCCAGTCGACGATGCTCGCCGGCTCCACCCCGAAAAAATCGGCGACGCTCGGCAGGCTGTCGCCGGCCTGCCACTGGTAGTACGTCCCGTTGAGGGGGAGAATGTTGAGCTCCTGCCCGGGCTTGAGCAGGTCCGGGTCGTCCTCCAGCGTGTCGAAGTTGCCCCACAGCACCGTCTCCGGTTCGAGCTCGAAGCGGTCGGCGATCCCGAAGACCGAATCGCCTCCCTGGACGGTGTAACGCAGGACCTCGACGCGTGCCCGCAGCGGCGTCTCGGTGTCCGGCTCCGTCTTGCGCGTGAGCCCCGCCGCAGGCGCCTTGGGGGCGTAGGCGGGGAGCACCACCGCATCCGGATCGTAGGCAGGCAGGTTGGCGGGGCTTCCCGCCCCGCCCGAAGTCTCGGCCGCCTCCACGCCGCGCGCCCGAACGCTCAGGACGACGGCGACGGCGGAAACGAGCAGCCCGGCGACCGCCAGGATCGCCGGGCCGTTGCGCCGAATCCAGGCGGCGCGACCTCCCGCCGGGGACACCTAGTTGCTGTCCGCCTGCAGCGTCTCGAGGAACTCCAGGTTCGTATCGGTACGGGCCATCCGCTGCAGGATGGCCTCGGTGGCGTTGGTGATGTCCATGCCGGCGCCGTTCGGCGGCGGCGTGATCATATGGGAGAACATCCGGCGCATGAGCCAGACGATCGGCGTGATGTCGGGCCCCAGCAGCAGCTCCTCGCGCCGGGTCGACGAGCGCTCGATGTCGAAGGCCGGGAAAATGCGCCGCTCCTGCAGCCGCCGCGAGAGATGCAGTTCCATGTTGCCGGTGCCCTTGAACTCTTCGTAGACGACGTCGTCCATGCGCGAGCCGGTATCGACCAGGCAGGTGGCGATGATCGTCAGCGACGCCCCATCCTCGATGTTGCGCGCCGCGCCGAAGAAGCGTTTCGGCGGATAGAGCGCCGCCGGATCGAGGCCGCCCGACAGGGTGCGGCCGGAGGGCGTGACCATCAGGTTGTAGGCCCGCGCCAGGCGCGTCAGTGAATCCATCAGGATGACGACGTCGCGGCCGACTTCCACCAGGCGCTTGGCGCGCTCGAGCGCCATCTCGGCCACCCGCACGTGGGAGTTGACCGGCTCATCGAAGGTCGACGAGATGACCTCGGCATCGACGGAACGGTCCATGTCGGTGACCTCTTCCGGCCGCTCGCCGATCAAGGCCACCATCAAATGCACCTGCGGGTATTTCTCGGAGATGGCGTTGGCGATCTGCTTCAGGACGGTCGTCTTGCCGGCCTTGGGCGGCGAGACGATCATCCCCCGCTGGCCTTTGCCGATCGGCGCCACCAAGTTGAGCATGCGCGTCGCCAGGGCGTGGCGATCGGTTTCGAGGTCGAAGCGCTCTTCCGGGAAGATCGGCGTCAGGTCTTCAAACTTGGGACGACCCTTGGCTTCCTCGGGGTCCATCCCGTTGATCGACTCGACCCGCAGCAGGCCGAAGTACTTCTCGGTGTCTTTGGGCGGGCGGATCTGACCGATGACCATGTCGCCGGTGCGCAGGCTGAAGCGGCGGATCTGCGACTGGGAAACGTAGATGTCATTGGGGCCGGGCAGATAGTGATCGGCCCGCAGGAATCCCATCCCCTCGCCCATGATTTCAAGGATGCCGCCGCGCAGCTCCAGGCCGCGCCGCTCGGCGTCGGCCTGCATGATGCGCAGGATCAGATCCTCTTTCTTGAGCCGCGCCGCTCCCTGGATCTCGAGATCGCGGGAGATGCCGCGCAGATCGGGCAGGTTCATGGTTTCCAGTTGAGCGATATTCATGGGTTCTCCCGAGAGAGCGGGGCGCAGAAAGGATTCGGATTCAGGCCGCGCGGCGCGGATGACAAACGAGCAGGTCAGTCGAAGGCAAGGTCTCGATGAAAGGTTGAACTCGCCAGGGGACGAACCGGGGACGGCCGTACGCTACGGAGGGACATTCTAACACTTCCGCCAAGAAGGCGCAAGCCGTCGGGTCCGGCCTCAGACGGCCAGCAGGAGCGCCAGGTAGTACCCCAGGACCCCCGCCCACAGCCACGAATCGATCCGATCGAGCGCCCCGCCGTGCCCGGGCAGGAGCGTCCCGGTGTCCTTCACCTGCATTTCGCGCTTCATCATGCTGATCCCGAGATCGCCCAGGGGCGTGACGAGGCCGAGAACCAGCCCCAGGACCAGCCCGGCAGCCGCCGTGACGGTCGGCGCCTGGTGGAACACCCCCGTGTAAAGCGCCGCCAGCCCGGCCCCCGCCAGCGCCGCGCCGACGGCGCCGGCGGCATAGCCTTCCCATGATTTCTTCGGGCTGAGCCGAGGCGCCATCTTGTGGCGACCGTAGGCCCGCCCGACGAAATAGGCCGCCGAGTCGCCGATCCACACCGCCGGCAGGCTGACCAGCAGCCACCACAACCCGTCCGGCAAATTGCGCAGCGAAACGAGATAGCCGCCCACCAGTCCCAGGTAGGAAACCCCGCCGAGAGTGACGGCGAAGTCGGTTCCCGAATGCGGCGCCCCGCGCTCGAAGTCGACCACGTGCCAGGTCATCGCCGCCAGGGCCAGCACTGCCAGCAGGGCCGCACTGTCGTCGAAACCGCGCGCCTGCCGCGCCAGGACCAGCACCGCCGCGCCGGCGACGAGCAGGAGGGCCGACGGCCGCAGGCCGCCGCGCTGGAACAGACCGGCGTACTCGCGCGCCGCCAGCGCCAGCACTCCGGCCATCGCCACGGCGAAGATCCAGCCGCCGAGGGCGAAGATCCACAAGCCCACCGGAAGGAGTACGACGGTCACCAGGACGCGTTGGCGAAGCATCTCATGATCCCGTTCCGCGGATGGCTTGACGAAGGCGTTCCCGCCCGGCACGAATGCAGTCCGCAGTGTGTGTCCATCACGAAGGGCTTCGAAACGGAACGGGACACTAGCAGGCTGCTGAAAAACCCGCCTCCGGCCTCACCCCCCGCCCCCTCTCCGCGGACTGGAAGGCCAAGATCCGCAGGCATTTGGCGGAGAGGGGGTAGGAGGTCTGGGGGGTGGGGGAGCTTTGCTCCCCCACCCCCCAGAAATACCCTCCCCTCCCCCTGCACGAAAGCTTGGGACGCGAGCCCACGCGGGCGCAGGGGGAGGGGTCAGGGGAGGGGGTCGGATGGCGGTCGCCGTCTTTCCGCAACCTGCTAGGCGGGGCGGACCGGCTCAACCCGACCGAAGCGGCGGTCGCGCCGGGCGTATTCCCACAGGGCTTCGAGCAGCTCGTCGCGTCCGAAGTCGGGCCAGTACGTCGGAGTGACGTACCACTCGGAATAGGCCCCCTGCCAGATCAGGAAATTGCTCGCCCGCAGTTCGCCCGATGTGCGGATGATCAAGTCGGGATCGGGAATGCCGGCGGTGTACAGGTACTGGGAGACGAGATCCTCGTCGACATCGTCCGGCAAGACACCGTTCTCCATCATGCGATGCACCGCCTCGACGATCTCATCGCGCCCGCCATAGTTCCAGGCGATATTGAGGACCAGACGCTCGTTGTGCTGCGTCATCTCGACCGCCTGGTGGACTTTGGCCTGCAGCTCCGGGCTGAGGCGCTCCAGCCGGCCGATGTGGCGGAGCTGGACGCCATTCTTGTTCAGACTCTGCAGCTCACGGTCGATGACGTCTTCCAGGATGTTGAGCAGGCCGCGCACTTCGTCCGGCGGCCGGCTCCAGTTCTCGGTCGAGAAGGCATAGATCGTCAGATAGCGGATCCCGAACTCGGTGGCGGCCTCGATCACGCGCCGCAGGTTGTCGACCCCGGCCCGGTGGCCGGCCAGGCGCGGCAGGCCGCGGGCGCGCGCCCAGCGACCATTCCCGTCCATGATGATCGCCACATGGAGCGGCACCTGACCAGGGATTTCGGAGGGGCGGTCTTTAGCCATCCGCACCGTCAGACTTCGAGGACTTCGTCTTCCTTCTTCTTGGCCGCCCGATTGACGTGTTCCACCTGGTCGTCCGTCAGGCGTTGCAGCCCGGTTTCGGCCCGCTCTAGATCGTCCTTCGAAATCAGCTTCTCGCGCTCGAACTCGCGCAGATCGTTGTGGACGTCGCGCCGGACGTTGCGCACGGCCACGCGGGCCACTTCGGCGCGGGCGTGGACCAGCTTGACCAGATCGTGCCGGCGATCCTCGGTCAGCGGAGGGATCGACAGCCGGATGAGCTTTCCGTCGTTGCTGGGAGTCAACCCCAGATCGGAGGCCTGGATCGCTCGCTCGATCTCTTTCATCATACCGGCATCGAAAGCCCGGATCGTCAGCAAGCGCGGTTCGGGCGCCGAAATGGTGGCCAGCTGCATCAGCGGGGTCGGGACGCCGTAGTACTCGACCGGGAGCCGTTCCACCAGCGCCGGCGAGGCCCGACCGGTGCGGATGCCGGACAAGTCCTCCTCCAGCGCCCGGACCGCTCCCTTCATGCGGCCTTCGGCGTCGGCCAACGCGTCATTGACCATGGTCAGCTCCTGCGTAGGTCCGCCGGTTGGAGTCCCTCAAGAATAGCGCAAAAGGCGGAAAATGCGAGGGACATGCGCCCAGGGGAAAGGGGGGGACACGCTTCTTGCTCCACCCCCCGCCCCCTGCGAGAAGATGGATGAACGTCGTCAGCCGGCAGCGATGCGGGTGCCGACGGACTGGCCGCGCACCGCCTGCAGCAGGTTGTCTTTGCGCCACAGGTCGAGCACCAGGATCGGCAGGTCATTGTCCATGCACAGCGAGATGGCGGTGCTGTCCATGAACTGCAGGCGCCGGTTGAGGGCGTCGATGTAGGTCAGATGATCGAAGCGTCGGGCCTGCGGGTCTTTCTGGGGGTCGCTCTCGAACACCCCATCGACCTTGGTGGCCTTGATCACGACCTCGGCCCCGATTTCCATCGCCCGCAGTGCGGCGGCGGTGTCGGTCGAGAAGTACGGATTGCCCGTCCCGGCGCCGAGGATGACGACCCGCCCCTTTTCCAGGTGACGGATGGCGCGGCGCTGAATGTAGGGCTCGGCGACTTCTTTCATCTCGATCGCCGTCATGACGCGGGTGATCACCGAAGAGCGATCCAGCGCGTCCATCAGCGCCAGGGAATTCATCACCGTGCCGACCATGCCCATGTAGTCGGCGGTGGCTCGATCCATGCCGGACAGCACCCCTTCGCGACCGCGCCATAGGTTGCCGGCGCCCATCACGATCGCCGTCTGGACCCCGAGGGCGGTCACCTCGCGCACGATCGCCGCCACCTGGAAGGCGCGGGCCGGATCGATCCCGAAGCCCTGGGGGCCGGCCAGCGCTTCCCCACCCAGCTTCAATAGGATCCGCCCGTACTTAGCCTCGCCCATCTAGGCCTCCCTCGGCCGCGGCTGCGGCCGCGAAAGAAAACGGGCCAACCGATGGGTTGGCCCGCTGGCTCACTCGATCGTCTCGCCGACCTCCCAGCGGACGAACCGCCGGATGGTGACGTTCTCGCCGGTGGTCGAGATGACCTCCCGCAAGAGGTCCTCGACGCTCTTGGTTTCATCCCGGATGTACGGCTGGCGCAGCAGGCAGGCCTCGCTGGTGAACTTCTCGAGGCGGCCGGCGACGATCTTCTCGATCACCGCCTCCGGCTTGCCGTCCGCCCGGCCGACGCGGCGCGCTTCCTCGGACTGGTGCTCCAGCGCCGCGGCCGGGATCTCGCCCGGCGAGACCCAGCGCGGCGAGGCTGCCGCCACCTGCAGCGCCATTTCGTGGGCGAATTCGCGGAATTCCTTGGTGCGTCCGACGAAATCGGTTTCGCAATTGACTTCGACCATCACGCCTACGCGGCCTTCGCCGTGGCGATAGAGCTCGAGAACCCCGTTGCGCGTCTCGCGCTCGGCCCGCTGGCTGGCCGCCGCCAGGCCCTGCGCCCGCAGCAGCTCGGCCGCCTTCTCCAGGTCGCCGCCGGACTTCTCCAGGGCGTCGCGGCAGTCCTTGACGCCGGCCCCGGTCTGCTCGCGCAGCTGCTTGATCTTCTCGGCCGCAACGCTCACGCCGGGGATCCCCCATTCGGGGCCTCGGCGGGCTTGATTTCCTCGGTAGAGATCTCAGGCTGCGGCGTCTCGACGGCGGCTTCGACCGGCGCTTCGACGCCCGCTTCGACCGGTGTTCCAGCGGCCGCTTCGGCCGTCGCCGCCTCGGCGAGGCCGGCCGCCCGCATCTCCTCATCGTAGTCGCCGCTCATCAGCTTGGCCAAGGTCGCCTCGCCCAGCAAGTCTTCGTCGGCGAGGTCCTCCGCCGCCGGCGCCGCCGGCCGCCGCCCCACCGGTTCAGGTTCGGCGCGCTCCTCTTCCGGCAAATCCTTACGCAGCGCCTTCCCCTCCAGGACGGCGTCGGCGATCTTGGCCGTCAGCAGTTTGATCGCCCGGATGGCGTCGTCATTCGACGGGATGACGTAGTCGACGCCGGTCGGATCGCAGTTGGTGTCGACCAACCCCAGGACCGGGATCGCCAACAGGTTGGCCTCGTGGATCCCGGTTTCCTCCCGCCGGACGTCGACGACGAAGAGCAGCTCCGGCAGGGCTTTCATCGTGCGCAGCCCGCCCAGCCTTTCGTACAGGCGTCCGATCTTCCGGTTGCGCTGCATTGCTTCCTTCTTCGTCAGCTTCTCGAACCCGCCGGCGTCCCGTTCCTTCTCCAGCGACTCGAGCTCGGTGATGCGGCTGACGATCGTGCGCCAGTTGGTCAGCGTCCCACCCAGCCAGCGATTGTTGACATAGGGCATCCCACAGCGTACCGCCTCGGCCTCCATTGTTTCCTGGGCCTGGCGCTTTGTCCCGACGAACAGGACTGACCCGCCGCCGGCGACCTTGTCGCGCACCAGCCCGTAGGCTTCGGCCAGCGCGTCGACCGTCTGCTGCAGGTCGATGATGTGGATTCCGTTGCGCTCGGTGAAGATGTAGGGTTTCATTCGCGGGTTCCACTTGCGGGTACGGTGGCCGAAGTGGACGCCCGTTTCGAGCAGGGCCTTCATACTGATGACCGACATGCGTGCAACCTCCGTTGCGTTAGGCCTCCGCCTCCGTCCACCCAGGCCGGAACCCCGTTTCCGGGGCACGCCCGACCCGGTCGGGAGGCGTGTGGGATACCCCCTTGCGGGGGCTCGCCCCGTGAGGGGCAGAATGGCTCCCGCCAAGCGGCGAACGCTGGCGGGAGCGGAATTCAAGTCTACCACATGGAAGGACACGGCCCCAGGCACGGGGCACCTGGCCACCCAGGCCCTTAGGCACTGTGGCGACCAGGAACCCCGACCCCTAGGTGCCCCCGTTGCCTAAGCGCGCGGCAATTCTGGCCGGGCTTGCAGCCTACGGTGTTACCGTAAAGTTTGTGACCATCCCGGCTTCGAAGTGCCCCGGCGTATAGCACGCCAGGTGATACTCGCCCGACTCGGTGATGGTCCAATCCAGAGTGACGACCGCCCCAGGCTCGATTGCCTCAACCTCCGATTCCTGCCCATCTTTTTCCATGGGCACATCTTGGGCAGAGGCGAGCTCGAGGACGAATTCGTGTTCCACGGCGCCGGCATTCGTGATCGTGAAGTGAATCGGGGTGTTGGCTGGCACCGAGAGCGGCGAGGCGTCGACCACGAATTCGGTCAGCGTGACCGTGACATCGACGGGTTTCTTGGCGCAGCCCGCCAGCAAGGCCGCTAAGACGAGAAGACCAACGGGAACAGTTCTTCGGAGCATGTCTACCCTCTCTTTGTGTCGGATCTGATTGACGGTCTCACACGTGCAGCTCCAAGGCAGGATCGCCTGCGCCCCGAAAGGCATTCTTACGGCCCTTGGCGCCTCCTTTCTGATCAGCGCGGATCGGCCGGGCGAAGATGCGGGTCCGAGGAGACATCCCTCCGGTGCGCGAGACCATTTTCGGGTCGCGCCGCTTGCGCCGCCGAGGGCCAATTGTCACCATTGCCGGGCTCTTTTGTCGCAATCCTGAATTCCGGCAAGGCGGGGAACTAGGTCGCCGCCGTGAGGCTTGGCCGTCCCCCTCCGGCACCGGGAGCCTTGGCCGGCGAGACCCGGCGACGTCAGACGGACTTGCGCCGCGCCTTTGCCTCGACTCGCCGCAGGAAGCGATCTAGGTCCACCACCCTGCGCCGGTGCTCGACCTCGCCCACCTGGTCCTGTTCGTCCCAGAGCCTGGCCAGGAAGTCGATCAACTCCCCCTCGACGGCGACGACCTCGGCCCGCAACCGGACGGTGCTGCCTAGGGGCGTCGGGGCCAAATGGCGTATGCGCAGCTCCACACCGACCGTCGTCTGTCCGGCCTCCAGGTGCGGCTCAACCAGGTCGCAGCAGGCGCGCTCCACGAAGAGAGCCATCGCCGGCGTGGCATAAACGCGCAAGGCGCCGCTGCCGATATGCGACGCCGTCCGTTCGGGGGTCACTTCCTGCGAGGCTTCCAGCGCCTCCCCGGCGCGAAGGTCCGCCAGCGTCACCGGTCGCCGTCGCCGTGGGAAGCGGCCACGGCCACGGCGATGGCGTGTTCGTGGGTGTGGCTGAGGCTGACCGTCCATTCCTGCAGCCCTTGATCGGCCGCCAGGCGGAGGGCCCGCCCGTGCAGGAGCAGAACGGGCTCGCGGCGCGGTCCGTTGATGATCTCGATTTCCTTCCAGCCGACCTCGCCGATGCCCGTTCCGAGCGCCTTCGAGACAGCTTCCTTGGCGGCGAAGCGCGCCGCCAGCGCCGGCGTCGATCCCGCGGCATCGATCAGTTCCTGCTCGGTGAAGAAACGCAGGAAGAAACGGTCGCCATGACGCAGAATCGCCTGGTCGATGCGCTCGACCTCGATCATATCGATCCCGGAGCGCATCAGCCCGACGCTCCCACGAGAGCAGGCCCGGCGACGGCGATCGCCAGACGGTCGGGCGAGAGGAATCGCTGCGCCGTGGCGAGGATCGCCTCGCGCGTGATCGCCGCCACCTGCCCCGGGTATTCAATGTAGTAGTCCAGCCCCAGGTCGTATTGTTCGATGTTGACCAACGAGCCGGCCACTCCTTCGTTGGCCTCCAGTTGCAAGGGAAGGCGGCCGATGAAATGGGCCTGGTTCTCCTCCAATTCGGCGGCGGTGACGCGGCGGGTGACGAAGCGGCCGATTTCCTTGCGGATCAACTCGACCGCCTTCTCGACGTTGGCTGGGTTGACTCCGGCCACGACCGACCACGGCCCGGGGCCGTGCCCTCCGCTGAGGGAGCTGTAGGCGTAGTACGCCAAACCGGCGTTCTCCCGCACGGCATCTCCCACGCGACCGTACAAACCGAAACGCCCGAGCACACTGTTACCAAGCGCCGCCTGCAGGTAGCCGGCGTCGTTGCGCGACGGTCCGGCCACACCCAACACCAGGTCGCACTGGCTCTTGCCGGCCAGGGTCACGTCCTTCCGTTTGAGGCGCTTCAAGGGTGGTGCGTCGGCCACTTTCGGCGGCAGCGCCTGGCCCGGATGCACCCAGTCCCCCAGCGTCTCCTCGACGGCTGCCCGCGCCTCCTCGGCGCCAACGGCCCCCACCACGGCCAGCACCATCCCGCGCGGGCCGTACGCCGATCGATGGAACTCGACCAGATCGGCCCGCCTCAGCCCGGCGAGGGACTCTTTCGTTCCATCGGACGGGACGGCGTAGGGATGGTCCGGATAGGTCAGGCGGTCGAAGGCCAACGCGGCGACAGCGCCGGTGTCCTGGTCGCGGATGTTGAGGGCGGTCAAGCGCTCGGCCCGCAGCCGCTCGACCTCATCCTGGGGGAAGGTCGGCTGCCGCAGGACCTCGGCCAGCAGACTCAACAGCAGTCCGAGGTCTTCGGCCAAGGCCTTGCCGTGGAAGTTCGTCTTGTGTTTTCCGCTCGAGAAGCCGAGGCTGGCGCCGATCGACTCGACCGACTCGTAGATTCGCTGAAACGACTGTCGCTGCGTGCCTCTCATCAGCGATCCAGCGGTCAGGCCGGCCAGGCCGGCGTTGGCCTCCGTCTCGGTCAGGCCTCCGGCGGCGATATATCCCGTCAGCACGACCGACGGGCTGGCGTGGTTCTCACGGACGAGCAGGACGATCCCGTTGCCGAGCTGCCATCGGCGGATGTTGTCTGGACCCGGGAGCGTGCGAGAGTCCAGTTTCGGCAGGCGCACGGCCGGCTTAGCCACCGTCCCCGCCTCCCGTCGGCAGGTAGGTGGCGACGACCCGCTGCGACGAGCGCAAGTAGGTCTGGGCGACGCGCCGGACGTCCTCGGCGGTGACCTTTTCCAACCGCCGCAGGTAGCCCTCGAACCACGCGTAGTCGGCGAACATCTCGCTGTAGCCGAGCCAGAAGGCCTGGTTGGTGATGCTTTCACTGCCGTAGGCGAAGAGCGCCCGCGCCTGTTTGGCGGCCTTGACCAGCTCATCGGCTTCGATCGGCTCATCCTGCAGACGCTGGATTTCTTGGTCGATGCCGCGCAGGACGTCGTCGGCCGCGACGCCCGGCCGCACCGTCGCGCTCAGACCGTATAAGTAGGGATCGATGGTGGCCGTCAGGTCGCCGCCCACCGATGCCGCCAGGTCGCCCAGCACCAGCGCCCGATAAAGGCGCGAGGTCTTGTTCGACAGGCCGCCGCCGAAGAGATTGAGGCTGGAAGCCCCGGCCAAGATGCTGTCGAGCACGGCCAGCGGGAAGAAGTCCGGGCTCTTGGCCGCCGGGGCGCGGTACGCCAGTTCGAGGTAGGTCGTGTCGCCGGGCCCCTCGACGCTGACCCGCCGCTCACCGCTCATCTCCGGTTCGGGTCGGACGGTCGGATGCAGGGCGGGCCGTTTCGGGATGCGGCCGAACAAGCGGCGCAGCCGTTCCAGCATGGGGCGGACACGGAAGTCGCCGGCCACCGCGATCAGGGCGTTGGCCGGGACGTAATACGACCGGTAATGCTGGTGAAGGTCGTCGCGCGTCATCGACTCCAGGTCGGCGCGGTCGCCGACGATCTGGTGGTGATACGCGTGAACCCGAAAGGCCGCCGCCTGCAGCTCCTCCCCCAGACGGAAGGTCGGCTCGTTCTCGTGGCCTTCGCGCTCCGAGATGATCACGGTTCGTTCCGAGGCGACTTCGGACGGCTCGAACAGGCTGTGGACCATCCGGTCGGCTTCCAGCCGGAGAGCCAGGTCGATCCGGTCGGCCGGCATCGTCTCGAAGTAGGCGGTCCAGTCAAAGAAGGTGAAGGCGTTCCACAGCCCACCGTCGCGCGAGATCGCCCGGTCGAGGGCACCGGCCGGGAAGGACGGGGTGCCCTTGAACATCATGTGCTCGACCCAATGCGAGATCCCGGTCGTGCCCGGCCGCTCGTTGCGCGAACCGACGCGGTACCAAACCCAGAAGCTGATGAGCGGTGCGGTGCGGATTTCCTTGAGGCGGATTTCCAGGCCGTTGCGCAAACGGGTCCGCACGACCGGCGAGCTGGGCGGGGTCATGAGGCGGCGCGCGTTCCGGCAACCGAGGGGTAGGCGAGCGGCTGGCCGTCCGGCCCATAGCCCCGGCCGACGGCCAGGTAGCGAAACCCCAGGCGCGCCATCTCGGCCGGTTCGTACAAATTGCGGCCGTCGACCAGCACCGGCTGGCGCATCGACCGCTGCATCCGCTCGAGGTCGAGTTGTTTGAACTCGTTCCATTCGGTGCAGACCATCAGGGCGTCGGCGCCGGCGGCGAGGTCATAGGCGTTGGCGACCATGGTGACTTGCGGCAGGAGCTCGGCGGCGCGCGGCATGGCCACCGGGTCATAAGCTCGCACGACGGCCTTCTCGGCCTGGAGTCGGCCGGCGATCTCGACGGACGGCGCATCGCGCATATCGTCGGTGTTCGGCTTGAAGGAAAGGCCCAGCAGCCCGATCGTCTTCCCCGCCAGGCTGCCGAGCATCTCGCGCATGCGGTCGACCATCGCCCGGCGCCGGTCGTCGTTGATGTCCATCACCGCCTGCAGCAGCTGCGGATGGCGACCCTTCTCGGCCGCCATGTAGGCCAGCGCCGTCACGTCTTTCGGGAAGCAGGACCCGCCGTAGCCCAGGCCGGCCTCGAGGAAGTGCGGCCCGATGCGCGGGTCGTAGCCCATGCCCCTGGCGACCTCTTTGATGTCGGCGCCGAGCGCTTCACAGATGTTGGCGATCTCGTTGATGAAGGAGATCTTGGTCGCCAGGAAGGCATTGGAGGCGTACTTGATCATCTCGGCCGTACGCAGATCGGTGATGACGATCGGAGCCCGCAGTGCCAGGTGCAGCTGGGCGACCTTCTCCGCCGCCTCCCGATCGAGGGAACCGAGCACCGTGCGCGCCGGCGCCATGAAGTCGCTGATGGCCGCCCCCTCCCGCAGGAACTCCGGACAGGAGACGACCCAGAAAGGGATCGGCCGCGGCTGGTGGGCCCGCACGATGTCGGCCACCCAGTCGCCTGTCCCTACCGGCACGGTCGACTTGTTGACCAGGATCAGGGCGTGGTCCATCGTCTGCCCGATCGACTCGGCCACCGCCCGCACGTGCTTCAGATCGGCTTCGCCGTCGACGCCCGCCGGCGTGCCGACGGCGACGAAGACGAATTCGGCCTGGCGCAGCGCTTGGGCATAGTCGGTGGTGAAATGCAGCCGGCCGGCGGCCACGTTGCGATGGACGACTTCCTCCAGCCCCGGCTCGTAGATCGGCAGCTGGCCGCGCTGGAGGCCGGCGATCCGGTCGGCGTCGATGTCGAGGGCGACAACCCGGTTGCCCAGGTCGGCGAAGCACGCCCCGGTGACCAGGCCGACATAGCCGACCCCGATGACGGTGATCTCCTTCAAGCTTGTGCCTCCGACGCGGGAGCCCGGGCCGGCGGAAGTTTACCATGCTGGACCGGCCGGCCTCCCGTTCGTCGAAGGTCACCAGGCCGCGATGACACCCATCACTTGCCGCTCCGGGGGCCGCCGCCTAGACTGATGGGGAAGCCGATAACTTCTATCCGAAGGGTCGAGTATCCCGATCAAGCGGGAGGATGGCATGCAAATCACCCGACAGGCCGACTACGCCGTGCGCGCAGTGCTCTACCTGGCCAAGCAGAACGGCGCCGGGCGCGCCCCGACGAGCCAGATCGCCCGCGAGCAGCGGATTCCCCCCTCTTTCCTGGCCAAGATCGTCTCCCAGCTCTCGGTGGCCGGGATGGTGCAGACTTCGCGCGGGGCCCGCGGCGGTGTTGCGCTGGCCCGCGAGCCGAAGGACATCAGCCTGCTCGAGGTGGTCGAGGCGATTGACGGGCCGATCACGCTCAATGAGTGCGTCCCGGACTCCTCTTTGTGCACCTTCGGCGACGACTGCCCCGTGCACGGCGTCTGGTCGGACGTGCAACAGAAGCTGGTCCGGGAGCTTTCCTCGACATCCTTCGCCGACCTGATGGTCCCTCGGGGCGGCAAGCGAGTCCTTACGCCTCTGGCCCAATAACCTCGCCTCGGGCGGCGCCGACGACCCGCCTGGCGCGTTGTTCCTGACATCCCGAGGCAGATGATCCTGGCCGCCCGGTCTTCCGGGCGGCTCTGATTCCGGCCCAGGCGCGCTAGACTCCGGGCACCCCGGACTCTATTCTCACTCGCCGGTGACCGCCATACTGCGCGGAAGGCCTCCGCAGGAGATCCCATGGACGTCGCACAAGCCATCCGGTTGAAACGAGCCGTACGGAGTTATGCCGCGCGACCTCTGCCCGAAGGGGCGATCCAGGCGATCCTGCTGGCCGGCCGGCGCGCCCAATCGGCCAAGAATACGCAACCCTGGCTTTTCATCGCGGTTCAAGAACGGACCAACCTCGAGGCCTTGAGCCGGACAGGGACCTTCGCCGGGCATCTGGCCGGCGCCCCGCTGGCGGTGGCCATTCTTACGCCGGATCCGGCGCAACGCTGGTCGATCCTCTTCGATGCCGGCCAGGCGGCGGCGTACATGCAGCTCGCCGCGTGGGAACTCGGCATCGGCTCCTGCCTGGCTACCATCTACGAGCCGGAGCAGGCGCGGTCGATCCTCGGTTTTCCAGATGACTACCACCTCCACGTCGCTATCTCCTTCGGCTATCCGGCCGAACCCGCGGTGCTGACCGCGCCGCCACGGCCAGGGGGTCGCCGCCCCGTCGTCGCCGTTGTCCATCATGAGCGCTGGAGCGAACGCCCCGCAGAGATCTGACCCGCGGTCATCACGCCCCAAGTACAATCGGCGCCATGTCTCCCCGTCGGCGCGCCTGGCTTCTCCTGCTCGTCTTGGTCGCCACGGCCGTCCTGCTCAGCGGGCTCGCGCCGAAGGACCGCGTCCTCGGTTCATCGCTGCGGATCGTCTACCTCCACGGCGCCTGGGTCTGGGCGGCGCTGCTTGGTTTCGCAGCGGCGGCGATGACCGGGCTGTTCGGATTCATCCTCCGCAGGCAGAGCCTGCACGCCTGGTCCGTCGGACTGGGCAGGTCGGCGACGGTCTTCTGGTTGACTTCGCTCCTGCTCTCGCTCGCCGCCATGCAATCGAGCTGGAACGGGCTCTACCTCGCCGAACCACGCTGGCGACTCGGCGTGCGCTTCGGGGTGGCGGCGCTGCTCCTTCAGGTGGCCGTCGCGATGCTGCACCGGCCTCGCCTGGGCAGCGGCCTGGCCATCGCCTTCTTCGGCCTGCTGACGGCCGCCTTGCTGGCCGCTCCTGCGGTGATGCATCCTTCCTCGCCGGTGTTCTCCTCGGAGTCGATCGCCGTGCGCGCCTCCTTCCTTGCCCTGCTGGCCTGCGCCGCGGCCTCCGCCGCATGGCTCGCCCGCCTCCTGCGCCCGAATGCCTGACAGCAACGGGCAGCCGCTCCGCCTGCGCTACACGCTGATCGCCTTCTCCCTCACCCGATCCGTCATCAACACGATGTATCGGATGGTGTATCCGTTCATGACGGTCTTCGCGCGGGGTTTGGGAGTCCCGGTCACGCAGGTGGCCGGCGCCGTCGCCCTGCGTTCGGCCTTGGGTCTGGCCGCGCCCCTTCTCGGGTCAGCGGCCGATCGGCGCGGCCGCAAGCGCAGCATGCTGCTCGGCCTGGGGATATTCGTCTTCGGAGCGCTGTTGGTCGTTCTGCGGCCGACCTATCTGCCTTTCGTCGCCGCGCTGCTGCTGACCACGATCGGCAAGATCATGTTCGACCCGGCCATGCAGGCCTACCTCGGCGACCGGATCGGTTATGCGCGAAGGGGGCAAGCGATCGCCCTGACCGAGCTCGGATGGTCGCTGGCCTTTCTGGTGGGCGTTCCGTTGATGGGCTGGCTGATCGCCCGCCGCGGTTGGACGGCGCCCTTTCCCTGGTTGGCAGCCGCAGGGGCCGCCGCCGCTTTGGTGCTGTGGCGAATCCTCCCCGCCGACCCGCCGGGCCGCGACGGCGGACCGTCGTTGCGTCTCGGCATCGCCCGCATCCTCGGGCATCCGGCCGCCCTGGCCGGGCTGGCGATCGGGCTGCTGGCAAGCGCAGCCAACGAGACGGTCAACATCGTCTTCGGGGTCTGGCTCGAAGCCTCCTTCAGCATGAGAGTGGCTGCCCTGGGGGCGGCGGCGGCGGTCATCGGTCTCGCCGAGCTCTCCGGTGAAGGATTGGTGGTCGCCATCACCGACCGCTTGGGGAAGCGCCGCGCGGTGGCCATCGGATTGCTGGTGAACTGCCTGGCGTGTTTCCTCCTTCCGGCCCTTGCCCGGACACCCGCCGGAGCCCTCGTTGCCCTCTTCTTCTTCTACATCAGCTTTGAGTTCACCCTCGTCAGCAGCATCCCACTGATGACCGAACTCGTCCCGGAGGCGCGGGCGACGCTCATGTCGGCCAACATCTCGGCCCTTTCGCTGGGACGCGTCCTCGGTGCCGCGCTCGGTCTGGCGCTCTACCCGCTTGGCATCCAGGCCAACACGCTGGCCGTCGCCGTCTTGAATGCGGCAGGCCTGATCGTCCTGCTGACCCTTCTGCGCGAGCGCCCCAACTCCGTATGATCGCCCGGCGAACTCCGCGGGATATACTCAGCGCACGCCCCGGACATTCGCAAATGCGCATCGACCTCTTGGTCCATTCGGCATCGCAGTTGGCAACGCTCTCCGGCGGGCCGCAACGCGGCACAGACCTGGGGCGCTTGGCGCTCATTCAGGGCGGCGCGGTGGCGATCGACGACGGCCGCATCCTGGCCGTCGGCCCATCGGCCGAAATCCGAGGCCGGTATCGGGCCGCTCAGGAATTGGATGCCTCGGGTCGGGTGGTCCTCCCCGGCTTCGTCGACTCCCACACCCACGCCATCTGGGCCGGCGATCGGGCCTCCGAATTCGAAATGCGCCTGCAGGGCCGCAGCTACATGGAGATCCTGGCCTCCGGCGGGGGAATCATGTCGACCGTCCGCGCCACACGGGCCGCTTCTATCGAACAGCTCGTGGCCGAGACCCGGCCACGCCTGGAGCGGATGCTCGCCTGCGGCACGACGACGGCCGAAGTCAAGACCGGGTACGGTCTGGACTTGGCGACCGAGCTGCGCCTGTTGGAGGCCATCCTCCAGCTCGATTCCGAGGGGCCGCCGCAGCTCGTCCCGACGTTTCTCGCGGCGCATGCCGTCCCCGAGGAGTATCGCGGCCGCACCGAGGCCTACGTCGAGCTTGTCCGTGATACGATGCTGCCGGCAGTCCGGACCTGGTGGGAGACGCACGCTGCCCGGCGCCCCCTTCCCTTCGTCGACGTCTTCTGTGAGCAGGGGGCCTTCGACCTGGAACAGACTCGGCGGATTCTCTCGGCCGCCCGTTCGCTCGGGTTCCCCCTCAAGATCCATGCCGATGAGTTCGTCGCACTGGGAGGGACGCGGCTGGCGGTGGATCTAGGTGCGCGTTCGGCCGACCACCTCCTTCACACCCCTCCGGAGGATGTGACATCCTTGGCCGAAAGCGACACCGTGGCGGTCGCCCTACCGGCGACGCCGTTCGGGCTGGGGGAGGCGGCCAGCGCTCCGGGGCAGGCCCTGCTCGCGGCAGGCGGCCTTCTGGCGATCGCCACCGATCTGAACCCGGGCACGGCCTGGTGCGAGAGCATGCCCTTCACCATTGCTTTGGCCTGCCGCTCGCTCGGCCTCACCCCGGCTCAAGCGATTGCCGCCGCCACGATCAACGGTGCAGCGGCGCTCGGCATGCAGGGGCGCAAGGGTAGCCTCGAGCCGGGAAAGGACGCCGACCTGATCATCCTGGATGTCCCCGATTGGCGTCACATCGGATACCGCTTTGGAACGAATCTTGTATCCAGGGTCGTCCAGGGCGGCCGCGTGGTGATCTAGGGCCGCCGCGAGGCGGTATGGATCTCTTTCAAGACCAGGGTCTGATCCGGATCGTTGTGGCGCTGCTGGGACTGCTCTTTGTCTGGGCCGGCCTGCGATTCGTCTTCAAATGGGCGGCCCGGCTCTCCCGGCTGGGGTGTATGGCCATCGTGGCCCTGGCGTTGCTGGCCGCCCTGGCGTCGAGCCTGCGCTGAACGATCGCGCTTCGTCACACTTCGCGCCCCGAAGGGGGCCATCCCGGAGCGAATCCTGGGGAGAGACCCCGGAGGGGGCATCCTGAGGAGGATCGCGCGGGAAGAGATGTCATTGCGAGCCGCCGCTCCACCCCTTCGGGTGCGCCAAGGGCGTGCGGCGGCGTGGCAATCTCATCTTCTGCA
>CAZMVJ010000013.1:0-26346 GCA_964569445.1 uncultured Anaerolineaceae bacterium | reverse complement strand
CTGCGCCGCAGGCGCAGGTGCGGTGCAGGTGTCGCTTCGCTCGGAATGACATCGAGTGGGGAACCGCCGCCCACTTCATTCGGAGGAGCCGAAAGCCGAATGAACCCTCGCCCCATGTCATTCCGAGCGCCCCTGAACGGAGAGAAGGGGCGGGAGGAATCCCTGAGGCCGGCTAGGCGAGGCCGCGCCTCGGGCGCGTGACCTTGCTCCCCTCAGGCAGGCGGGGAAACCTCAGCTTTCGTCAGACGATCCCGTTGACGGCTCAGCCGCGGAACTCGAGATGGACCCACCCAGGAGCGCGGGGAGACTCTGGAGCATGCCGTCGCGGACCTGGCGGAAGGCCGGCATGCGGTCGTCGTCCGCGCCAGGGGGCTTGGCCGGATCCGGAAAACCGAGGTGAACTCGGCGGCCGATCCCCAGCCACAGCGGGCACTCCTCCGCCGCCGAGTCGCAGACCGTCACCACCAGGTCGAATTGGATATCGCGCATCTCGTCGACGGACTTCGAGCGTCCGAGATGCTCGATGCCGATCTCGGCCAGGGCGCGGACGGCCAGGGGATGGACGTATCCCGCCGGATGCGTGCCGGCAGACTGCGCCTGCCACTCGCCCCCCTGGCGCGAGTTGACGATGGCTTCGGCCATCTGCGAGCGGGCGGAGTTGCCCGTGCACAAGAACAAGACGCGGCGCGGCTGCGGCATCGGTGGGCACGATTGTACCTGGGGCGAGGCTGCGGATTGGGCTGCTCGTCGGCGATCGCCGTTTCATGGAGGGCCCTCCCGGGGCCCGTCGAAGATAACTTTTCAGCCTCCTTCGAGGAGACGCGTCAGCCTCTCCTGGAGATGCTTCCGCAAGAAGTCGAGCGCCTCTTCGCTTTCGCCGTCGGCCAGGATCCGCGCCAATTCAATCAAGTCCCGCTCCGCCAGAATCAAGGTGACTACCCGTGGGACCTCCGCCGCCCGCCGGCCGCTTTCGGCGCAGTCCGTCATCGAGTCGCTCGCCTCCCCTCGGCTCCGGAATTCATAGGCTTGAGGCGTCGATGAGCAACTCGCGCAGCCCGGCCAGGGAGGCTTCCAGACCTTCCTCAAAGATCGGTGGACACGATTCCAGGTTGACCTGGGACGCCGCCAGTCGCAGCGCGAAAGTGAAGCAGGTCGGCTGCCCACACCGCCTGCAGTTGGTTTGGGGTAGGAGTCGGAAGAGCACCATCGCCGCCGGGCGCTTGCGCGCACGGAAATCGGGCTCGATCTCAGCCCGGCGGTCCCATGTCTTGTTGACCAGGAGGATCAGCCTCGCCAGTTCCTTTTCGGCTGCTTCTCGGTCCTCGGCGTTGCTGGTGGCGATCTCGAAGGCGTGAAAGGCCACGTTGTGGCCGGCCTTCTTCCACGTCAGCGCGTTCGCCTGCGGGTGGTAGATCGCGCCCTTCAGGGTGGCGTTGAGCAGAGGCAGGACTTCCGAAATGTCGGCGACGAGATGCGCCCGGGCGGCCAAGCGCTCGGCTCCGGGTTCGCACGGCGGAGTGAAGACTTCCACCTCGAACGAGTCGATCAGCATTTCCGTCTCCTTCCGGACTTCCTCCCCGCGCGGAGCTTGCTCCTCCCTGCAGCCGGCTGACCACCGAGATTCCACCAACAGACTGCCTGGCCGGACGACTGCCACCCTCCCATGAGATCCGGTTCGCGATTGGCGCGCGGACCGATGCTCAGCTGCTAATCGGCCGGTGATCCCGCTGGTGCGCGCAGGCCTCATCGGCCGCCGCCACCATCCCCGCCGGCGCCATGGCTACCTCTCCGCGGAAGTAGCGGCGTTGCAGGGCTAAGGCGACGTTCACCAGCGCGATCATCACCGGGACTTCGATGAGCGGGCCGACGACGGCGGCGAAGGCCTCCCCGGAGTTGATCCCGAAGACCGCCACCGCCACGGCGATCGCCAGCTCGAAGTTGTTGCTGGCGGCGGTGAAAGCCAGCGTCGTCGTCTTGGAGTAGTCGGCGCCGACCCGCCGCCCCATCCAGAACGACGCCAGGAACATGGCCACGAAGTAGATCGCCAGCGGAATGGCGATGCGCACGACGTCGAGCGGGATGGTCACGATCAGGTTGCCCTTCAGGGAGAACATGACCACGATGGTGAACAGCAGGGCGATCAGCGTCAGCGGGCTGATGCGCGGCATAAAGCGCGTCTCGTACCAGACCTTGCCCTTCCGGCGCATCAGCACCAGGCGGGTGAGGAAGCCGGCAAGGAAAGGAATCCCAAGGTAGATGAAGACGCTGCGGGCGATTTCGCCGATCGTGATCGCCACCTCGCTTCCCGGCAGGCCGAACCAAGTGGGCAGGACGGTAATGAAGACGTAGGCATAGACCGAATAGAACAACACCTGGAAGATGCTGTTGAAAGCCACCAGCCCGGCGGCGTACTCGTTGTCGCCCCTGGCCAGCTTGTTCCACACGATGACCATGGCAATGCAGCGCGCCAGCCCGATCAGAATCAGCCCGGTCATATACTCCGGGTAGTCGCGCAGGAAGGCAACCGCCAGGACGAACATCAGGATCGGGCCGATGACCCAGTTCTGCAGCAGCGATAAGCCGAGAATGCGCCAGTTGCGGAAGACCTTGCCCAGGTCCTCGTAATGGACTCGGGCCAGCGGCGGATACATCATCAGGATCAAGCCGACGGCAATCGGGATGTTGGTCGTGCCTACGGTGACCGAGGCGTTGAGGCTCTCGACCGCCTGCGGGAACAGATATCCCAGGGCCACCCCCGCCGCCATCGCCAGGAAGATCCACAGCGTCAGGTAACGGTCGAGGGTCGAGAGGCGGCGCCGAGAAGGGAGCGCGGGCGCGGCCACGTCAGGCTTCCTCCAGCGCTGAAGCTAGCCAGGTGGTGACCTCGGCCTGGCTGGGGATGCGACCGCTGCACACGACCTGCTCGTCGATCACCAGGCCCGGCGTCGACAGGATCGGGTATTCCACAATCTTGGCGTAGTCGGTGACCTTGACGAATTCCGCTTCAACGCCCAGCCCTGCCACTGCTTGCCGCGTGACGGCTTCGACCTTCTTACAGTTGGGGCAGCCCGTCCCAAGAATTTTGATCGTCAGCATGCCATCCTCCCCAGAAGTGGTTTTTCTACGACATCGGACGTTAATGGGCCGCGCCCTGGATAGCGGGCTGCTGCGCCCGCGTCAGGCGTCGGTCGACGAACGTCAGCGCCAGGAAAAGCAGGCCCACAAAACTAGCCAGGTAGACCAGAATCCAGCCAAGGCCGACGCCGTCGATCCACGAGCCGTAGATCAGGCCGGCCGCAGTGCTGAACAGCGCGACGAAGGCGACGTAGGTCCAGGCCTTCTTGCGCCCGATGATGGCCGCTACGAGCAAGATGCTCTGCAGGCTGAGCTCGGGATCGGCCATCAGATAGGCCAGAAGCGGCCCACGGTGCATTCCCAGACTCAGGAACATCTTGGCAATCGGAACTTCGACGAGCGTCGGGAAGTACATGAAAACGCCGAAGACGACGCCTGCCAGATTGCCCGGGAGCGTGTTGCGTCCGGCGAGCGATTCGATCCACTCCGGCAGGATCAGCTGGCGCAGCACACCGACGGCGAAGACGCCGGCCAGCAGCAACGGGAAGATCTGTTTGACGAAGCGCCACGATTCCCAGAGCCACTCGCGCATCTCGTGCCGGCTGAGAGAACGGCGGGCCAACCAGGCCAGCACGACGAGGGAGAGGGCTACGGCGAAGAACTTGCCGGGGAAAGTAACGATCAGACCGGTAGTGTTCGCCTCCATCCCTGCCGCCGCCGCCAGCAGCGTCAACGCGACCAGGGTCAGCGCGGGCCAAGTCCAACGGTTGAAGCCTTCGAGCACATTGCCAAAGCCGCGCCAGGCGGCCACGGCGATCAGGCCGAGCAGGGCGATGAGCACTACGCCTTGGACCGTGACTCCTTCTTCTCCACGGCTGGAGTCGTAGGGAACGAGACGGAAGAGCGCCTGCTCGAGCTGATGCGACCCGGCGATCGGCAGTTCGACTCGGGCGTAGCTGTTGGTCAGCAACCCGATCTTCAAGGTGCCCGAGAGCAGCAGAACGACGAGGATCAGCATGAACACGATCACGCCGCGGCGAACCCTGCCCTTGGCGGCGAAGGGGTCGTCAGTCTGCCGGTCGTGTTCGGCGTCGGCCCGGCGGAAAATCATCGCCATGATCAGGCCGATCCCGATGCCGAACGCCAGCGACAGGAACAAGCGGGCGAAAGCCAAGTCAGGGCCGATGGCGACGCCGGTGTAGGCCAGCGCCAGGATGTTGGCCGCCGGCGCGAAGAAAAGAAACGTCACCGCCGGACCGATGCCAGCGCCCTTCTTGTGGATTCCGGCGAACAGCGGGACGATCGTACAGGAACACACGGCCAGCAGCGAGCCGGCCATCGCCGCCGCCGGGTAGGAGACCACCTTCGGCACCTTCCGCCCCAGGAAACGCGTCACCGATTCTTTCGGGATGAGAGCCGCCAGTCCCCCGGCAATGAGGAACGCCGGCACGAGACAGAGCAGGACGTGAGCAGCCAGATAGGATGCCAGACTTCCTAGGCCGGCCTGGAGGTATCTAAACGCGATGTCAAGCATCGGAGATCACCCGGCCGCCTCAAGGTCCAACGTGGACTTCTTCGCCGCGCGAACTCCGGCCACCTGGCAGCGCGGGCATGGGCAGGGTTCCTGGCCCGGATCGGCGCTGGCGCGTGCAACCTGCCGCACGTCGCCAGCCGCGCCAAGCGCGGTCTCGAGGCGTGCGCCCGCCTCAAGCAGCTTGCGGATTGCCGCCGACGCCGGCCGGTAGTAGACGTTCAAGCCTTCGCGCCGGTCGAAGACCAGACCGCCCAGGCGCAGGCGCGCCAAATGCTGGGAGAGGTACGCTTGACGAAGCCCGAGGCGCGCTTCGAGATGGCAGACGCAGGCCTCGCCCTCTGCGGACAGGACCCTCATGATCTCGAGCCGGACCGGGTGTCCTAACGCCCGGAAGTACCCTGCGGCCGCTCTGCCTTCCTTCACCAGCGCCTCCCGCCATATTCCGTATTCGATATACAGAATAGACGGCCGGAGGCCCGAGCGTTAGTGACAGTCGTCACTCAGTCGGAAGGAGGGGTAGCGCCGGCTCGGTCGGGGCGGAAGCCGTGAAGGGGGTCCTTCGATTGGGGTCGGCCTCGGGCGTGCCGAAAGGTTCCGCTCTCAGCCTTGAGCAGGCACGCGAGGGACGAGCGCGCCCGTGCGTCGCTTGTACCCAGCGTAGGCCTCGCCGAACTTGACGGTGAGTTCCGCTTCTTCTCTGGGGACGATAAAGAGCGCCAAGGCAGCGAAAACGACGGCCGCCATCACCAGGATAAACGCGTTGCCAGCGACCAGTCCGAGGGCCATAAACGCGATCGTGGCGACGGTGTAGAGCGGATGTCGGACCCAGCGGTAGGGCCCGTGGGTCACGAGCTGATGATCGGCCTTGGTCAGAAAGGTCTCGGAGATGTTGCGGCCGAGGCTGGAGAGCACCCAGTACAACAGCGGCAAGGTCGCCAAGCCGACGACCACCCCGACCCAGCGAAACGTCACCGAGAGGGAAAGGGCCGACCAGTCCATCCAGCGCGGATTGACCAGGTACGCCACCATCGCCAGGTAGAACGGAGCGGCGAAAAGCAGGCGCAGGAACATGGTACGCCCACCCTCGCGGCTGCGCGGGATTGCGCCGGATTGCCGCGCCCGTCGACGGAAGAAACCGGACATGCCAAAGGCCGCCACCAGGATGATGGCGAACATCACACGGAAGAACGATTCACTCACCACGGTTCACCTCGCTAGAATTTGACCAACAGCGCCGTCAGATACATCACCGCCACCCCGGCGGCGAACCCGCCCAGGTTGGCCCACGTCATGGCGCTTTCCTCATGGCGGCCAGCGTCGTCGCGCAGCAGGCGTCCGACCTCGACGATGACCTGCCAGATCGCGCCCAGGCCGATCCCCAGGAAGACCGCCGCCAGGATGGGACTGTAAGAGAAGCCGCCGATCCAGGCCCCGAGGATCGCCGGCGCGCCGGCGATCAACGTCAGCGCGATGAAGGTCCACAGGCGCGGACGATACCCGGCCGGCATCCCCTCCCGTCCAGGGGTCAGCGGGGAAACGATGCCGATGCCCTCCGTGATGTTGTGCAAAGTGAAACCGACCACCAGGAAAGATCCCAGGGCAGCCTCACCCAGAGAGAAGGCGGCGCCGATGGCCATGCCTTCGCCCAGATTGTGCAACCCGATGCCGAAGGCGATCATGCCGGCGACGAAAAGCGCCCGCGGCAGTTTCGAGCCTTCCCCGCCCGGCCGCCGCAGCGCCCCGACCACCAGCAGGGCAAGCCAGGTCAGCAGCGCCGAGAACCACACCAACGCCTGGCCCTGGACGACATCCGGCAGCCCGGCGCCCACTTCGAGCGCCTCCAGCGCCGTGTCGATCAGCAAGAAGACGAGCATGCCGATGGTCAGCGCCAGGACGGCGTTCAGCGCTTTGCGGCCCAGCCGCCTCATCGCCGGGAACCACAGCATGCCCAGGCCGACCGGGATGATGCCGACGAATACCCCCAGCAGTCCGTAGGCCAGGAACTCCTTGCCGCCGGGTGTCGGCGTCTCCACCGCCACCGCCACTTCCCCTTCGAAGGCTAGGCCGGCCGTTGTCAGCAGCCGAACGACGTGGGGCTCGCCGTAGACCCACGGGTAGGAGATCGTGATCGTCGCCCGCCCGAGGCGAGGCACGACCGGCGACGGGTCGATGGTGAAGTTCCAGTAGGCATCGTCGACGATGACCTGAGCGATCGTCACGGGCCCCGGTCCGCCGTTGACGACCGTGGCCCGAAACCCATCCGGCGTGACGTCGATCCGTTCGAAACTCAGCGCCTCGACCGGCGGCAGGTCCGTCCGAAAGGCCGCCAGCGGATCGCCGAAGGCCAGGAAGGCGAGCATCACCATCAGCGCGGCAAGAGGGATGAGCCAGGCCGCCCAGGCCGGCAGCGGCCGGCGGCCGGAGGCGATCTGCGGCGTACTCACCCCGCGGCCTACCACAGGAGACTCTGACGAAGGCCGCCGGGTCATGCCTGCACCTCGAAGAACCCCATCCAGCCGAGCTCGGCGAACTCGCTCTGATGAGCGTGGAACATATAGAGCCCCGGCTCGAAGCCCTTGAAATCGAACTCGAGGATGCCGCGCTGCGCCTGACACTGCATGATCGTGTCGACCGTGCGCAGCGTCGGCGTCAGCGTCGTCCCGTGATCGTAGTAGTCGAAAAAGTTGGCGTGCAGGTGGAGCGAGTTGATCGGGTCGAATTCGGTGATATTGATCAGGTACAGCCGCTGCCGCTGGTCGCGGCGGATGACGATCGGCTTGTTCATGTAGGCGAAGGCCACCGTGTTGGCGGCGTAGACCTCGTTCTCACCGTCGAAGTCCGTATCGAACGCGTTCATCACCATGACCATCTCGTTGACGTCCTTGTTCTCGGGCGAGAGGTGATGGCGCGAGCGGGCCTGCGCCGCTTCGTCCGGATGGCGCGCCGGATCCGGGTCGATGATGAAGGCGCCGTACAGTCCCTTGTGGATATGACGCCTCAGTGGGGTGGCGTGGCAGTGATACAGATGGCAGCCGAAGGGAAAGGCGTCGAACTCGTAGACGGTCGAACCCCCCGGCTGGATCATGCCAGGTCCGACGCCCGGCACGCCGTCCATCGAGGCGGCATGGATGCCGTGGAAGTGGATCGTATGAGGGTGGCTGCCGCCGTTGAAGAACTCGATGCGAATTCGATCGCCCTCGACGCAGCGCAACGTCGGACCGGGCACACGGCCGTTGTAGACCCAGCCCGGGAAGACCACGCCGGGCGCGACCTCGAACTCCTTGTCGACGGCCACGATGCGGTACTCGCGCAGCGTCTGGCCGCCGGGCAGGGCGCTGACCTGACCGAAGTCCCAATCCTGCAGGATGACATGCGGGTCGAACCCGTTGACCGCCGGGTCGACTTGGCCGACCGTGCCGAAACCGCCGTGATCGTGACCGGCGGCGTGATCGGCGGCGTCGGGGGGCGGGGTCGGTTGGGCGCCGATGGGCGAGGCATGAAGGTGGGTTGCCCCCGCCGGGGCCTGCGCCAGCGTGGCGGCGACCGCCGTCGCTCCGCCCCCCAGTAGACCGGCCTTGAGGAAATCCCGGCGAGAGATCCGGCGCTTGCCGGGTTTGGGAAACTCCATCGTCCTAAGCTCCTTCCAGCATAGTCTCGGGGACCACGAAGACTTCGTCCGTGACGCGGCGGCTCAAGGGAACGACGGCGCCTGAGTCGACGGCTTCGACATGCAGCGGCCCGTCGAAGGGTCCGCGCTCCAGGAGGCGAAGCCGAGAGCGAGGGCGCAAGCCGAGCCGGTCGAGGTAGCGCAGCAAGTCGGGGTCGCGGTCGGAAACGCGAGCCACGACCGCCTCCGTTCCCACCTCCAGGTCGGACAGGCGGACCTCCCGGCGGAGCGGCAGGCTGCCATCGCGCTCGGGAATCGGCGCGCCGTGGGGGTCGGCCGCCGGGTTGCCCAGGTAGGCAGCGATACGCTCCTCCAGGTCTTCGGAAATGACGTGCTCCAGGTGATCGGCCTCGGCGTGGACCTCGTCCCATGAGAAGCCGAGGGCCGAAGTCAGATAGGCTTCCAGCAGGCGGTGATGGCGGACGACTTCCAGGGCGGCAGTGCGACCTTTGGGAGTCAGGCGGACGCCGTGGTAGCGGGTGTAGGTCACCAAGCGCTCGGGCCCGGCGGCCAGCTTCTTGAGCATGCCGGTCACCGAGGCGCGGGTCACGCCGAGTTTGTCGGCCAGCGCGGCCGTGCCGGCCGGTGCTCCGGCCGTCCCCTCGTCGACTTCGTAAATGGCCTTGAGATAGTCTTCAACGGCAGGGGTTAATTCACGCATGCCAAACTCCTGAGTTAAGTATACCTAACTCTGTCCGGATTGACAAGGGGGAGTGTGGTCCCCAGGGCTCTTGCGCTGTATGCTTGCCCTGAGCCGGCCCCTAGCGACCCGCCGCTCCTACCGCCGCCCAGCCCCTGCCGAATGGCCCGCCGTCTCCTCCCCCTTCTCCTTCTCGTCGTGATGGTGATGGCGAACGCGATGGCCTGCAATGCACCGCTGCCGCAGAGCGGGGCGGCGCGCCAGGCGACCGCCGTTTCGGTCATGCAAACGATCGATGCGATGGCCGGGCAGGCGGCCGCGACGCCGGCGCCCAATGCCACCGACGCCCCCCCGCCCGCCCCGACGAGCACACCGGACTGGTCGACCCCCGGTGCCACCTTCGAGTACGAGACCATTGCCGGGGATACGCTGTCGGCGATCGCCGGGCGCTTCGGAGTCGCGGCGCAGCAGGTCGTCGCCGGCGAGTCGCTCCCGGCCGACGGCTACCTCCACGTCGGAATCCTTCTGCGGATCCCGAATACCCTCGGGGCCGTGTCGCCCGGGGTGCCTGTGCTGCCCGACGGCGAGGTGGTGTATTCCCCCGCCGCTATCTTCGATGTCGAGACCTTTGTCCGGTCGGCGGGTGGGCTCCTGGCGAGCTATGACGAGGAGATCGCACCCGGCAAGCGCCTGAGCGGGACGGCCATCGTCCAGACCGTCGCCCAGGAGCTCTCGGTCAATCCCCGCCTGCTGCTCGGCCTCATCGAATACCGCAGCGGTTGGGTTTATGGCTTCCCGGCTGACGGGCAGGTCGATGCCTATCCGCTTGGTTTCCGCATCGCCGGCCGGCGAGGGCTGTACCAGGAGCTGATGATCGCCGCCACGCAGCTCAACCGCGGTTACTACGGTTGGCGGGAAGGCACCCTGGTCGAAACCCGATTCGACGACGAAACGACGCTGCGCTTTCACCCGGAACTGAATCCGGGCACAGTCGCCTTGATGCACCTGATCGCGATTCTGCGTCCGCGGGACAGGTGGATGAGCAGCGTCTATGGAGAGGATTCACTGCCGACTCTGTACGCCGCGCTCTTCGGGGACCCCTGGGCGCGGGCGCAGGCCGCCGACCCCTTGCTCCCTGCCGGCCTGGCTCAACCGACGCTCGAGCTGCCATTTGCCGCGGGTGAACGCTGGAGCCTGACGGGCGGGCCTCATCCGGCGTGGAACGCCGGCACTCCGCGCGGCGCTTTGGATTTCTCACCGATCATCGGCGGGGAGCCGTGCGCCGTCCCGGATCGCTGGGCGACCGCCGCCGCCCCGGGCGTCATCGCGCGCGCCGAGTCCAACGCCGTCGCCCTCGATCTGGATGGCGACGGCCTCGAGCAGACCGGCTGGGTGATCGTGTACCTCCACCTGGCACAGGCCGGACTGATCGCCGCCGGAACTCAGGTCGAGGCCGGCACGCCCCTCGGACATCCCTCCTGCGAAGGCGGAGTGGCGACCGGAAAACACGTCCACGTCGCCCGCAAATTCAATGGGGAATGGCTGGCGGCCGACGGTCCGGTGCCGTTCGTGCTGAGCGGCTGGCGGGCCGTCGCCGACGAACGCAATTACTACGGCGCCCTGGTGCGTGGCGCCGAACGCGTGACCTCAGATTCCTCGGGTCAGCAGGGTTCGACCATCATGCGCTAGCCGATCCATTACGGATAGCCGGCATCGTTTCGATATCATCCCGAGCAAAGCGAGGGGCAGAGCCTGCCCTGAGGGGAGCCGAAGGACTCAGGGTGCCTTCTTCATCGGCTCTCCGTTGTCCTCCTTCGCAGCGCCAGAAGCGACAACATCTCGAAGACCAGGTTGGCTGCCAGGATCGACGTGATGGCGGCCGGGTCAAACGGTGGGGAAACCTCCACCAGGTCGAACCCGACGATCTCCAGACCGGCCAGGCCGCGCAGCAGGGTCAGCAGTTGATGGGAGGTGAACCCACCCACTTCGGGCGTCCCGGTGCCGGGGGCGAAGGCCGGGTCGGCGGCGTCGATGTCGAGGCTGAGGTAGATCGGCGCCTGGACCGTCTCCCGCACAATCTCGATCACCCGCGGCATTCCCAGCGCCACCGCCTCGTCCAGCGTGACGATCCTGGCACCAAGCTGGCGCGCCTCCTTCAAATCACCGGCGGCGGTCGTCGGGCCGCGCAGCCCAACCTGGATGTAGGCTCCGGGCGTGATCAGGTGCTCCTCGATGGCCCGACGAAACGGCGTCCCATGACTGTAGGGTCGCCCGCCGTATTCGCTCGGCCAGGTGTCCGGATGCGCGTCGATGTGGATCAAAGACAGCGGACCATGCCTGGCGTGGTGCGCCCGCAGGAGCGGCAGGCTGACCGAATGGTCTCCGCCCAGGGCGATGAGCGTCGCACCGCGGTCGATCAAGGCGGACGCCTCGTTCTGGATATTGTGGTACGTATCCTCGATCGACGGCGGGATGACATCGACGTCCCCGGTATCGACGACGTGGAGGTGGTCCAGCGGCTGGATCTCGAGCGCGTTGTTGTAGCCCCACAGGAGCAGCGAGGCCTCCCGGATGGCGCGTGGGCCGAAGCGAGCGCCGCTGCGGTAGGAAGTGCCGGAGTCGAACGGCACGCCGACGATCGCCACATCGCCCGGCTGAACGTCGCGCGTGACCGGGCGGCGCATGAAGGAGGCGATCCCGGCGAAGGGTTGCATTGATTCGCCGAAGGCAGACGAAGCCGCGGAATATGTCACAGTCTCCTCACTTTCCACCCGCACTTGCGGAACGGCCTCCTGCTGGCCCCCACCCCTACCCCTCCCCCGCAGGAATGCAGCTTTCCATCCAGGGAATCGAAGCGGGGGAGGGGATGGTTTTTCGAGGGAAGGGGGGAAGCAAAGCTTCCCCCCTTCCCTCGATTATCCTCCCCCTCTCCGCCACCGCGTCAACCGCGTCAGGTCGCTCCAAGGCGGAGAGGAGGCCAGGGGGTGAGGGCAAAACCAGGTCGGGCGAACGCAGGAACGACCGTCTATGCTTCCAACCCGTGGGCCGCCAGTAGCGCGGCGTCGGCCATCAGCGCGGCGGTCGGGCCGTCGGCCACGACCTGTCCTTGATCCAGGACGACCGTCCGCAAGAAAAGCTCCTGCACCATGCGCAGGTCGTGTGTCGAGACCAGCATCGTCTGCGGCAGCTCGGCCAGCAGGCGGATCAGGCCGCGCCGCCCCCGCGGATCCAGCCCGGCCGTCGGCTCGTCGAGCACCAGGATCTCCGGCTCCATCGCCAGGACCGTCGCAATGGCGATGCGCCTTTTCTCCCCTCCGCTCAGGTGGTGCGGCACACGCGCGGCGCTCTCGGGCATCCCGACCGAGGCCAGCGCCCGTTCAACGCGCCGACCGACTTCATCCTCTGTCAGCCCCATATAGATCGGCCCGAAGGCCACGTCCTCGCGCACGGACGGCGAGAACAGCTGATCGTCCGGATCCTGGAAGACCAGTCCGACCGAGGCCCGGATGCGCCCCAGGTTCTTGTCTTCCACCGGGAGACCGCACACCTGCACCTCTCCCTGACCGCGCAGAATCCCGTTCAAGTGCAGAACCAGCGTCGACTTGCCGGCGCCGTTCGGGCCCACCAGGGCGACCTTCTCGCCGGGCGAGATGTGCAGGTCGACACCGCGCAGCGCCTGGAATCCGTCGGGGTAGGCGAAGCTCAGGCCACGGACTTCGATCGTGTGATGCATCGTCAGGAAGGCCTCGCCCAGGCCAACAGTCCGACCAGGAGCAGCAATGCCGCCAGGATGACCAGCCGGTCCATGCGGCGTATGGCGCGGCGGGCCAGGCTTGGCATCTGACCGTTGTAGCCACGGGCCAGCATGGCGGCGTGGACGCGCTCGCTGCGCTCGAGGGCGCGCAGGAACAGACTCCCGACCATGGCGCCGGCCACGCCTCCTTGCCACAGCGGGGATGGCTTGCGACGGCCTTCCACCTCGGCGGAGCGCGCCGCCCGGGCCCTGAGCATGCGGGCTGTCTCGTCGGCCAGCACGAAGAAGTAGCGGTACATGAATCCGATCGTCGCCACCAGGACCCGTGGCACGCGCAGCGCCCCCAGCGCCCACAGCACGTCCGGAAACGGCGTCGCAGCGATGAGCAAGATCGCCGCCTGGATGGCGATCCAGGAGCGCAAGATCAGGCTCAAGAAGCGTTCCAGACCCTGGGCCGTGATCGTCCACCCGGTGAGCGGCGTCTGATACACGACTTCTCCGGGGACGGTGAAAACCAGCGGCAGCGCCACCAGCGCGAAGGGAAGCGCGATGTAGGAACGGCGCAAGGCGAAGGCGAGCCCGAGGCGGCTGGCCAGCGAGGCGGCCAGCGCCAGAATCAAGAGGGCGGCGAATCCGCTCCAGGCCCCGATCGGCATCAGTCCGGCGGTGAGAATGAAGGCGAGGGCGAGAACCACCTTAACTCGGGGGTCGAGGTGGTGGACGAAGCTCGGTCGCGGACGGTACTGATCGGTGAGGTCGAAGTGCATGAGTCAAAGGCCGGCAGCTTGACGTCGCGTTGCCAACCTCCCGATGATGACCGCTCCGCCAAACACCACCAGGGTCCCCAGCATGACGGCGGCGATCGTCGTCAGCGCGGGATGGGAGATGAAGGGCACGGTGTAGCCAGACAGGATTTCATAGGGCGAGGCCTGACCCAGGCTTACGAAGCCCTGTGTCTCCGCAACGCGGATGAGGCCGTCCGGGCTCGGAGACGCCAGCGGGGAGAACGCCGCCACGAGCAGGGCCGCTGCCAGTCCCACCAGGATGACCGCCGCTGTGCGGCCTCCCGGCGCCGTCGCGCCAGCCTGAAGGAGTCCCGGTCGGGCGGCCAGCAGAAGTCCAACGGCGGCGGCGGTGATGACGCCTTCGCCGACCCCGATCAGGGCGTGGACCGACCCCATGGCCGCCACCGCCAGGACGAGCGGCGACGTCCCCGAAGCCGCCAACTCGATCGCCGTCGCCAGGGAGGCCACGACCACCGAGATCCAGCCGGCCGCAAAGGACGCCGCCATGACCGCCACCCGCGATTTTCCGCTGAGGCGGCGTGCCAGGGTGTAGGCAAGATATCCCGAGAAGGCCGCGATCACGCCCATGTTGACGATGTTCCAGCCCATCACCACCAGCCCACCGTCCTGGAACAACAGTCCCTGGACTGCCAGCACGGCCGTCATGATCAGCGTCGCCGCCCAAGGGCCCATCACGATCGCTGCCAGGGCGGCGCCGATCAGATGGCCGGACGTCCCGGCGGCGACCGGGAAATTGATCGCTTGGGCGGCGAAAAGGAACGCCGCCAACACACCCATCATCGGCACCATCCGGTCGTCGAGCTGTCGGCGGGTCCGGCGCAGCGCCACGATGATCATGACGACGGCGATCCCCCAGCCGACCACGGAGATGGCCGGCGTCAGGAATCCGTCGGGGATGTGCATGCGCAGAGGCGAAGCGAGCATGCCCTGGTCCTCTTAGAGCCGGCCGGAGCACTTCCGGCAGCGGCCGGGCAGCGTCAGATGGTCCGTTTGGAGTTGAAAACCGGTGCGGCGCCTGACCTGGGAGGCGAAACCGTTCACCGGTTCAGGCTCGAGTTCGGCCACGCCGCCGCAATCGGAGCACACCAAATGGTGATGGGGGTGATCGAAGTCGCGCAACGAGAAGCGCGCCGGGCCCCCGTCGTCCATGCCGTCGACCAACCCGGCCTCCCGCAGCGATTCAAGCGTGCGGTAGACCGTCGCCGCGTTCAACCCGGGCAGGCGGCCCACCGCCTGGTGGTAAACCTCGGTGACCGTCGGATGGCCGCCGAGGTGGGAGACGGTTTCAAGGATGACGCCGCGCTGGGGGGTGACCCGCAGCCCGCGCAGACGCATTGCCTCCTGCAGTCGCTCGCCGCAGCTCATTCGACCCTTTCCCGCAAGGAATTGCATCTGCATCATAATGCAGGCAGAGGCGGGTGACAAGACCGGCGGGCGCCGGAGCGCCGGGAGGCGATTTCCCGATTAGGAAAGGGTGTCGACGAGTGGGGATTCGCGTTATGGCGCATTCCCGGTCGAATGCCGTTCGAAACATCTGGGGATTCCTCGCTCCACTTCGCGAAGCTTCTCGCTCGGAATGACACGAGACGAATGGGGGTTGACGTCCGCGGGCTCCCCCATCCATGTCATTCCGCCCCTTCGGGATGCTGCGCGAAGCCCCGCACCATGGTCCCCGGAGCAAAGCGGAGTGGGAGGGGCGACACCTGCACCCCCTGGCACCGCCCGCCAGGGCAGGTGTGCGCCTTCGGCGCAGCTGCAGGCGCAGGTGGGAATCCCCGATGCGCGGCAAACAGCAGCTGAGCCTGGGCACAGAAGACGTCGCGCGGAGCGACGGTCCAGCCAGCAACCCAGCCCTTGCCGAGACCCTTTATAATCGGTCGACAATCTCCGACACGGCCCGCTGTGCTGTGCCGGTCGGGTGCTCATGCCAAACGAAGCGGAAGTCCAGCTGGTGACCAGCGCCCGCGTCCCCACTCCGACGGGCGAGTTCCAACTGCGCCTGTACCACGATCCGAAGGACGGTCAGGACCACCTGGCGGTCGTGATGGGCGCCATCGCCGAAGCCGTGGGGGTGCTCGCCCGCCTGCACTCGGAGTGCTTCACTGGCGACGTCCTGCACTCGCTGCGTTGCGATTGCGGGGAGCAGTTGCGTCGCGCTTTGGAGATGATCGCCGCCGAGGGCAGCGGCGTTCTGGTTTACCTGCGCCAGGAGGGCCGCGGGATCGGGTTGCGCGATAAGCTGCGCGCCTACAACCTGCAAGACGCCGGCATGGATACGGTCGACGCCAATCTGGCGCTCGGCCATCAGGCCGATGAACGGGACTACGGCGCCGCCGCCGGAATCCTGCGCCACCTCGGGGTCCGTTCTGTCCGGCTGCTGACCAACAATCCTCGCAAGATCGATGCGCTGCGCCAGCTGGGGATCGATGTGGTAGCCCGATTGCCCCTGCTGATCCCGGCCACCGTCGAGAGTGAAGCCTACTTACGCACCAAGCGGACCCGGCTGAATCACTGGATCAACCTGGATACGAATCCGACCCCGCCGGGTCGCCCCCCAACCCGTGACCGATGACGTCCTGAAAGCAACCGACGCCCGGCTATCGGCGAAGTCGGCGGCCGATCGTCCCTTCATTACCCTCAGCTACGCCCAGAGCCTGGATGGTTCGATCGCCCTGCCGGATGGCCGCCCGCTGGCTCTCTCCAGCCCGCCTTCCCTTTTCCGCACCCACGCTTTGCGGGCCCGCCACGACGGGGTGCTGGTCGGCGTCGGGACGATTCTGGCGGATGACCCTCAGCTGACCGTGCGCCATGCGGCCGGGCCGAATCCGCAGCCGATCGTCCTCGACACCGGACTGCGCACGCCCCTGCCGGCCCGCATTCTCTCCAACCCGCGTCGACCGTGGTTCATGGCCGGCGCCCCGGTTTCGCCCTCCCGGCGCACGGCCCTGGTCGGTGCAGGCGCCCTGGTGCTGGAAATGCCCCGGACCCCGGAGAACCTGATCGACCTGCCCGCCGCCCTCGCCGAGCTGGCCCAACGCGGGCTTCGTTCGATCATGGTCGAAGGAGGGTCGCGCGTCCTGCGCTCCTTCCTGACTGCTCGGCTCGTCGACTGGGTCGTCATCACCCTGGCCCCGGTCTTCATTGCCGGCAAGCCAGCCCTGACGGCAGCCGCCGGCGAGCTGCCCGGAGTCCGCTTGCAGGGCTGGGAAGCATCGGGGCCCGACTTGATCTTGTGGGGTGACTTGCGGTGAGCGAGATCGCTTCCCGCCAGGTTTTGGTGTTCACCGCGCCGGCGGTCGTGGAAGTGCGTCTCGAACCTCTCCCCGGCCCGGAGCCGGGGGAAGTGCTCGTGCGCACGCTGCTCAGCGCCATCAGCGCCGGCACCGAGCTGATGATCTATCGCGGCCTCGCCCCGGCGGCCATGCCGGCTGACGCCTCGCTGCCTTCCTTGACCGGCACCCTGGCCTTTCCCCTCAAGTACGGATACGCCTCCGTCGGCCGGATCCTCCAGGTGGGTCCCGGGGTCGATCCGTCCCTTCGGGATGCGCTGGTCTTCGCTTTCCAGCCCCACCAGACGCATTTCGTCGCGCCCGTGGCGGAGACGATCCCTCTTCCGGCGCACCTCCCCCTCGAACGCGCCGTGTTTCTCCCAAGTGCCGAGACGGCGGTTAACCTGGTCCACGACGGTCGACCACTGGCAGGGGAGAAGGTCGTCGTCTTCGGCCAGGGCGTCGTGGGCCTTCTCACGACGGCCCTCCTGGCGGATATGCCTCTGTCGGCGTTGATCACCCTCGACCGTCACGCCCGTCGCCGCCTAGCCTCCGAGGCGCTTGGTGCCCACCTGTCTCTCGATCCGGACGACGCCGAGACCCCGGGTCGCCTGACCCGGGCGCTGGGCGATCCCACCCATCCCGGGGCCGATCTCGCCTTCGAGGTAAGCGGCGATCCCGCCGTCCTCGATCAGGCGCTGCGCGCCACCGGCTTTGACGGCCGCGTGATCATCGGCTCCTGGTACGGTGAGAAACGGGCGTCGTTGGACCTGGGAGGCGCGTTCCACCGCAGTCGCATCCAGGTGCTCAGCAGTCAAGTCAGCACAATCGCCCCGGTGTTGCGCGGGCGTTGGAACCAGGAGCGCCGCCTGGCCTATGCCCTGTCCTTGCTCCAGAGAATCGAGGCAGAAGGCCTGATCTCGCATCGCTTCCCCTTCGAGGACGCGGGTGAAGCCTATCGTCTGCTCGCCGAGCATCCGGAGCAAGCCGTCCAGGTCGTGCTCACCTATCCCGAATCGGCCTGAGGTCGTGTCGATGTACCGACTCAGCCTGCAGCGCGAATTCGAAGCTCGCCACTACCTGATCGGCGGCGATTGGGGGGTGGAGAATGTGGAACACGCCCACCCCTACCGCCTGGAGTGGATCCTGGACGGCGGCGCGCTCGATGAGCACGGCTACCTGGTCGATCTGGTGGAACTCGAAGCCCACCTCGCGACGACGCTGCGTTCCTTCCGCGGCCGCGTGCTCAATGACTTACCCGAGTTCGCCGGACTGAACCCGAGCCTGGAGAACTTCGCCCGGATTCTGGCGACCCGACTGGGCGCCGTGTTGGACCGCGGCCGCCTGACAGGCCACACCGTGCGCCTGTGGGAGAGTCCGGTGGCTTGGGCCTCCTTCCACCAGGAGTTGTGATGCGGGTCGCCTGGGTGGTCGACGGCCGCCTCGACCAGCTCTCCGGCGGCTACCTGTACGATCGGCTGATCGTCGAGCACCTGCGCCGGTCCGGCACTGAGGTGACCGTGATTTCTCTGCCCACAGGTCGCTACGCCGCGCGCCTGTGGCGCGGCATGCCGTCGGACCTGGCCGAGCGCGTGGCGTTTGCCTCGCCGGATATCCTGGTCGAGGATGAGCTCTCCCACCCGGCGCTGTTACGGGCGAATCGACGGCTGAGACACGCGCGGCCCGGGCTCACGCGGGTCGGCCTCGTCCATCATCTGCGCTCGAGCGAACCGCGCGGCCTCCCGGCCAATGCCTTCTACCGCTGGATCGAGCGCCGCTATCTCGCCCCGCTCGACGCGTTCATCTTCAACAGCCGGACCACGCGCGCCGCCGTCCAGCGGCTCGGTCTGCCTATCGCGTCCTCGATCGTGGCCGTCCCCGGCGCCGATCGCCTGGCTACCTCGATCGCCGCCGAAGCGATCCAGTCGCGGGCCCAGGCGGCGGGGCCTCTGCGCGTTCTGTTTCTCGGCAACCTGATCCCGCGCAAGGGACTCCTGACCCTGGTCGAGGCCGTCGCCTTGCTTCCGCGCGGGTCGGCGGACCTGACCGTTGCCGGCTCGGCCGAGGTCGATCGGCGCTTCGCGCGCCGCGTGCGCCGCCGGGTGGACACCCTGCGGCTCGGCGCTGCCGTGCGTCTCGTCGGGGCGCTCGACGGGCAGGGCTTGCGGCAGGCGATGCTCCAGGCGCAGGTGTTGGCCGTGCCGTCGGGCTACGAGGGATACGGTATGGCCTACCTGGAGGGGATGGGGTATGGCCTGCCGCCGATCGCCGGCGCCGACGGCGGCGCCTGGGAATTCGTGCGCCACGGGGAGAACGGATTCCTGGTCGATGCCTCCGACGCTGCCGCTCTGGCCGTCCACCTGGCGTCGCTTCATGCCGACCGCGTCCGACTGAGCCGCATGGCGCTGGCCGCCCGCAATACTCACCTGGCTCACCCAACGTGGGAGGACACCGGCGCCGCCATCCACGCCTTCCTCTCCGGGCTGACGCGATCAAGACTCATGCCGGCAGGCGCACCGGACCACTCCCAGCCCGACCCCCACGATCCCTGAGCTGTGCTATCCTCTGCCAACCGGCAGCGCTAACCTTGACGATGTGGAGGGAACCGAGATGAGTCAGAAGACGTTGCGAGCGGTTATCCTGGTGACGGGCCTTGTCACGGCGATCGTCCACCTCATTATCCTTCCCCTGCGGGGTCTGAACGCCCTGGAAGACATTGACTATCTCTTCATCCTGAACGGCCTCGGTTATATCGTGCTCCTCGTCGTGTTCTTCACCAACCCGGCCTTCGACCGAGGCCGGACCCCACTACTGCACTATGCCTTCCTCGCCTACGCATTCGCCACGATCCTGGCCTGGTTCGCCCTGGGCGACATCAGCGACAAGCTCGCCTGGGTGACGAAGCTGGACGAGGTCCTGCTGATCGTGACCGTCGTCCTCGACATGCGGATCGACCAAAAAGCCGCCTGAACCGCCGAGCGAGGCCGTCGTCTCCGCCGGACCCGACCAGGCCTTCCAGCGTTACCTCGCCGCCAAGCGCGTCCTCGACGACCGTTCGCTGAACGAGCGCGTCTGGCGACAGTTCGTGCGATCCTTCCAGCCGGGTCGGGCCGACCGGCCCCTGCGCCTGCTCGAGGTCGGGGCGGGCATCGGCGGGATGATCGAGCGCCTGCTCGAGCGCGTCGACCTCGGCCATGTGGAATACGTCGCCCTTGACTCGGACCCGGCTCATCCGGCCGAAGCGGAGCGTCGGCTGCAGGCATGGCTCGCGCGGCGCGCCGGCGGCTGGCACTCCCTTGGCGAGAGCCATTGGCGGATGGAAACGGCCGGCGCTCGCGTGGATGTCCTGTGGGTGACCGCCTCGCTCTTTGATGAGGCCGTTCCCGACGGGCCGTTCGACGTCCTGCTGGCCCACGCCTTTCTCGATCTGGTGGATCTGGATCGCGCGCTGCCTCGCTTGCTGACGCGTCTTCGGCCGGGAGCCGTCTTCTACGCCTCCTTGAACTTCGATGGGTTGACGGCCTTCCTGCCCGAGCTCGATCCGGAGCTGGACCGGATCATCGTCGATGCCTATCACGCGACGATGGACGCACGGCGCGACGGAACCCATCCTTCAGGGGACAGCCGCACCGGACGCCGCCTTCTGACGGAGATGCCCCGTCACGGGATGGAGATCCTCGCCGCCGGCGCCTCCGACTGGGTCGTCTTCCCGCGCGACGGCACATATCCGGAGGGCGAAGCGGCGGTCCTGGCCGCGATCCTCGATATGGTCGAGGGGGCGCTCCGGGCGAGCCCAGCCGTGGCGGCCGCGAGTCTTGCGACGTGGATCGCCCAGCGGAGACGCCAGGTCCAAGACGCACAGCTCGTCTACATTGCGCATCAGCTGGACGTGCTGAGCCGCCGGCCCGGCTAGTATTGCGTTTCGCAAGTTCGCAGACTAACCCTGGATGGCAACTCCCAGTCTGTCGGTTCTTAACGAATATCGCCAGTCGTCTGCCTGATGGAGGCGGTCGCTCGACACCCCCACCCCCTACCCCCTCCCCCGGCGAGAAGGGACATCGATGCGAGGGCGCCTGACCGGGGGAGGGGAGAGGTTTTCAAGGAGGCGGGGGCCTTTGGCCCCCGCCTCCTTGAAGTTCTCCACCCCCTCTCCGCCTTGGTCCGCCATTGTCGAAGACACCTAATGTGGCGGAGAGGGGGCAGGGGGTGAGGTCGAAGGAGGTCCGAAGCGCGGGCGAGGCTCTCCAAGGAAGTTACGAGAACGAGACACCAGGACTCCTAAGAAAGCACAAGCGGCCGGGCGCCGACTAGGCCCGGACACGCTAGTCAAGACAGGTTCCCCGATCTTCAGGGACCAACGTGAAATCCATATCGCTTCCCGGCAGGGACAGATAGCTCCGGTCCGGCAGGGTTCCCATCTCGGTGCCGAAGATCCCGTCGAGGATGAGGCGGAAGGTGTTCACCGGGGTCACCCAGGCGTACAGGCGATCGGCCACGCGCTCCGGCACGAGGTAGGCGTTGAGGATCTTCATGCGCCGGGCGTCGGCTCGAAACTCCGGGCTGCCGTGGTCGCCCTGTAGGACGATGATCGGCGGCACGTCCGTTTGCTGCAGGATCCGATCGATGATCGGCAGCATTCTGGAGTTGACGTACAACACCTGGTCCGGGTACCCGGGGTTGTGGGCTGTTTGGTCCGGCAGGAAACGACCGTCGCGGGCAAAAAGGTACGGATCGTGCGGGATGCGGATGTGGGCGAAGACGAGTTTCGGGCCCGGCACATCCGCCGCCTCCTCCAGCGACGTGAAGGCGGCGGCGATTTCGTTGTAGCGATCCACTTTGGGGGCGTCGTCGATGAGGGCCGTCAGGCCCAGGGACGGCTCGGCGTCGAGCAGGATCACGCCGGCGGTGGTGCGGAACAGAATCCCTTCGAACTCGGTCGCGCCCGGAGCCCACGCCGCCTGCAACGCCGACAGACCGCGCGGCTGCAGGTAGACATCGGCGTCCGACCACTGAGTGGAGAGGTAGCCCGAATCGATCGCGACGACCGTGTAGCCGGCCTGCTCCAGGAACGACCGGACCCGGTTGTGGCGGATGAAGGCGGACATGCCGATGGTGTCATCGCGCGGGAAGAACGTCTCCAGGTATTCCATATTGAGCGACGATCCCAGCGACAGCGATGTCCGGGCATAGTTGCTCTGGCTGCATTCGGCGAGGTAGAAGCCGCGCCCTTCCAGTTCCTGCAAGAAGGGGCGGTTGTCCAATCCGTAGGCTCCGGCCAGGATGTCGTCGCGGGTATAGGCGTCGAGGATGATGTAGTAGATATCGGGCATTTCGGAGGCGGCCACCACCGGGGTGGACGTCTCGCCGATCTCCCCGGCCGCCAGGTCGGCTTGCCGGAGTCGGCTGTCATACGAGACGACTTGGACCGTCGGCAGGATCAGCAGGGCCAGCGCCACCGCGTTGATCGTCGACGTGAGACGACCCGGCTGGCGCAGGCGGCGAATCCCCAGAAAACCGAGGATTGCCAACAGGGTCCAAACCACGGCCAAGTAACGATGACGGCCGACGACCTCGCCCAGGGCGACCACGGGTTTGAGAAACCCATAGACGTGGCCATAGGAGAAGAACAGGATGATTGCCAGGCTCGCCAGAAAGGCGGCGCGGTGCCGATCCCGAAACACCAGGCGACTGAGCCCCAGCGTGATCGCCCCCAGGCCCAGCATCATTACGAACGACCGGAGGGCGGCCGTCGGGTGGATCTCGGCAGTGTTGTGCGCAAACAACGCCAACACCGGGTACACCGCCAGCAGGAATGGATGAAGGGGAAGCGAAGCGGTTTTTCGGAGAACCGCGGCGGACTTACGGCTCAATCGGATGACCCTTTCCTTCGCCGTCCGCCTTGCGGCGAGGCGGCAGGGCGATGAATGCTGACGCAGTCGCAAAAGGAACGAGCCCGCGCCGATGCCTTCCGCCCCGTCCGGCGCGCCGTCATGGACCGAGCCGTCCGTCGCGTGCCTCGCTGGGAAGGCGGGTCTTGGCGCCCGTTGGCGCCGACAACCAGCCTCCCAGCCATAATCCGAGCGCGCCGAACGCCACGTCGCGAATCCGGATGATCACCGCCAGACTCAGCGCCTGGGCCGAGCTGACTCCGAGAGTCGTCAGAGCAAGCATCAGGCTGGCTTCGAGCGCACCGGCGGCGCCCGGGAGAGGCACAAACAGCGCCAGCCGGGCCGCCGTCACGACGGCGACGAGCTGTGCCGGCGTAAGGTCGATCTCGAGGAATCTCATCGCCAGGGCCCATTCCACCAGGAGCAGGCCCCAACTGATGATCGAGAAGCCGGCGCCGGCGGCCAATCCCGCCGGGGATTGGCGCGCGGCGGCGCTCACTTCGGCTTCCGTGGCCTCGGCCCAACGGCTCACCCTTCGCTGCCATGCCGCCCCGCCAGCATCCCACCCGAGGCGCGATATCACCCAGGTGGCCGGGCGATGACCACGCCAGGCAGCTGCCAAGTAGGCCGTCGGCAGGACGGCCAGCCCGAAGGACACGATCCTCAGCAACTGGCTGGACCCAGCAGGTTGAAGACCGAGGCGCACGACGATCGCCAACCCGATCGCCAGGAAGGCGAAGTTGGCGATCAGCTCGATCGCTTTGTCGAGCACGACGCTGGCCGTCGCCACCGAGGCCGTCACCGCGTGCCGGCGTTGGAGAAGGTGGATCTGCAGAGGCTCGCCGCCAAAATGTGTGCCGGGCGTGAAGTAGCTGACGGCGAACGCCGCCAAGCGGTAGCCGCTCAAGGCCAGGTACGGAAGATGCTGGCCACGCCCGCGCAATAATGCCCACCACCGTCCGCTGAACGCCAGTACGACCAGCAGGTTCACGGCCCCCAACACGACCAACTCCCCCGCCGTCAGCTCGCGCAGTCCGTCGATCACCTGCCGGATGGTCACGCCTCGCATCGCCCAAGCCAGGGCGAGCGGTAAGGCGATCCACAAAAGCAGCCGCAGCCGGGAAAGCTGGAAACGGGAGCCCGACGACCGGCTCATGCGCGTTCGCCGGCCCGGCGCAAATACACCGCACGTTCGGGCTGCCACAGCGATCCGGGGCCCGTCCCGAAAACGTAGATCGCCATGGCGCAGCCCCAGGCGGCCAGTCCGCGCGGCGTCAAGGCCACCAGCGAAAGGCTGAGTCCGTAGACGATGATGATCCCGACAGCGCCGGTTCGGCCGGCGAATCCGACGGCGATCGAAGCCAGGCAGGCCAGGCCGATGACGATGACAGACCCGGCGAAGGCCACCGGCGATGTGATCCCGGCCGCCCGAACGGCTGCCACCGTCTGGGGGAACGCGGCCGCGGCCGAAGCCAGCAGCGGGCCGAGCAGAATGACGATACCGAGACGAAGGATCGGCGGCAGGAACACCGTCGCCAGCCGGACGAGGGTCCTACGCAGAGTGAGATAGGTCGGCGAGGCCGGGTCGATCCATCCGAGGTGGACCGCACCGTCGCGGGCGAAGCCTCCAAGGAAAGGGATTGCGACGATGGCGCCGGCCAGTGTCATCATCACGGAAGGCACGATGGGCCACAACGCCGCTGTGCCGAGCTCCATCGTCACGCCGGCCAGCGCCCGGCGGGTGGTGCTTGTCGGCAGCGGGGATCCAGGTCGACGCGCGCGGCGCGCCGCCCAGGCGAGGAACAGGAAGAGGTAGCGCGCGCAGCCGACGGTCAGGAAGTAGATCAGCGGCAGCTGCCCATAGTGCACCGCCAGGGCGGTGGCCGCCATCAATCCCAGGCCGTCGAACTCGATGTCGAGCGCCTCCCCCAGCCCGGTCACGTGGTCGGCCCGCCGAGCGAGGTAGCCGTCCAGGTAGTCGGCGGCGAGCGACAGGGTGAAGGTGAGAGTCGGTAGCCAAGCCTGCCACCCGGCCGGCCATGGGAAGAGCAGGTATCCGGGGAGCTGCGCCAGGAGCACACCACGGGCGATGGTGGCGTGATTCCCGGCACCGATCGCGCTCAACAACGGCCCGCCCGGGTCCCGCCGGTTTCTGGGAAGGCTTCGCCGGACGAAGACCAACACCGCGCTCAGCGCGATGAGGTTGACCAGGAACCAGGTCGGTGTTCCGGGCCCTAGGGCCGGCCGGAGCAGGGCTGTGCCCGCCGCCAGCGCCAGGACTCCGATCAGGCACCACCACCGCCAAGCGGACTCAAGTCGTTGCGTCGCGAGCGTGTCGTCCTCCTGATCTCGCGTTGCGCCCAGTGGTGTTTGCCCCGGCATGGGGCGGAACTATACCATCGCGCGCTTCGACTACGGCTCGGGCCTCGCGCAGCCGGCCCTGAGGGAAGCCGAAGGGCTCGGCGCTCGCCTCCGCTCAGCGCGGAGCTTCCTCCCTCCAAGAACATCCTCCCTGAGCGGAGCGCTGCCCCGCCGCGCAGCGGCGGAGCAGCGCGCAGTCGAAGGGCCGGAAGCTGACTCCACTGCGCGGCGGCGGGTGCCACGCCGGAAGTCCTTCGCCGATGGCCGGTAGTCCACGGTAGAATGCGGGCCAGCCGAACCACACCGGGACGACCCCCCAGGAGTTACGGATGCCGCAGGACACGCTGACCGTCACCGACAACCGCACCGGGAAGAGCTACGAGATCCCGGTCGAGATGGGCACGATCCGCGCCCTCGACCTGCGCCAGATCAAAGCCGGCGACGACGACTTCGGCCTGATGGCCTACGACCCGGCCTTCACCAATACGGCCTCGACGCGCAGCGCTATCACCGAGGTCGATGGCGAAAAAGGCATCCTGCTCTACCGGGGTTATCCCATCGAACAGCTGTGCGAGCACAGCACGTTCCTGGAGGTCGCCTACCTGATCTTGAACGGCGAGCTCCCTGCGGCCGGCCAGCTGGAGCACTGGACGGACCAGATCCTCCATCACACCTTCGTCCACGAGAATATCAAGGAGCTGATGCAGGCCTTCCGCTACGACGCCCACCCGATGGGCATGTTCATCAGCACCGTCGCCGCGTTGTCGAGCTTCTATCCCGAGGCTTCTCAGGTCGACGATGCGGAGAACCGCCAGTACCAGATCACCCGCTTGATTGCCAAGGTTCCGACGATCGCCGCCTTCTCTTATCGGCACAACCGCGGCCTGCCCTACGTCTACCCCAACAACAACCTGAGCTACCCCGGTAACTTCCTGAGCATGATGTTCAAGATGTCGGAGCCGGTGTACCAGGTCAACCCGGCGCTGGAGCAGGCGCTCGACGTCCTGTTCATCATGCACGCCGACCACGAGCAGAACTGCAGCACCAACGCCATGCGCGCCATTGGCTCGAGCCGTGTCGACCCCTACAGCGCCCTGGCCGGCGCCGCCGCCGCTCTCTACGGACCGCTGCACGGTGGCGCCAACGAAGCCGTGCTGCGCATGCTGGCCCAGATCGGGGACGTGCGCAACGTGCCGTCGTTCATCGAGCGGGTCAAGGCCGGCGACGGCCGTCTGATGGGCTTCGGCCACCGCGTCTACAAGAACTACGACCCGCGCGCCCGTCTGATCAAGCGCGTCGCCGATCAGGTCTTCGAGGTCACCGGGCGCAACCCGCTGATCGACATTGCCCTC
>CAZMVJ010000012.1:4229-26858 GCA_964569445.1 uncultured Anaerolineaceae bacterium | reverse complement strand
GCTTGGCGTCCTGGACGGCCCGAGGGCCCTCGGTGATCAATCCAAGCCGCGCCTTTCCGTGCAGTTCTTCGAGCGCCGGCACGACGTCGGGATACGGGGCCAGCCGCGGCCGGTGGCGACGGTAGGCTTCGATCATCTCGGCACGCTCCGCTGCCGGAGCGCGCCCGCGGCGTTGCAGCCAGCGGTCGAAGGTATCGCGCCGGACGCCGGCCTCGAACATCGCCCACAGCTCATCGAACACGGCTTGCGGCTCCTCCCCCAGCGATTCGGACGCCCAACGCGCCACGGCCTCGAACCCGCCGCGCACATACTCACGCTCAGGGTAGAGCGTGTCGTCCAGGTCAAAAACCACCGCTCGCCAGCGGCTCATAGCCGTCGCCTTCCAGGAAGAAGGAGTCATCGTAACGCGTCAGGTAGACGCCCTGGCGATACGCGCCGAGCGGCGGCGCGGCGACTTTGTCGCCGGCTGCCTGCTGGAGATACCACAGCGGGGCCGGCACGCCGGCGGCCACGGCCAGAGGCATCCCTCCGGCGAAGCGCGCGTTGATCTCGGTGAAGAGCGGTCGGCCATCCTGCAGCAGACATTGGATCGTGATCGGACCGATCGCCGCCAGATCCCGCGCCATGGCGGCGCAGGTCTCGAGCAACGCCGGATCGCGCACCGTCACACCTTTGTGGACTTCCCCCCAACGCACTTCGATTCGACGGCGGGAGACGACCGCCCACACTTCCCCATCCAGGCCGCAGAATACATCGTTCGTCACCTCCGGGCCGGCGACGAACGCCTGGAGGAGCGGCTGGTTCACGCGCGGCAGGTAGAAGGCCAATTCCTCGGCGTTCTCGACGCGGTAGGACTGCTTACCGGCGCTGCCGAAGCGCGGCTTCAGGAACAGAGGGAAAGCGGGATCGGCGGGCAGGTCTTCGGGAAGCCACGTCGGCGGCGACGGGACGCCGATCGTCCCCAGCCACTGGTTGAACTTCCACTTGTCATGGGTCCGCTCGGCCGCTTTGGCCGGAACGACCGCCAGCCGCGCCCCGACCGCCTCGAACTCATCCTGCCGCCCGGCCAGAACCGGGATGGCCGGATCGATGAGCGGGAAGACCAGCGAGACCGACTCGCTGCGACAGATTTCCGTCAGCCTCGGAACGAACGCCGGGTCGTCGACGCGCGGGACGAGGAAATGTGCGTCCGCCTCTTGCAGGGCCGGCGCCAGCGGATCGACGTCGGTCGCCAGGATGTGTCCGCTCAATCCCAGTTCGGCGTAGGCCTTGCGGAACAAGCGAAGCAACTCGACTCGCCGACCGACATTGATCAGGAGCAGGTTAACCGGAGGCATGAGGTTTGGTGGCTATCGCCAGGTAACCGCCGGCGATGCGGTCGCGCTCCTCCCCGCCGGCGAGCCAGCCGTCGAGCCACTTAACCGGGTAGCATAACAGAGCGGCGACGCCCTTCGCCGGCCGGTACAACGACGGCGCCAAGCGGCCGACGAGCCCCGCCAGAAACTCGACCCATATGCGATAGAAGCCCGAGCCCGGGCCGACGGCAATCGCGATCTGGGCCGCCGGGATCCCCGCCTGGCGCAGCAGGACGGCTACGCCTTCGCGGGTAAAGCGCCAATAGTCTTGCGGGCCTGGGTGGTAGCCGATGACGAACGGCACCTGCAAGTAGATCTTCCCGCCGGGGCGCACCACGCGAACGATCTCCCGTACCGCCAGGAAGGGATCGTCGACGTGTTCGACCGTCTCCTGCGACACCGCCAAATCGAACACCCCCGTCGCGAACGGGAGCCGGCGGGCGTCGGCGGCGCAGTCGCAGGCCGGGTGGCGGACCAGGTCCACGTGGACCAGTCGATCATCGAGGCGCCGTGGTCCACCGCCGACATTCACTCCCCGTCCTTGCCCCAGCTCCTGGAGAAGCCGGCCCAACGCCGCCCGCACCGCCGGCGAGTCGTTCTGATCGGCGTACACCGAACGGACAAAGCGTTGGCGCCAGGTCGGCTGCGTCATGCGCCGCCTCGGCGCTGCTCCGCCACACGTCGAAAGGTGGCCTCCAGGAGCTCCGCCTGTCGGCCCCGATCGAATCGGCGCTCGACGGCGGAACGTCCGCGTTCTCCCATCCGCCGCGCCGCGGCCGGGTTGGCCGCCAGGCGCCGCACCCCCTCGGCCAGCGCCGCCGGATCGCCCGGCACGACAGCCACGCCGGCCTGTTCCTCTTCGATTACCTGTCGGATGACTCCATCGATCGCCAGCAGGACCGGGCGGCCGGCTGCCATGTAGTCGAAGACTTTGTTGGGGTAGGTCGTGGCGTACAGGCGCAGCGGTTTGAGGATCGCCAAGCCGCAGTCGGCGGCGGCCAGAACTTGCGGGATGTCGTCCTTCGGCACGGGCGGCAGGAAACGCACGTTCTCCAGGGCCATCGCCTCCGCCTGGCGCATCAAACTCGGCTTCTCCTTGCCGTCGCCCATCAGGACAAAGACGACCGGCCCCTCCCCGTGCACGAGTCTGGCCGCCTCCAAAACGACTCCCAGGTCATTCGACAAGCCGTGCGCGCCGGCATACAGGACGATGAACCGCCCTTCCAGATCGTGAGAGGCACGGAAAGCCCGGCCGTCGGCCGCCGGGTCGAACATCGCCGGATCGACTCCGTTCGGCACCAGCGTGATTTTCTCGTCCGCCACGCCCCTCTGACGCAAGTGGGGCACGAAGCCCGGCGAGTTGACAATCAAATGGTCGGCCCTTCGGTAGAGAAACCTCTCGAGCCCCTCGGACAGTCGGATCAGGATCGGCGAACGCAGGACGCCGGCAGCGATGGCGAAGGCCGGCCACAGATCGCGTACTTCAAAGACCAGAGGGACGCGCCGGAGCCGGGCGATGGCCCAGGCCGAAGCCACCTGGAGCAGCGGCGGGGAGGTCCCCCAAACCAAATCGACGTCGCCCAGGCGCAGGCCGGCCGCCAGAGAAGTGGCGGTGAACCATAGGAACCCGATCGCTCTCCAGAAGAAGCTGCGCTGTCCGCCTCCGAGCGTTCCGCACCGAATGATCTCCAGGCCGGGGGAGACGGCCTCCCGGCGCTGGCGCGAGACAATCTCCCCCGTCAGATAACTGCGCCTGCCGGCCACGATCGTCACACGGTGGCCCAAATCGACTAGGGCCTGGCAGAATTCGAAATGGCGTGTGCCGCCGGGATCGTCAGGGCGGATGAAGAGCTGGTGGAGGAGCAGGATGTGCACGCGTCGGGTCGCCCCCCGGGCCGCCGTGGGGCCGCATTCTACCATCCGGGCTGCTACGGGGCGACGAAAGGGCGCAGCCGCCCCGCCTGCGGGAGGCTGCGCCCCATCCTCGCTCCTGCGGAGAGCGGGGCCTACATCATGTTCGCCTTGGCGAAATCCTCTTTGACGATCAGCCACGCTTCATGCGGCTGGCCCGGGACCTTCGTGACGGCGAAATAGCGCATCTTGCCCTTCGACTCCTTGACCTCGATGCGCCATTCGCTGCTCGGGAACTTGGCCTTCGTCTTGACGTCGTAGAAACTGAGCTCTGTCTTCACGGCCTTCCTCCTTTAGCACGTCTGTTCTGAGGTTCGGCTTTCCAGAGCAGGATAGTACATGGGAAGAGCCTGGCGAGCAAGCCCTTTCGCACAGACCGTCAACGCCACTGCCGGGACAGGCTTACGGCGCCTCCGCTACATCTGGGTGGTTCTCTACCCTGTCGGCCCGATTGACTAGATGTGGACCACTCGAGATTCTGTGCGGAAAGGCGGAGGAGCTTCCGATATTCCCGCACAAGTCAGCCTAGCCTCTCTTCCCGGTTGATCCCATGAATTCATCCGAGGTTGCCTGGCCCTTCGGGCTGATCCCCTCCCGGCGCACCGTCTTGAGCAGGGTCATGCCCAGGATCTTCACATCCAGAACCAGCGACCGGTGGTCGACGTACCAGACGTCCAGGGCGAACCGCTGTTCCCAGGTGATGGCGTTGCGGCCGTTGACCTGGGCCCAACCGGTCATCCCCGGCAGCACCTCATGGCGCCGGGCCTGTTCCGGCGTGTACCGCTCAAGATAGGCCATCAGCAGCGGGCGAGGACCCACCAGACTCATCTCGCCGCGCAGGACGTTGATGAGCTCCGGAAGCTCATCGAGGCTGAAAGACCGCAGAAATCGGCCCAATCCGGTCAGACGGGCCTCGTCCGGCAATAGGCGGCCGTCCGTACTGCGCGCTTCGTTCATCGTTCGGAATTTGTAGAGCTTGAAGCCCTCCCCTCGCAGCCCGGGGCGGCTCTGCTCGAAGAGAACCGGGGATCCCAGTCGCCACCGAATCATCAATGCCAGGGCGCCAAGCAGAGGCGTGATCAGCAGCAGCCCCGGGATCGTCAGCACCAGATCGAACCCACGCTTGGCCATCGGCACGCCGCGAGGGAAGACCGCCGCGCTCATCGTGTTTCCTTGTCCGGGCGGGGCAACGTCAGGCCGCGTTCGAGCAGCGCGGGATCTTTCCAGACCCGCGCCATCGCCTCCGGCCAGTCGCCACCCAGTGAAAGGCGTGTTCGCAGAGCAAGAGGGCAGTCTCCGATCACCTCGAGCTCGAGGCGCAAACACGGCGCGAGCGCCGAATACCTCGGCGAGGTCCAGCCCCACAGGTCGAGCGGGCCATCCAGTGCTTCTCCGGCGATCCACTTGCCGCCGCGCGCCAGTCCGGCACGCGTCGCGCCCGCGTCCCATCCCAGGCGCAGCTGGCCGCGATCGGTCGCTAGGCGGAGTTCTCCGGGAGACCACGTCCAGGCGAGGTCGGGGAGGTTCCATCCGACGGTGAGCCGGCGGCGCCCCACGCCACGCGCCACGTCCGCCACTAGCCAGGCTCGCTCCTCGAGCAGAGCCAGCGTGCGGGAGAGCGTCACGCCGAGTCGCCGGTAGCCGTTGTGTTCGCCGCGCACCGCCTGAAAATGGTCGCCGTCCCAACGGCCGACGAGGCGCCCCTGAGCGCGGCCTGTCCACAGAAATCGCCCGGCTCGCTGCATGGGCTCCCGGCCATCCACCATCGGCGCGTTATGCACGCCGGCCCGCGCCAGAGCGTCCTGCCAGGGCGGCGGTCCGTTGTAAAGGTAGGAGCCCGGGTCGAAGGCGAAGAGCTCCCCGCCCCACCACAAATCGACATGGAGCTGATCGGAATGCCCGGGTCGCTCGTGGAACTCAACGCAGCGCAGCGAGCCGTGCGTCTCCCGCCCCTGGAGGAAATGCAGGCCCGTGTCCGGGAGGCTGTCCGTGCGCGGTCCTTCCGTCCGCGCCCCCTGCCCCAGGCCCAGCCATGCGGAGGTCTCATCCCACGGGCCGGGCCGAAACCAGGTCTCACCGAGAACGAGGCGCGAGGCAGCTGCGGTTATCGGACGGACATCTCTGGCTTCTGCGGATGACAAGGGCAGGAAATGGCTGCCGTCATCCGGTCCGAAGCTCGGCGTCCGCCCGTTATCCCAATCCGCCTGCACTGCCAGCGACCGGGTCAGGCGGCGGACGGCCTGGAGCATCCCCTGCGGGAACTCTTCGCCACTGAGCTCGGCCAATCTCACCGACCAAACCCCAAGCGACAGCGCCAGACGCTGGTAGGTCGTCGAGTGCTGGATGTAGCCGCCGTCGTCGAAGACTTGCCGGGCGAAACCGGCCTCCAGCTGGCGCCGGCCAAGGCTTCGCCAGTGGTCGCTGTCGCGCAATTCGGGATACAGCAATCCGGCGGTGTATAACCCAGCCGCTTCGCTCAGCAGATGGTTGTTGCGTTGCGCTCGGGCGTAATCGAGGGTTGGCGGGATGCGTGCGGCGTGGAAACCCACCATCTGAGCCACCTGCTGCAGCTTCTCTCTCGTTTGGCTCCACTCCGGAAAGAATGCCCGCTCGGCGAACGCCAGCGCCAGAATGCGCAGGCCGACCTCCTGCGCGGAAGCCCAGTGGACTCCGCGGTTCGGCGGATTTGTGCGACGCCAGTCGTCGATCAGCCTCCAGCAAGCGTCGGCGTACTTCGCCTCCCCGGTCCAACGATAGGCGCGCGCCAGGGGAAAGACCCAGCCGAAACGGGACAGCTCCCACACCAGACGTACATCGACGCCTTTTTCCTCGAGGGGGACCTCGCTCCAATGGCGGTCGGAATCCAGCCGTGGTCGATCGGCCAACGGGGGCGGAAAGGCACGCCAGTCCGGCGGGAAACCCAGCACCACCGCCGGTCCACCGAAAAGCCGGAAACGCCCGTCGATGATCTCATTCGCTTCGCGCTTCACATCCTCCGGCGCCGGCTCCCGCGAAGTCCAGGGCAGTCCGGAGGCCGCGGCATCGAAGAAGAAGCGTGGTCCGATCAGCCGGGCCCGGTAGGCGGCGTACTCGCCGGGCGGCGTGGAGATGTCGCCGCGGAGCCAGCTTTCGAACGGTCGGTTCTGCCAATCCTGCGCGGGGGTTCGCCGGCGGATCAGGCCGCTCGCAAGTCCAAGGCGATAAGCTGCGTAGGAGAAGAGGGCCGAGGGGCCGAGCTCGCGGACGGCGAGCAGCCTGGTTTGGAGGTCCGTCATCCGGCGAAGGGCGGCCGCTCAACCCTGCGGCCTCCCTTATGGCTCTCATCGTAGGCCGCGGGTTCCAACTCGATGGCCGCGCCGCTGCGCAGCGAGTCGACGGCCGCCAGGGTGGCTTCGGCCACCGCGAACAGGTCGGCGTAGGCCAGCGGAGGCTCGACCCCCGCCTCGATGGCGTGAAGGAAGGCCGCCCACAATCCGGCATGGCCTTTGTCGACGCGCCAACGCTGCACCGCCGTCCGCCGCGTATCTTGCCTCACCAGCTCCAGCCGGCGGAAGTCGTCGAGGACGGCGGTCTTGCCACCTCCGAACACCTCGACCCGTTCCTTGCCGAAGGCGCGGCTGCCATGAACGGCGTAGACGATCGTCCCCAACGATCCTCCGGCGAACTCGATCGTCACCACCACATCTTCGCCCCCGGAACCACGAGCTTGAATCCTGCGCGGGAAGGCGCCGCACAGGAACGTCAGGAAATCGATGAAGTGGCAGACCTCGCCGAGGATTCGACCACCGCCCTGCTCGGGATCGAGCAGCCAGTGGTTCGGCGGGAGCGGCCCGGCGTTGACGCGGTAGGCCATCGTCAACGGCCCCGGCGCCTCTCCGAGAAAACGGTGCAACTCCAGCGCCAAAGGCGCGAACCGGCGATTGAAGCCGACCGTCAGCCACCCCGACGAGGCCGCCAGAGCGTCGGCGACCCTGGTCAAATCGTCATGGCGCAGGGCCAGGGGCTTTTCGCACCAGACATTCTTGCCGGCCCGCAGCGCCGCCTCTGTCTGCGAAGCGTGCAGATGGTGGCGCGTCAGCACGGCGACCGTGTTGACCTCTGGGTCGTTCAGCACCCGGTTGGCGTCGCTGGTGACGTAGGCGAAACCGAATCTCTTTCCCGCTTCGGCGGCGCTCAGGCCGCGGGCGGAAGCGATCCCCAGCAAGGCGACGCCCTTCCTTTCTTTCAATAAGGGAAGAACGACGCCCAAGGCAAAGCGGCCGGCGCCGAGGACTCCGATCCGCACCGGCGCGGCGGGGGCGGCCGGTCGCGCCCTGAGGACGATCGTTCGCCCCTGCTCGACCGCCGCGGCCACCCCGTGATCGAGCAGGACTCCCAGGGCGCTCGAGTCGCGGGCGATCAGGTCGTAGGCCTCGGCGGCGCGCTCCAGCGGCAGCCGATGGGTGATCAGCGGCTCGACCTCGAGCCGTCCCTGCCCCATCAGGTCCACGACTGCCTGCAAGTTGCGGCCCTCGGTCCACCGGACGTAGCCGAGCGGGTAGTCGAGGCCGCCTTCCTCGTAATCCGGGTCGTAGCGCCCGGGACCGTACGAGCGCGAGACGATGAAGGTCAACTCTTTCTCGTAGTAGGCCTTGCGCGGCAGGTCCATCCCGACGGCGCCGACGGCGATGACCTTCGCCCGATCGCGGGCGATCTCGGCGGCCAACTGCACCGGATCGCTGGCGGGCGTATCGGCGCAGATCAGAACGGCATCGACTCCCATCCCGCCGCCGGCCGCCAGGACCGCCGCCTGTGCGCCTTGGCGCAGGAAGCCGCGCGCCCCCATGCGCTCCGCCAGCTGCACGCGCTCCGCACGCAAATCGATCCCGAACACCACGGCCCCGGCCCCATGGGCCAGGGCAACCGCCAGCTGGCCGATCAGTCCCAGGCCGATCACCGCCACCCGCTCGCCGACCTGCACTTCGGCCAGCCGCAGGCCGTGGAGGGCGATGGCTGCCAATGTGGCAAAGGCGCCGGCCTCGAAACTGACGCTTTCGGGGAGCCGCGCCACGAGCAGCCGCGGGACGGCGGCGTATTGGCCGTGTACGGCGTAGCCGCCGCCGGCGCAGGCGACGCGATCCCCCGGTTGGAGGTCGTCAATCCCTTCGCCGATCTCGACGATGGTTCCGGAGGAGGCGTAGCCCAGCGCCATGGGCTCGGCCAGGCGCGTCCGGACGGCCTCGACCGCCGCCAACACACCCTCGCGGCGAGCCTTGTCGAGAGTCTGGCGCACCAGGTCGGGACGGGCGCGCGCTTTGCCGGCCAAGCTCTTGCCGGCGAATTCCGCCACCATCCGTTCGGTGCCGCTGGAGATGAGTGAGAAGGCGGTGCGAACGACGACTTGACCGCGCCCGGCAGTCGGAATCGGCACCTCGACGATGCGCGTCCCCCCGCCTTGCAGACCTTGCACGGCCTGTTTCATGCGACTCGTCCGAAGCTCCTGCGCCGACGTTCGGCCGTCGGCTTTCCATCTAGAGGTCCGGCCGGGACTTTTCCGGACCAGAGTCTTGGGATTTGCTGCTGACAGAGCACCTCGGACAAGGCGGTTACGCGGACGGTAGCGCGGTGGGGGCCAGAGATGCTAACTTTGTCCCACAGGGGCGCGGCACAAGAGGCTCCGGCCGGACCTCTGGGCCGGCGGCATTATAGTGCATCGACGTCAGCCCCGCCTCGCAGCACACGTTCATAGAACGAAGCCGCCTGCGGCATGCAGCGGTCGTACGCCGCCCGCTCGGCGATGCGGCGCGTGTTGATTTCGGCCGCTTTGGCGCGCAGTCCCTCCTCCGACAAGCCGCGCAAGACCGCCGCCGCCAGCGCCGATTCATCGGCGGGATCTACCAGCAGGCCGTTCTCCCCGTCGGTGATCCATTCGCGGATCGAGTCGAGGTCGCCGGCCACCGGGAGGCAGCCGCAGGCCATCGCTTCGAGCAGCGTGTTGGGCGTTCCGTCGTGCGTGCTGGGCGAAACCGACACTGCCGCCCGCCGGAAGAGGGCTCCCATCGATGCCGCGTCCAGCGCCGGCAGCAACCGCAAGCTCTGGCCCAGGTCGAGTTTCGACCGCCAGCTTTCGGCCTCGGCCGCGCCATCCATGGCTGGGCAAGCGAAGACGACCTCCGGCCGCTGTTGGCGGATAAGCGGGATGGCGCGGAAGAAAGTATCGCTGCGGACGTAGACTCGCAGCCCGCGCGGCTGCACCACCACCGGCGCCCGCGGTTCGATCCCGAAGTCCGGGTCGTTCGCCCGGCGTCCGGCGAAGAAGGCCTCGCGCCGAACGCCGCCGTTTCCGGGAATGACGAGCGTCGGGCGGACGGCCCGGAAGCCCCACTTCGCCGCCAGCTGCTCGTCCCGCCGGCAGTCGGAATGCAGCCCGGCGGCGCGGCGCAGGCTCCGCCGGGTGGACCAGCGCATCATCGGCGAGGCCGGCGCATGCAGCGTGAGATCGTTGCCCCAGGTCGAGATCACCAGGGGCGCCGCCGGATCGGCAGCTGTCGCCAGCATGCCCTCGAACGGCAGGCGCAGCGCGTGGACCAGGTCCGGCTGCCATTGCCGCAGGATGCCGCGCAGCTTCGCCGCCCGCCGCCTCACCATCCATGGACCCAGCCAATGCCGCAGCGCCGTCACCAAGACCAGATTGCGTTGACGGCGCGCCCCCGTGCCGCCTCCTCCCGGCCACAGGGACACGATCTCCAAAGCCGCCAGCCCCTGAATCCCTGCGCACGGCCGCGTCGACACCAAGGAGACTTCCCGTTCCACTCGAACGAAGTACTCGATCCAGCTGCGGGCGATTGGACTGCGCCCGTCGGCGACGAAGACGAGACGCACGCTCACCCCTCCGCGGTTGTCCGCAGCGCCTGGACGAAGACGTCGAGCATGATCTCCGGCGAAAAGCGCGTTTGCGCCAGCTTCAGGGAGGCCTGCCCCATCCCGGACAATCGGCGCGGATCGGCCAGCGCCGACTGCAGTGCGGCGGCGAGCGCCGGCGTCCGTCCGGGCGGCACGAGCCAACCATTGTCGGGTGTGACCATGTCCTCCTGCGATCCGTCCCCTTTAGCGGCGATCACCGGGAGCGCCCGTGCCAGCGCCTGCTGCAGCGCCAGGCCTCCCGTACCGGGGAGCACGAAGAGATCGGCGGCATCCAATAACGCGCGCAGTTCGTCGCCGTGGACCGCTCCAGCGAAGACGGCCGTCGGGAACCGGTGCGCGGCGATCGACACCAGCCGATCGCGGTCCGGGCCGTCGCCGACGATCCATACTTCGGGGGCGGGCCGCACCGCAGCGCATGCCGCAAGCAAAGCATCGACCCGCTTGCGCCGCTGCAACCGGCCGACGAACAGAACCCGCATGGGTCGACGAACCGCCGCCGATCGAGCCGGGGGTTTCGCCAGCGGCCGTTCGACGGCATTCGGCGCGACCCAAATCCGATCGACCGGGACGCCGGCCGCCGCGTACTCCGCCGCGCCGCGCGTGCTATAGGCGATGACGCCCGACAGCCGCCGCAAGAACCGGCGGCGGAACCACCCCGCCAGGAGCCCGCTGCCCGGCGCGCCCAATCCCCAACCCAAGACGCGCCGGCCGCGGCGCTCCATCCAGGCGATGGCGCCTGGACTGGACAGATAACGCGGGTTGGCTTCGAGCACCAGCAGATCCGGGTCGGAGGCGGCCAACCACGCCTCCAGGCCGCGTTGGACGCAGAAGTAGGCTCGGCCTCCGAAGATGTGATCGTTCTGCGCCCGGCTCCAGCGCGCTCTGGCCAACCCATCGGCCGTCTGGATCGCCTCCGAGGCACGCGGCGTCCCGGCGAAGAAATCGAGCCCACGGTCGCAGCGGGCGGCCAGGCTGTCGAAGAAGGCCGCCCGATAGCGCGGCAGGACACGCTGCTGAAGCGCCAACCGCCCCGGGAATCGACGGGGCCCGGTCAACCAGCCACCTCCGCCGCCAGGGCGACAATGTGCTTCGGCAATTGCGCCGGCTCACGGGCGTCAACCTCCGGATAGCCGCGCTGCATCCTGTGCAGTCGGTATCCGGCTGCTACCAGTTGACGCTGGACGTCGGCCGCAGCTTGAGTCCCATGCAGTTCCAGGAGCAGGCACGGCCGCCGTTCCCTCAGAAGGCGCGACATCCCGGCCAGCGCGGCAGCCTCGCCGCCCTCCAGGTCGATCTTGATCACCGCCGGCGGCGCATGTCCCTCGGCGAAAACGAAATCGTCCAGGGTCACGACGTCGACCGTTGCGGTGGCGACGAGGCCATCCTGGCGCCCGGCGCCGTTCTCCAGGCGGCCCATCCCACCCGAAACGTGAATGCGAAATGCGGCCGGGCCGCCGCGCGCTCCGACGGCCGCCGGAACGATCGTAATTCTGTTCTCCAAGCCGTTGAGCGACACCGCCCGGCGCAGTCGCTCGAGATTGTCGGCCAGCGGCTCGAAGGCGAACACCCGCCCGGATGGGCCAAGCGCACGTGCCAGCAAGAGCGTGGTGTAGCCGAGATTGGCGCCCAGGTCGTAGGCGATGGCGCCCGGTCGGACGAAATGGCGGATGGCCTGTGCCACATCGGGTTCGTAGTTGCCGAGCCACAGATCCTTGTCGACTTGCAGGTCGAGAAGCAGCCAGGACCCGGCGAGATCTCCGGAAGCGATCCGCACCGGATGCACTCCGGCCGGGACGGCCCGATTAAGGGCGCGGCGCAACCAGTCGGTTACCGGACCGAGGCGATAGAGAAGAAGCCGTGCCCGCAGGGGAAGCCGCCGCGCCGTGGCCGCCGCCAGGGAAGTCAATCCGCTTCGCATCGCGGCGGTGATCCTCCGACCGGGCTCATCCGGACCATCCCAGGACGGCCAGGTAGTCGTCGATCATCCGGTCGAGCCCGAACGCGGCCTCGGCCCGGCGGCGCGCGCCTCGCCGGAAGATTTCGCCCCCGTCCAGAACGGCTCCGGCGGCGATCGTCAATGCGCCGAGATCGGGAGGCTGCAGCTTCCACGCGTCCCCGCCATACGGCACCACGGCGCCGGACTCGCCATCGACAATTTCGCCGATAGCGCCGGTGTCGAAAGCCACCACCGGCAGCCCGCAGGCCAGCGCCTCGATGACGCTGTTCGGGCAGGCGGGGTGGACGTCGGCGGAGAAGAGCAGGTCGCTCGCGCGCAGCAGTGCCGGCACCGAACCCGGCGGGACTTCGCCGAGCCAATCGACGGTCACGCCCTGAGAGCTCCCCGCGAGCTTGAAGCTCGCGGGGAGCTTGTTCTTCCCGGCGATGGTCAATTCCACCGGCGACCGGGTTCCTCCCGGCGCCGCCAGGCCGACGGCCAGGGCGGACGCCCACGTCAGCCCGATCTCATAGCCGCCACCGATCGCGCCCTCCAGCACCAGCAGATGGGTCCCCTTCCCACCTGGCTGCTCGAACCCCCGGGGTGTGAACTCCTGCAGCGGCACACCGTTGCGGATCACGGCACTTCGATGCGGCGCGGCGCCGTACATCGACTCCCACCAGCGCTGCACAAAGTCGCTTTGATAGACGACGGTCTCGGCGAGGTGGGTTCGCACCCAGCGGAGCAGCAGGTTGTTCGCTTCTGCCCGCAAGGTGTGGCGCAGCCCGGAGCGCCGGCGCCGATGGATCCAGTTCATCCCGTCGAGGCGCTGCAGGATGGGAACGCCACGGCGCTTTGCCCAGCGCAATCCCGCCAGGTTCCGGCTCCCCCCGATGACCAGGACGGCGTCGCAAGAATTCTGGTCGAGCCGATAGGTCACCGAGTGCCCGCGCGCCTCGAGGCCGGACGTCAATCGCCGTTGGAAACTCGCCGGGCCGGCGATGCCGGAGACGCGGCTTACAAGGCAGAGGACTTTCGCCGAGGATCTCATGGAAGACCAGGAGTCAGGTGCGAGTGGTCGGTAGTCAGTTCCGAGTCATTGCGAGAAGTAAAGCGAACTTGCATGTGCCGCACGGCGTTTCTTGCAGTGCGGGTGAGCCATCGCCCCGGGGAGGAGATTGCCACGCCGGAAAAGCGCCGGCTCGCAATGACAATCACCGACCACTGACCACTGACCACTGACCACTTCCCAACAGCGCCTCGACGATCCTCTCTGCGGCGTGGCCGTCGCCGAAAGGATTGACGGCGTGCGCCATCGCGGCGTAGGCGGCGGGATCATCCAGCAGTCGACGCACTTCGGCTTCGATCCGATCGGCATCGGTTCCCACCAGGCGCGCCGTCCCGGCCTCGATCGCCTCCGGCCGCTCGGTCACCTGCCGCAGGACGAGCACCGGCTTGCCGAGCGCCGGTCCTTCCTCCTGCAGCCCGCCCGAATCGGTCAGCACCAGCGTGCAATGGCGGAGCAGATGGACCATCGGCAGATAATCGAGGGGGTCGAGCAGGGTGATATTCGGGACGCCGCCGAGCATCCGCTCGGCCGGCTGGCGCACGTTGGGATTGAGGTGCACGGGATAGACGACGGCGACATCGTCTCGATATCGGTCCGCCACCCGGCGCAGGGCGGTGAAGATCTGCTCCATCGGCGCGCCGAAGTTTTCCCGGCGGTGGGCCGTCACCAGGATGATCCTGCGATCGAAGGGGATGCCGGCCAGCGGGCCGGTCGACGGGTCGTAGGGGCGGGCAGCGATCGCCTGTAGAGCGTCGATCACCGGATTGCCGGTGATGACGATCCGCTCCGGCTGCACGCCTTCCCGCAGCAGGTTGTCGCGCGCCCGGGCGGTGGGTGCGAAATGCAGGTCGGCCAGAACGCCGGCCACCCGCCGGTTGATCTCCTCCGGAAACGGCTGGCCCTTGTCGCCGGTGCGCAATCCGGCCTCGACGTGGCCGACGCGGATGTGGCGGTAGGCCGCCAACAGGGCCGCCGCCATGACGGTCGTCGTGTCGCCTTGCACCAGGACCCAGTCGGGATGGAACTGTTCCAGCACGGGATCGAGGCCGCGGAAGATGGCCGTCGTCAGCGGCGCCAGGGCCTGGTCGGGCTCCATCACGTTCAAGTCGAAATCGGGGACGATGTCGAACAGACCCAGCACCTGATCGAGCATCTGACGGTGCTGCGCGGTGACGCAGACGCGGGCTTCGACCCCGGGCGTGTGTCGCAACTGCTCGACGACCGGGGCCATCTTGACGGCTTCCGGTCGCGTCCCGAAAACCGACAGGACGCGCGGGAATCTCTCAGGCATCCGGCGTGCCGGCCGCGGGGCGATGGGGGCGCGCCGATGGTTCGTCTTCCCCTTCAGGAGGCGTTCCCTCCCTGAGCGGAGGCCGCTCCGATCCCCCGGCCTCGTCGTCGAACTCTGCGGCCGCAGTCCCTCGATTCTCTCGGGATGGTATCGAACGGCCTCTCCGATTCGCCGACCCTTCCCCACCCTGCCCTCCCCCTTGCAGGGGGAGGGGAGAACCCGCACCGAGGACGTGCAATCTGAAACCGGCCTGGCCCCACGCGGCGCGCGGCAGAACGCCGCGCGTGTCGAACACGACCCGGCCGCGCATCACCCCCGCCGCCCCCGCCGGGTCGAGGCCGGCCCAACCGCGGTGGTCCACCAACAGGATCATGGCGTCGGCGCCGTCCAGCGCCGCCTCGATCGACGGAACGGCCTGCGCCCCGGCGGCCGTCGCCGTCGGTGCGTTCGGCTCGTACGTGCGCACGGTCGCCCCGGCCGCTGCCAGCCGTCGGGCCACCTCCAGCGCCGGACTCTCGCGCAGGTCGTCGACGTCGGCCTTGTACGCCAGGCCGAGAGCGGCGATGGTCTTGCCGCGCAATCCTCCGAGGGCCGCCTCGAGTCGGGCCACGACGCGGCCGGGCTGGCGATCATTCACCAAGCGGGCCTGTCGGATCAGGTCCGTTTGTTCCGGCGCCGACTCGACCAGGAACCACGGATCGACGCTGATACAGTGGCCGCCGACCCCCGGGCCGGGACGCAGCACGGCGACGCGCGGGTGACGGTTGGCCAGCTCGATCGCCTCCCAGACATCGACGCCGAAGCGCTCCGCCAGCGCGGCGAACTCGTTGGCCACGGCGATGTTGACGTCGCGGTAAGTGTTCTCCATCAACTTGACCATCTCGGCCGTCGTGGCGTCGGTCATCACGATTTCGCCGCGCACGAAGGCCGAGTAAAGCTGGCGCCCGGCTTCGGCCGAAGCGCGGTTGACTCCCCCGACGACCCGCGCGTTCTCGACCAGTTCGCGCAGGATCTGCCCGGGCAGCACGCGCTCGGGCGAGTAGGCCAGCGAGAAATCCCGGCCCGGCTCCAGGCCGGATTCGGCCAGGATCGGCGCCACGACATCGACCGTCGTCCGCGGCGGCGAGGTAGATTCGAGCACGACCAGGTTCCCTGGCCGCAAGTGAGGGGCGATCGCTCGGGCGGCCGCACGCACGGCAGTCAGATCGGCGCGTTTGTCGAGCAGGATGGGCGTGGGAACGGTGATCAGAAAGGCATCCGCCGGCTCGGCCTGCTCGGCCACGCGCAGGTTCCCCGAACCGAAAGCGGCCTGCACCAGGTCGCGCAGCCCGGGCTCCTGGATATGAATCTCGCCGTTGCGTAGGATGTCGACGATGCGCCGGTTGACATCGACGCCGATAACCTGCAGCCCGTTCGTGGCAAAGGTGCTGGCGGTGGGCAGGCCGATGTATCCCAGCCCAAGCACGCACAGCGAGTGGAAACGCATTCTCCTCCTCGTCGCGCTTCGTCGCGCTTCGCACCCCGCAGGGGGCACCCTGAAGGGGGTGCCGGCGCGCCATTATCGCACAAAGAGCCGGTGCCCTTCGCCGGCGCTATAATCTCCCCGCCGCGAGCGGATCGCTTCTTCGCATCCCGCAGGGGATCCCGTAGGGAGGAAATCATGGCCGGCCGACCTTCAATGGAATGGTTCCGCGTCTCCACGCTGCGCCGGCTGGCGCTGCCGGCCCTCGTCACCGTGCTCGGCCTGCAGAGCCTGCGGGTCTACTACCCCAGCCTGGCCTGGTATCTGCGCGACACCGTCGGCGTCGGCTCGATCACGCTGGGAGGTATCGCCTTCGCCACCTTCCTGATCGGCTTCGTCGCCCCGCTGGTGCGGCGCGTCTTCGGCTCGCGTGGGGCGTTGTGGTTCGCCGGCGGCGGGCTCGCCGCCCTGCGCCTGCTGGAACAGTTTTCGACGGACCCGGCCCTCGACCTGTACCTGAGCCTGGCCTCGGTCGCCCTATTCCTGGTTTTCTTGAGCACCTTCATCGGCCACACCCGCGCCGCCGACGGGTCGGCCGCACCCTACCGCATCGCCGGAGGCGTGATCGTCGGCCTGGCGCTCGACACGCTGGTCAAGGGCGCCGCCGGGACGCTCGATCTGAGCTGGAACCCGGCCATCGGCGCGGCCGTGGTGGTCCTGGCGATCGTGGCGGCGACCCTGTGGCTGATCGCCATCGAGCCGACACCTCTTCGCACGGCGCCCTCGGACGTGTCCTGGTCGCACGCCCTGCCCCTGGTCGGCCTGGGCTCGTTCTTTCTGATCGAAGCCCTGATCGTCCTGAACCAGGGTTGGGTGGCGCAAGTCTCCGGAATCCCATCGACGACCGCCTTCGCTGTGCTTTTGCTGGGGATCCTGGCGATGGCCGCCGGGGCCTGGATGGCCTTCGCCCGTCCATCGCTGCACCGATTGCCGGTTGCCGCCCTGGCGTCGCTGCTCGTGTTCCTGGCCGTCCCGCGGACGGTGGAGCTCTCGGCCTACCTCCCGGTGGTCGTCCTGTTGATCCAGTTCACTCTTGGTTGGGGGCTGGGGCTCATCGCCCTGCGCGGGGTGGAGCCGACCCGCACCGGCCTGGGCCGCACCTCGGTCGCCATCACGCTGGGAATGCTGCTCTACCTGTTGCTGGCCTTCGTTTATTACGTTTCCTTCGACATCGCTCTGCCGCTCCCGCGCGGTTGGGTCGTCCCGCTGGCTTCGCTGATCTACGCCGCGTGCCTACTCGGCTCCGTCGGCAGCCTGGCCGGGCGCGCGGCGCAGAAGGACCTGACGGCCGTCTCCGCGACGGCCGGGCTGGCGGCGCTGGGCATCATCATCGCCGTGCTCCTGTCGGCGTCCTCACCATCGCCGGAGTCCTCTGCTCCCAGCGGCCGCGTGATGACCTTCAACATCCACTCTGCCTTCGACCGGGACGGCCGCCTCGATCCAGAAGCGATCGCCCGCGTGATCGCCGCCCGCCACCCGGATGTCGTCGCCCTGCAGGAGGTTTCGCGCGGCTGGCTCATCGATGGCTCCGTCGACCTGGTCGACTGGCTGGCCCGCCGCCTGGGGATGGACGTCATCTTCGCCGGCACCGCCGACCCGATCTGGGGGAACGCCATCCTCAGCCGGGTCGGCTTCCTGGATCATGGGTCGGCCCCGCTGCCCGTCGCCGAAACGCTGCTGCCGCGCGGCTATGTCTGGGCACATGTCGACCTGGGACTCGAGGAGCCGGTGCTCGTCGTCGCCACCCACCTCCACCACATCGCCGAGGAGCCCGGTCCGCGGCTGGCCCAGATCCCGGTCCTGCTGGACTTCTGGGGGGCCGCCGACCACACCGTGTTGATGGGCGACCTGAATTCAGAACCAACGTGGCCCGAAATGGAGTTGATCCTCCACGCCGGGATGGTCGACGCCTGGTCGGAAGCCGGCCAGGGGCCGGGCCTGACATGGCCGGCGGACGATCCGTTCCAACGCATCGACTGGATCTGGCTCAGCCCCGATCTGCAGGCGATCGCCGCCGAGACGGTCGAGAGCACCGCCTCGGATCACCGTGCTGTCGTGGTGGATCTCGCCGATCGCTGAGCCCCGACTCGGATGACGCCTAGGTAGGCGCGCGCAGAAGTGGTCAGTGGACAGTGGTCAGTGGACAGTGTGTGGACTGCTCCGGCACTGACCACCGACCACTGACCACTGTTTTTCGGAGGCTGCCATGCCTTTTGGCAACGACTACTGGATCCGCCCTCAGGAAGCTATCAACCTTCTCCCCGGCCCCGAGGGGGAACGTTCCGCCCAGGTCCTCGAGCGTCCGGGCCTGGAGGTCAAGATCTATGCCCCACGCGGGCTCGACACGCAAACGCCGCACGCGCGCGACGAAGTCTATGTCGTCATTTCCGGCAGCGGCATTTTCCGCAACGGTGAGCGCAGCCACTCCTTCGGACCGGGGGACTTGATGTTCGTCCCGGCCGGCGTTGAGCATCGCTTCGAGTCCTTCAGCAGCGATCTGGCTCTGTGGGTCGTCTTCGTCGGGGACGAACGATCCCGCTAACGCCTCTTCTACAGGCGCGCTCCGATATCTTCCCGAGCGCAGCGAGGGACTGCGCTCCGCACGCCCGGGCCGCAGGCGTCCTGAGCGAAGTCGAAGGACGCCGCTTGACGATGAATCAGGCGCGCTTCGACTACGCTCAGCGCGCCTAGCCTGCTGGTCCTGGCCAGGGTAGAATCGGCCCATGCTTTCCAACTTCCACCCTCCTCGTTAACTCCCACCATGGCCTGGGGCGCACATCCGCGCCCCTCCTCTCCCGGCCTGCCTCCCGCATCTCGAAGCGACCTGGAGAGGACAAATGACTCACTTACGCGAACAACGGATTCGCCCCCGTCCGCCCGGCCGCGGGCCGGCCGGGATGATCACTTTCCTGTTCGTCGAGTACTTCGACGAGCTGGTGTTCACGATCGTCGGCGTCGCCATGCCCTTCCTGCGCGACGACCTCGGACTGGACTATGCCCAGATCGGACTTCTGTTTGGCGCGCCGGCGATCCTGTCGACGGTGCTCGAGCCGGCCGTTCTGCTGCTCGGCGATACGCCGCTGCGCGGCCGGCTGATGCTGGCAGGCGGGCTGCTGCTGGGGATGGCCTTCCTCCTCATCGGCGGCGCCGATAGCTTCCCCGTCCTGCTGCTGGCTCTGACCGTCTCCTACCCGGCCAGCGGCGCCTTCGTCGGGCTGACGCAGGCGACCATGATCGAACGCCACCCGGCACGCGAATCGGAGATGATGGCGCGCTGGACCGCCGCCGGGACGCTCGGAAGTCTGTCGGGCCCGGTGTTGTTCGCCGGATTGGTCGCCCTCGGTCTTTCCTGGCGCGCACCGTTCGTCCTGCTCGGCGCGGTCTGCCTGGGGCTGGCGCTGGTCGTCCACCGTCCGCAGCCCTTCCGCCCGACGCCAATCAACTGGGGCTCGATCGCCGGAGAACTGCGCTCCAACCTTCTGGCCACGATTCCCTTGCGGCGGCTGTGGCGCTGGCTCCTTCTCCTTCCCCTGGCCGACCTGATGCTCGACGTGTTCTTCGGCTACATTGCCTTGTTCCTCACCGACGTCGTCGGTCTTCCGCCGGCGACGGCGGCGGTGGCCGTGACGATCTGGTTGCTGGGGTTCCTCGCCGGGCAGGTTCTGCTGGCGCGCCGGCTGGCCGGGCAGGATGTCCGCCGACTGATCCGCTGGACCTCCGCCGCTACGCTGGTTCTCTTTCCTCTATGGCTGGTCGCCCCCGGAGGCGCCGTGGGTCGCTTGGCCGGGTTGTTCGTGCTAGGCCTATTGGCCTCCCCGTGGTATCCGCTGCTGCAGGGCGAGGCCTTTGCCTCTTTCCCCGGACGAGCGGCGACCGTCACAGCGCTGACCTCGGTGACAGGAACCGCAGGCGGAATCCTCGCCATTCTGGCTGGGATGGTGGCGGCCTCGTTCGGACTGACGGCTGGGCTGGCATTACTCCTGCTCGGCCCACTGGGTCTGCTCGTCTTCACCCCAGAAGAGTCCACCAAGGGGGCGACGTGAAGGCGTCCGAGCTCGTCTCGCCGCACATCGGCGAGCGAGGGCGACGGCGGCGCAAGGGTACAATAGCGCGAGCGCCTCCAGGCCATGCAACGACGGCCGATGAACGGCGCCCTCCTTCCTCTTGCGGACTTCGGTGACCCACGACTCGCCCTCCTTGAGCGTTCTTGTCTGCGACGGCCTGGCTGAGCCGGGTCTGGCCCTGCTGCGCCGGGAGGCCGAGGTCCTTCTCGACGACCTTACCGCCCTCGGCCGAGTGGACGCGTGGATCGTCCGTAGCCGATCGCAGGTGGATGCGGCGGCGCTGCGGTCGGCGGCGCCCCGGCTGCGCGTCGTCGGCCGCGCCGGCGTCGGAGTGGACAACATCGACCTGGAGGCCGCTCGTCAGCTCGGCGTGACCGTCGTTACGGCCCCGGAGGCTTCCACGACCGCCGTCGCCGAGTTGACCATCGGCCTGATGCTGGCCTTGGCCCGGGACATTCCCGCCGCCGATGCAGCGCTGCGGCGCGGGGAGTGGCCGAAGGCTTCCATGATCGGCAGCGAGCTCGAGGGCAAGACGCTTGGCCTGGTCGGGTTCGGCCGGATCGGCCGGGCCGTCGCCGCGCGAGCGGCGGCCTTCGGCATGTCACCACTGGCTTTCGATCCCTATCTCGACGATGACGCCATCCGCGCCGGCGGCGCCGAGCCCGCTTCCCTGGAAGCGCTGCTCGCGAGCAGCGACTACGTCAGCCTGCATTTGCCGTTGACGGCCGAGACCCGCGGCGTCTTTGGCCGGTCGGCGATTGCCGGCATGAAGCCCGGCGCCCGCCTGGTGTGCGCCGCACGCGGCGGATTGATCGACGAGCAGGCGCTGCACCAGGCGCTCGACGAGGGTCGCCTGGCCGGCGCAGCGCTCGACGTCTTCGCCCAGGAACCGCCGCGGGACCTGGCGTTGCTCCATCATCCGCGCCTCGTGGCCACCCCCCACCTGGGGGCACAGACGGTCGAGGCGCAGTCACGCGTTGCCATCGAAATCGCAACCAACGTCCTGGCGGCGCTGCGCGGCGCCAACCCGCACGGGCGCGGCGCCTGAACCCACGGCTTCCCGGAAGCTTGAAGCTTCCGGGAAGCTTCAAGGAGAAACGATGCCACAGGCTCTCGAACACCTTCGAACGCTGCTGGGCGAAATCTTCGATCTGCACACGGCGGCGGCCGTGCTGGAATGGGACCAGCAGGTCAATCTCCCGAGCGGCGGCGCCGCCAACCGGGCGGCGCAGCTCAGCACCATCAACCGTCTGACCCACGAGAAGTTCACCTCGGACGAAATGGGGGAGGCCTTGCAGGCCGGCCAGGCCGCCGCCGCCGGGCTCGATCCGGATTCGGACGACGCCTGCCTGGTCCGCAAAGTGGCGCACGACCTCGACAAGGCTCGCCGCGTGCCCGCCGATTACGTCGCCGAGAACAGCCGCGTCACCGCCATGGCGCACGACGCCTGGTCGAAGGCCCGGCCGGCCAACGATTTCGCCGCCTTCCGCCCCCATCTGCAGGAGGTCATGCGCCTGCGGCGGGCCTACGCCGAGTTCTTCGCGCCCTACGACCATCCCTACGATCCGATGCTGGACGACTTCGAGCGCGGCTTGAAAATGCCGCAGGTCAAGGCGGTGTTCGATGAGCTCCGCCCGCGCCAGGTGGCCCTGGTTCGCGCCATCACCGAACGCGGCCGCGCCGTCGACAACAGCCTGCTACATCGCGACTACGACATCCAGAAACAGTGGGACTTCGGAATCGAGGTCGCCCGCGCCTTCGGCTACGACCTCGAACGCGGCCGGCAGGACAAATCGGCCCATCCCTTCACGACGACTTTCGGACTCGGGGACGTCCGCATCACGACCCGGCTCTATCCCAATCTACTGTCGTCCTCGATCTTCTCCACGATGCACGAGACCGGTCACGCCCTGTACGAGCAGGGATCGCCGCCCGAGCTGGACCGGACGCCGCTGCTGGGCGGTTCGTCCTTGGCCATCCATGAGTCGCAGTCGCGCCTGTGGGAAAACCTGGTCGGCCGCAGCCTGCCGTTCTGGAAGGGCTTCTACCCGCGCCTCAAGCAGTTTTTCCCGGAACAGCTGGCCGACGTCGATCTGGCCTCCTTCCACCGTGCCATCAACAAGGTCGAGCCGTCGCTGATCCGGGTCGAAGCCGACGAAGCGACCTACAACCTGCACATCATGCTGCGGTTCGAGCTGGAGATCGCGCTGGCCGAGGACAAGCTGTCGGTGGCCGATCTGCCGGCGGCATGGAACGACAAGATGCGCGACTACCTCGGCCTGACCCCTCTCAACGACGCCCAGGGTGTAATGCAGGACGTGCACTGGTCAGCCGGTATCCTCGGTTACTTCCCGACCTACGCGCTGGGAAACCTGGTGGCGGCGCAGTTGTGGGAGAAGATCAACGCCGACCTGCCCGACCTGCCCAAGCAGATCGAACGATCGGATTTTTCCCAGCTGCTCGGCTGGCTGCGCACGAACATCCACCGCCACGGCTCGAAATTCGAAGCGACGGACCTGCTGAAGCGAGTCATCGGCGGCGGGCTTTCGGCGGCGCCCTATCTCAAATACCTCGAGAG
>CAZMVJ010000012.1:0-4129 GCA_964569445.1 uncultured Anaerolineaceae bacterium | reverse complement strand
AGCGAGTCATCGGCGGCGGGCTTTCGGCGGCGCCCTATCTCAAATACCTCGAGAGTAAGTTCGGGGAGATCTACGGGTTGAACTGAACCGGCAGCTTCCCGCGAGCTATGCCCCGCGGCCTTCGCGAAATGCCCAATGGAAGGCCGCGGGGTGAAAAGCTCGCGGGAAGCTTGTGGTGTTACACTCCCTCGCCGATGGACCCCTCCGAGATTCACGCCCGCCTGGCCACGAGCTTCATTCTCTTCATGGTGATCGCCGCCGTTTGGAGTCTGGTGGCCGCCGCCCGACGCCGGGGAGTCTCCGGGACCGCCTTCGGTATCTTCGCCATCGGCGAACTGTTGGCGCTGGCGCAGGCCGTGCTGGGAATGGCGCTGTACGCAGCCGGCGAGCGCCCGGCCCGAGGCGTTCATCTGCTGTATGGCGTCACGGCCGTGCTCGCCCTCCCGGCGTACTACGCCATCAGCAAAGGCCGCGACGACCGCACGGCCTCGCTGGTGTACGGTGGCCTGTGCCTGTTCCTGGCGGTCGCCGGTTACCGCGCAGTCATCACGGGGGTCTGATCTGGTGTCCCGTTCCGCAGATAAGTTGACAAAGGCGATTCGAACTTGGCAAGGATCGAGCTCGGGGGTGGCGGTCCAAACGAAAGGCTCTGCCCCTAAGCACCACGGACAGACACAACCAAGCTATTTACGGAACGGGGCACTAGGATGACTGCCGTCTCCCCGACCGTCGCTCCGGCGCCATCGGCCAGCGCGGATGCACCGGAGATCGTCGTCCTTGACGGCGATCAGACGGGCCAGGAGCTGCTCGAGCAAGCTCTGCGCGTGCTCGATCCTTCCGTGGTGCGACTGCCATTGCGCTTCGAGCACTTCGATCTCAGTCTGGAAAGCCGCCGCCGCACTGCCAACCAGGTCATCACCGATGCCGCCCAGGCGATTCGGCGCACCGGGCTGGGTCTCAAGGCGGCTACGATCACGCCGGCCGGGGTCGCTCCCGCTGGGGCGTCGGGCCGGCCGATCGACGCCGGCTGGGATGGCGCCCGGCCGGGGTCCCTTCCCTGGCCCAGCAGCGACGACGTCGGCAGTCCGAACGCCCTGCTGCGCGAGGCCATCGACGGCACCGTCATCCTGCGCACCGGGCGGCGGCTGCCCAACGTCCGCCCCCTGGGCGGAGTGCACGCGCCGATCTCGGTCGTGCGCATGGCCGTGGGCGACGCCTATGGCGCGCGCGAGTGGCGCGAGACCACACCCGACGGGGACGAGGTCGCGCTGCGCACTGAACGCATCACCCGCTCGACCTGCCGGGCGGTGGCCGAGTTCGCCTTCCAGCACGCCGAGAAGACCGGCGCCAAGGTCTTCGGCGGGCCGAAGTTCACCGTCAGCCCGATCTACGAAGGGATGTTCAAGGAAGAGCTCGATCAAGCGGCCGCCCGACACCCGGCGGTCCGCTATGAGCCGCAGCTGATCGACGCCACCTACGCCTTGCTGCTGCGCAGCAGCGGCGAAGCCATGGTCATCCCGGCGTTGAACCGCGATGGAGACTGCCTGTCCGATCTGGTGCTCCAGATGTACGGGTCGATCGCCGGCTCCGAGTCGATGATCCTGGCGTTCGATGCCGATCGACTGGCGGTGCAGGCGGTCGTCGCCGAAGCGCCCCACGGCACTGCCCCGGCGCTGCAGGGAAAGAACGTCGCCAATCCGATGGCGATGATCCTGGCCGGGGCGGCCCTGCTCACTTATCTCCCGCAGCCGGAGGCCGGGCGCGCCTCGCGGGCCATCTACGAAGCGGTGTTCGAGGCCGTCTACCAGGGGTTGGCCACTCCCGACCTCGGCGGACAGTCGAGCACGACCGACTTCACCGACGAAGTCATTCGGCGCGTCACCGCCAAGCTCGAAGTGTGGACGACCCTCGGCTGAGCCGCCTTCGCCTGATCGTCAGCGGCGCGGCGATGCTGGTGCTCGCCGCGTGCGGCAGCTCGACCGATATCCCGGCCCAATCGCCCGAGCCGGCTGCAGCCACGCCGACGTTCACCCCGGCGCCGCCGGCGCAGTCCACACCTCAGCCTGTCATCGACGGCACGCCGGCGCTGGTGCTCGAGCCGCCCGAGTTCGTCTCGTCCCCGACGCCGACGCGCATCTCACTGAATCTGCCGCAAGAGCGCATCATCATCGAGGCGCCCGGCCCGGGGTCGCAGGTCGTCAGCCCGGTGCGCGTCGCCGGCTGGGGCGGCCCGAGCTCCCAGGGCAAGGTCTTCGTGCGCCTGATCGGCGAACAGGGCCAGGTACTGGCGCGCACGTCGACCTACCTGCTGGCTCAGGACGGGGCGGCCGGGCAATTCGTCCTCACGGTTCCCTTCAGCCTGTCGGGCGTGGCCGAGGCCGGCCTGGTGGAGGTCAGCATCAATGGCTACACCACCGGCAAGCTCGAGCACATTGCGACCCGCCCGGTGGTCTTCCTGTCGGTCGGGCCGGCCAGAGTCCACACCAATCAGGCGGTCGCCGAGAAGCTCACGCTGTTCTCCCCCCGCGCCGACCGCGCTATTCGCGGCGGGGTCATCTCCGTCAGCGGCGCCGCTTGGCTGGACGAGGATCTGCCACTCCTGATCGAAGTGCTCGACCGTTCCGGCGCAGTGATCGCCTCGACCGAAGTCGAGGTCGAAGCCCCGGTCCTCGGCGAGTTGGGCACATTTCAGGCACAGGTCCCGTACAGCGTGCCTTTCGGCCAATATGCCTATGTCGCCGTGACTGAGCGGGGGCTGCATCCTCCGGCGGTGCGCCACTACACCAGCGTGCGGGTTTACCTCGAACCCTGAGAAGTTGGAGAGAAGCCGCGGGACGAGAACGCATGTCGCCCCCGCGTCCCGCGCTTAGCGTCCCGCAGGGGAGGCGGGGGCCCAGGCCCTTGCGCGTTCTGGATTCCCGCCTTCGCGGGAATGACGTGCCTCCTCCTGACGCAGCTCATGCCAGCGCCCTGCGCCTCCTGGTCTCCACGCCAGCAACCCGGCTGATATAATCCGCGGCTCGAATCCTCATGCACCAAGCGTCGACGCTGCAACAACCCCGGCAGGACCTGACGACGTGGGCGGCCCGCCTGCTGACGGCGGGCCTTCTCGCTTTCGGCGCTTTCACGGCAGGGATCGTCCTGCTCGTGGGCGGCATCCGCTTGTTCTACAGCGGCTCGGCCTTGCCGGGCGTGTATGTCGGGAGCGTGGACGTCTCGGGGTTGTCGCAGCCGGAAATCGAGGCGGCCCTGGCCGGGCAGATCTCCTATCCGATCACCGGGCGGCTCGCCTTGCGCGATGGTTCGCAGGTGTGGACGACTGCCCCGGGCGAAGCGGGCTCCATACTGGATACGCCGGCAATGGCTTCGGCCGCCCTGTCGGTTGGACGATCGGGCGGACTGCTGGCGCAAACCGCCACCCAGCTCGACGCCTGGTTCCGCGGCGTCGTGCTCCCGCCGATTCTGATCTTCGACGAACGCGTCGCCGCCGAGGTTCTGGACGGCCTGGCGGCGCAGATCGATCTTCCCACGGTCGAAGCCGGGGTGCTCATCAACGGGCGTGAGGTGCAAGTGACCGCCGGCCAGGTCGGCCGCCAACTCGACGTCTCCGCCACGCTCGACTCGCTCGCCGGCGCCACCGCCGGGATGACCGACGCCGTCATCGACCTGCCGGTGCGCGAGACGGCTCCGGCCATTTTGGACGCCTCCGCCCAGGCGGAGGTCGCCCGGCAGTTGCTCTCCCAGCCCTTTTCGCTCACGGCCGACGGCGGCGGGCCGTGGGTCTTCGAACCCGAAGAGCTGGCCGGGCTGATCCGCTTCCGCCGCGTCGAGGACGGCGGCCCGGCCCGCCTGGTTGTTGGATTGGACGAGGCCGTCCTGATCCCGATGCTGACCGAACTGGTGCCCGAACTCGAACGCTCGCCGGAGAACGCCCGCTTCATCTTCAACGACGACACGCGCCAGCTCGACCTGTTTCAGAACGCCGTCATCGGACGCTCGCTGGACGTGCCGGCGTCGCTCGACGCCATCCAGCAGGCGGCCGGGAGCGCCCAACATGCCGTGGCGCTCGCCTTTCAGACGCGGGCGCCGGCCGTCGGCGACGACGCCACCGCCGAGTCGCTGGGCATCA
>CAZMVJ010000011.1:22000-26913 GCA_964569445.1 uncultured Anaerolineaceae bacterium | reverse complement strand
GCCGAAGACAGAGTTGAGGATGACGGCGGTGCCGGAGACGCCCCCCGGCGCGATCCCCGACGGCGCCAGGAAGACCGTCAAGGACACGACCATCAGCAGAGTTCCGGCGGTCATCAGCAGGACGGATTGCAGGGACCCCCTCCAATCCGTCGGGCGTGGCGTGTTCAACGACGCTTGCATCCCAGGTTCTCCCTTCACAACAGCGCCGGCCCCTTCGGCTACGCTCAGGGCCGGCGCTAACTTTCTTTTGGCCGTCCGCGGCTGGCGGGGCTACGCCTCCGGCAGAACCCAGACCGCATGCGCCGGGAACGAGACCGTCTGAGTCTCTCCCACCTTTGGCAACGTCAGGCGCCGTTCGTTCAACGCGTCCAGGGTGACGATCGACGTGCCGAGCCGGATTTGCATCCGTACGATCGCCCCCAGGAACGTGACCCGTTCGATGACGCCGTGCAGCTGGTTCTCGCCCTCCGAGACTCCGAAGCGAAGTTCCTCGGGCCGGAGCATGGCCAAAACGGACTGACCCTTGGCGGCCGAGATCGGATTCCCTGCGAAAAACGACTGTCCGTCGAAACTCAACCGGGCCGAAGCCGGGTCTTCCACGGTGCAGCGCAGCTGGTTGAGGGTGCCGACGAACCCGGCCACGAACGTCGTGCTGGGGTAGTTGTAGATTTCGAATGGACCGCCGATCTGCTCGATGCGGCCAGCGTTCATGACGACGACGCGATCCGACAGGGACAGCGCCTCCTCCTGGTCGTGGGTGACATAGATCGTCGTAATGCCCAACTGCTGTTGGATGCGCCGGATCTCGCCGCGCAGCTCGACGCGGATCTTGGCGTCCAGGGCGGACAGCGGTTCATCGAGCAGGAGAACCTGCGGCTGGATGGCCAACGCCCGGGTGAGAGCTACCCGCTGCTGCTGACCACCGGAGAGTTGGTAGGGGTATCGGTCGCCCAGCTCAGGCATGCGGATCAGCGCCAGCATCTCTTGCACCCGAGCGGCGATCTCGTCCTTCGGCCGTCGCGTGACCTTCATGCCGAACCCGATGTTGGTGGCGACGTTCATGTTGGGGAATAGGGCATACGCCTGAAAGACCATGCCCACGTTGCGCTGGTTGGGCGGCTTGCGGGTGACGTCGGCGCCGTTGATGCGGATCTGTCCCGACGTCGGCTGCTCGAAGCCGGCGATCATCCGCAGCGTCGTCGTCTTGCCGCAGCCGCTGGGGCCGAGGAACGAGACGAACTCACCGCGCTCGACCTCCAAATTGAAGTCGGTCACGGCGTCGGCAGCACCGAAGGTCTTGCGGATATTGGTCAGGTCGAGAAAGCCCATGATCGATCCCCGCGTGGGTGAGCCGGCTCAGCGAGCCCCGGCCACCTGCCCCTGGCCGCCACGCCCCCGGCTGACCAGGTAGATTATCCCCATGGCGACCCAGGTGAGGCCAAAGGAGATGATGGAAAGTGCCGCCGGCTCATAGGCGCGATGTTGGCCGAGCAGCCACAAATACGGCCCGAAGGCCGGGCGGTCCAGGAAACTGGCCAGGGTGAGCTCGCCGACAACGATGGCGAACGTCAGCAGCGCCCCGCTGAGCAAGGCCGCCCGCAAGTTGGGGAGAATCACCCGTACGATGATCGTGAACCATCCGGCGCCCAGGCTTAGCGCCGCCTCGGTGAGCGTCCGCACGTCGATCGCCCTCAGCCCGGCGTCGACGGCGCGGTACATGTACGGCATCGCCAACACAACGTAACCGGCGACGAGCAGCAAGTTCGTCCCGAGAGCTGTGTTCGTCGGCGCTTGCATGATGGTGAAGCCGCCGATGGCGATCGGGCTCTTATAGAGCCTGATAATCCCAAACGCCAGGATGATGGCCGGGATGACGAACGGCATCAGCGTGATGAACTCGACCACCGGCCGCCATTGCGGCACGCGCAGGTGGACCCAGAAGGCCGTCGGGACGATCAGCGCCAGGCTGGCGAAGATCGTCGCGAGGGCCATCTCGTTCGAGAAAAGGAACGTCTTCCAGAACTCCGGGTCAGCAAAAGCCCTCTCATACGCAGTGAAACTGAGAACCCCGCGGCGCATCTCCAGCGAGAACTGAAAAGCGCCGAGGAGCGGCAGCACGAAGTAGGCCGTCCCCAGCAGCACCCAAAACCATCCCCAGAGACTGCCGCGCTTCATTTCAGCCAGCGCTCCGAGAGACGCTGCAGCCAGGTGTAGAGACCAATCGAAACTGCCATGACCACGACCATCCCCAGCGCCATAGCGTGGCCCAGGCCAGGGTTGTGCAGCACGTCCCCACGTATCTGGGCGCCGATCTGGATCGTTACCAGGGGTAGAGAGCCTCCGGTCAGAGCGTAGGCGGTGGCGTAGGCGCCGAAGGCGTTACCGAAGAGCAGGATCATCGTCCCCAGGATCGTCGGCATCAAGATCGGCAACCCGACGAGCCGCCAGTATTGCAGGGAAGATGCGCCGAGATTCTCAGACGCCTCGCGCCATTCGCGCTTCATCCCGTCGAGGGCGGGCGCCATGATCAACACCATCAAGGGCAACTGGAAATACAAGTAGGTGGCGCTCAGTCCGGCGAAACTGTAGAGATTGAAACCGTGCTGGTAGATCTGGATGTGCAACGATTCTCTAAAGAACTGCGTGATCACCCCCGTGCGCCCGAGAACGGCGACAAAGGCGAAGGCCAGGGGGACGCCGGCGAAGTTCGAAGCGACGCCGCAGAAGGTGATGAGTCCTGTGCGCACCCACACCGGCACGCCGGACAGGACGAGCGCGTAGGCGAGCAGGAAGCCCAGCACCCCGCCGAGCACGGCGGTCACGGCGCTGATTCGAATGCTCAACCAGTAGGCATTCCGGATAAACGGCACCGACAGATCGAGAAAGTTCTTCAGAGTCAACGCGCCCTGGCTGTCCCGAAAACTCCCGAGGAGGAGGGAAAAGGAAGGGGCGATGAGGAATGCGAAAGTGAAGATGAGGAAAGGAAGCAGGCCCAACCAGGCAAGGGAGATCTGTCGTTGCGCAGGGCGAAGGATCGAACCCGCTGAGGCCATGGGGTATCGAGGCAGGCCCGGCAGGCTGTGAAGCCTGCCGGGCCTGCCGGTTCACCTCAGGAAGCTAAGGCCCAGGGGTGGGCGTAACGACGTTGGCTCCCACGACTGCGTCCCAGTTGGTGGTGATGAGAGCCTTGGCCGCATCCAGCTGCGCGACCGTGGGGAAGACCGCTCCGGAGACATCCGGTAGCTTAGCGAGAATGTCTTCCGGGATAACCCCGCGGGCCCGCAGATCGGCTTCGCGGATCGGGTGGCAGTAGCCCTTCATCCAAAGGATCTGTCCCTCATCCGAGTACAGATACTCCATCCACAGCTTGGCCGCGTTCGGATGCGGGGCGTAGGCGCTGATCGCCTGGACATAGACGCCGCCGAAACGGCCGGTGGCCGGGATGACCACCTCGACAGGCGGATTGGCGGTCGATGGGTCGTTGGGATCGACGAAGAAGCTGTCTCTCCCAGCCAGAGCGTTGTAGTCCCAGGTGATCCGGACGGGGACCTCGCCCTTCGCCACCAGGCCGTTGTTGGCGACCAACGGGACAAAGTTCCCGCCGGAGTTGACATCGGCGAAGAAGTCCAGGCCAGGTCGGGCGTTGTCGAGTGTGCCGCCGTTGGCCAGGGCAGACGCAAACACCGCCTGAATGGCCTGGTTCGAAACGCGGGGGTCACCGGAGAGGGCAACCATGGACTCGTACTCAGGATTGAGAAGGTCGGCCCAGTCCTGGGGTACGTTCTCGACGATGTCCGTGTTCACCATGAACGACATCACGCCGTAGTAGTCACCGTACCAGTTGCCATCCGGGTCTTTGACGTCATCCGGGATCGTGTCCCAGGTGGCGACCTTGTAGGGCAGGAGCAGCCCCTCAGCCTGGGACGATGGACCGAAGGCGAAGCCGACGTCGATCACGTCCGGCGCCTGCGGGCCGGTGTTGCCCTGGTTGGCCTTGATGGCCTCGATCTCATCACCAGAGCCACCGTCCGGAAGGAGCCCGTTGTATTCGAGGCCGTACTTGGCGGTGAAGCTGTCTATGACCTCACCGTAGTTGCACCAATCGCGCGGTAGGGCGATTGTGCTCAGCATGCCCTCGGCCTGGGCCGCGGCGATCAGATCCGCCATCGGATCGACCATTGGGGCTTCGGTGGCGGCTGCTGCCGGCGGCTGGGTGGCGGCAGGTGCCGGCGCTTGGGTGGCGGCCGGCGTGCACGCCGCCAGCAACATCAGGACGGCGATCGTCGCCGGTACAACCTTGTTCCATCGGACTCTCATCTCATCCTCCTACGGATTGCGATAGTTGAGTGGACTGTCGGGTCAGTTGCGTGGAAAGCTGTCTGTCAATCGCTGCGCTTCACCTCCGGAGGCAGGATACGAGGGAACGGCCGTAGGCCGCGCCTCATGCCTCATGACGTCCTATGGGGGGGAATATGCGCTCTTAGGGTGAACGTGCTGCAAGGCCGATGGCCTACTATAGCACGTCCCCCCCGGTCGTCAATCCACCTCCGGCTGATCCCCCCCTGCGGCGAAGCTTCCCGGAAGCTTGAAGCTTCCGGGAAGCTCGACCGAAAGGGAGGGCCGGACGTCGAGACGGGTCCTACTCGACCGGGATCTCCTTGTAGACCTTGTCGACATCGATCCCCTGGCGCCGGCGGTAGGCGCTGAAGCCGAAGTAGATCACCGCCGCCAGGGCGTACATAATCAGCATGAACAGCATTGACGTGCTGTTCTGCCAGCCGATGCCGTACAGGTAGCCCGGGTCCCAGAACCACTCGACCAGCAGCCAGTCGAGGAACACGAAGAAGACCAGGCCCATCGAGGCCACCAGCGGCACCCGGTCGCCGGCCAGCAGCCGCCGGCCGACGAAGACC
>CAZMVJ010000011.1:20292-21900 GCA_964569445.1 uncultured Anaerolineaceae bacterium | reverse complement strand
TCGAGCACGATCGACTTGAAGTTCAAGATGTTGTAGGCGTACAGGTAGGAGATGATCAGCGACGGGATGACCATCAGCAGCAGCGCGTAGATCGGGGTGCGGGTGCGCGGCTCGATCTTGGCCACCCACTCCGGCAGCATCCGGTCGAGGGCGGCGGCGAAGATGACGCGGGTCGAGGACAGGAAAACCGTCCCCGACCAGCCGAACCACCACATCCCGACCAGGAAGACCACCAGCAGCTGCAGCGCCCGGCTGGTCGTCAGGAAGGTGGCGAACTGCACCGGGTACGGCCAAACCGGAATCGGTACGGCCGTGCCGTAGAAGACGTTGCTCCAGAAGGCGCCGTTGGCGCTGATGTAGAAGTCCCAACCCATCGTCTTGTCGATCAGCGCGAACAGGACCAGCGCCAGCCCGGCGGTGACGATGATGGCGGCCGCCATCCCCCAGAAGTTGCGCTTGTAGTCGGAAGCTCCGCGCACTTCGCCGTACAGCGTCGAACCCCAGTTCGGCCACAGGTTGAAGAAGACCATCATCGGGATCAGGGCGAAGCTGGCCCCCAGGGCCAACGTCCCCAGCGGGGCGAAGGTCGCCCCGGCCTCCGTCCCGGCAGCGATCGTCGCCGCGTAGTAGTCGCCGGGCGGCACACCATACAACGCCGGCAGGTTGGCGTTCAGGCCGGCGATGAACGACTCCTTGTTCCCCGTCAGCAGCAGGATGAACACCAATCCCAGCCCGATCATGCCCATGTAGAAGCACAGCTTCTGGAAGCGGGCATACCACTTCATCCCGACGGCGATGTAGATGAAGACGATGACGCACACCAGCGCCATCCCCAGCAGCAGGCCTTCACTGGTGCCGCTGAACCACACAGCCGTCGCCGGCGCCCCTAGCAGCGCCGCCATCGGGGTCAGGAACTCGTACGACAGGATCTGGCCATAGAGCGGCACCCACAGCCACAGGATGAACCACCACCCGGTGACGGCCAGCAGGAAGCCCAGGCCGCGGCCGAGGATCCGGCTCTGCCAGACGTAGTCGCCGCCGGCGCGCGGCATGGCCGAGATCAGACTGGCGTAGACGATGACTTCGAAGATCGTAAAGATCCCGCCGACGACGACCGCCGTCGCCAGGTTGCCGGTGAAATACCAACAATAGGAGAAGATAAACAGGCCGAGGGTGATCAGGTTGATCGAGAAAGTGGCGTAGATGAACGCGTCGAAACCCGACCACGCGCGCACAAGGCCGCTGGCCTTGCGCACAAACAGAGTCGCTTCGCTCATCGTCAGACTCCTTTGCGGGTTCACGCGGCGGCGGCATCCTGGGCCGAGGTTCGGCTCCGGATCGGGACCCGTCCCGCGCGGCTTCCGAGTTGAGCAGCACCTGCAACCGATCACCGACCGGGTGGGCGACCGCCTGATCGCGGCGCACCGCCCTTCCACCGGTCGTCTTGCGCTCAAGGTTCGATGACGCCTCCTTTCCGTTCCGGGGTTTTTCTCATCCGGTCGTCAGGACGTAGTTGCCGACTTTGTGGTCTTTCAGTTCCACCACGGCGCCGTGCAGCACCCCCTGCTCGTACATGCTGCCCGGGTTGAGGCACAGCGTCCGGCCGTA
>CAZMVJ010000011.1:4091-20192 GCA_964569445.1 uncultured Anaerolineaceae bacterium | reverse complement strand
CCATGGACATCGGTGGCGAAGAAAAGACGGATCAAGAGTGGCCTCTCCGGGAGATCCTCCCGGCCGCGCCGGGTGGGACTCTCCGATGGGTTGGGCTCCGACGGTCGAGGGGAGTGCGCGGATGCGTCAGGGGGGTCGTTCCAGCAAATCTCCGGCGGATGGGATCGCCCCTGGGAGCTGTGGTGGTGGGGCGTCGGTGTCGCTGGGTGACTGCGATTAGTATAGCAGGCTTCGTCGCGGGGTCAACGGCCCCTCCTGCGCGCGGCGCGGAGGGTCGCCCCGAAGACGCACTGCCAGTCGAAGCCCAAGCGGCCCTTCGACTGCGCGCTGAGCCTCGCCCTGCTTCGGCTCAGCGCTCCGCTCAGGGAGGTCACACACCTCCATGCGAAGTTCCTCCGCGCTGAGCGGAGGGCCGAGCCGGAGGCGAGGCCCGCAGTCGAAGCGGCCCGACGTATAATCCGCGCGTGAAGCCGCTCTCCCGGCGAGCCCTGGCGATCCACCAGCGTCTGCTCGAGGTCTACGGCGAACCGGTCTGGCGCCATCCCCTGCCGCCGCTCGACGAGCTGGTTTCGACGATCCTCTCCCAGAACACCAACGACCGCAATCGCGATCGCGCCTTCGAGGCGCTGCGCCGCCGCTTCCCCACCTGGGAGTCCGTCCGCGATGCGCCGTCGCGCTCGGTGATCGCCGCCATCCGGCCGGCCGGTCTGGCCAATCAGAAAGGACCGCGCATTCGGAATGTCCTGCGGCAGATCACGACCGAGCGCGGCCGGCTGGACCTGGAGTTCTTGCGCGCCCGCCCGCCGTCCGAGGTGCGCCAGTGGCTGCTTCGCTTCAAGGGCGTCGGGCCAAAGACGGCCGCCATCGTCATGTTGTTCTCGCTGGACATGCCGGCCTTCCCGGTCGACACCCACATCCAACGGGTGGCGGGACGCCTCGGCCTGCGGCCGTCCAAGGTCACCGCCGAACAATCGCACCAGCTGCTGGCCGCCGAGTTCCCGCCCGAGACCTACAAAGCCGCTCACCTCAACCTGATCCGTCTCGGGCGCGAGGTGTGCCAGGCCCGCCGCCCGGCCTGCGAGCGGTGCCCGGTGACAAAATGGTGCGACTACTACAAGCGGAATCCGATTCGACGGCGGGGAACGAAATGATGATCCACCCTCACCCCAACCCTCTCCCTGAAAGGGAGAGGGCGCCCGGCCCCCTCCCCCGTGAGGGGGAGGGTTGGGGTGGGGGTGAGTCCTCATCAACCAGTCTCCCATGGTATCGCCTCGTGGCCCTCAACGCATGCGCCTTCGCGCTGGGTGTCGTGACCAACACTCTCGAGCCGGCGGTATTGGGTCACCGCACGCTCGCCATCGCCCCCGAGATCAAGAACACCGTCTTCGGGCTGATCACCTTCGCCGGTTTGGTCGTCGCCATTGTGTGGCAGCCGATCATCGGCGACCTCTCCGACCGGACGCGCACGCGCTGGGGGCGGCGTCTGCCGTACGTCATCGGCGGCGGGGCGGCCCTGATCGCCACACTCTACCTGGTGGCCGTCGCCCCGGGCCTGGCGTCCCTGCTCGTTCTACTCTTGCTGATGCAGCTGTCCTCCAACACCGTTCAATCCCCGAGCCAGGCCCTCTTGCCGGATCATGTGCCGGAAATCCAGCGCGGGGCGGCCTCCGGTTGGAAATCGGCACTGGAGATCCTGGCCTTCGTCGTCGGCCGGCAGATCTCAGGCCGCCTCGTCGGTGACGGCCGGGTTCTTGCTGCGGTGAGCGTCGCCGCCGCCACGGTCGCGGTGGCCGTGGCGATCGTCGCCGTGACGATCCGCCGCTCGACGCCCGCCGCCACCCCGGTGCCCGCGGCGGGGTTCAGCCTGCGGCGCGCTTTCCGCTTCGACCGCCAACGCTACCCGTCGTTTGGACCGTGGTTCGTCAACCGGGTGCTGGTGTGGGGCGGTTTCATTGCGCTCAACACCTTCTTGCTCTTCTTCGTCATCGACGTCCTGCAACTGCCTGAAGCCCGGGCACAACGATTCGTCGGCGATCTCTCGGCGCTGATGGGCATCGGCCTCATTCTGGTGGCGCTGCCGGCCGGATGGCTCGCCGATCGCGTCGGGAGACGACGGCTGGTGGCGGGTGCCGGCCTGGCGGCCGCCGGGGGGACGGCGCTGCTGCTGCTGGCGCCTTCGACGACGATGGCGCTCGTTGCCGGCGGCATCCTCGGCGTCTCCGTCGGGGTTTTCCTCACCGCCAGTTGGGCCCTGGCGACTCAGATCGTCCCGGGGATGGAGGCGGCGCGCATGCTCGGCCTGGCCAACGTTGCCACCGCCGCCGGAAGCGGTCTGGCGCGCCTCGGCGGCGGCCTGATCATCGACCCGTTCAACCGCCTGACCGGCAGCACGGCCGGAGGTTACTTCCTTCTGTATGCTCTGGCTGGAATCGCGTTCCTGGCCGGGACGGTGGCTATCCTACGATTGCCTCCGGACGCATCTCCTCCGCCCCCCAAGACACGCCCGAAGTCGCATGCGGATTAGCCTGATTCGAACTCCTTCTCACCCCCACCCCAACCCTCCCCCTGCCTTCGCGGGCCATTGAAACAGGACACATCTCGCAGGGGGAGGGAGTGGATTCTTAGGGATGGGGGAGCTTTGCTCCCCCATCCCTAAGAATGTCTACCCCCTCTCCGCCATGCGCGACCGGATATGAGTGCGCGCTCCGCGGAGAGGGGGTAGGGGGTGAGGTCGAGATTTCGCTCCAGGCGGCGGCCCGCCGCCACTCGGGCCGGCTTCCCCGCCCCCGTCCTTTCGAAGAGTCCTTCCTCCCCCTGCCTCGCTCGAATGTGAGCGGTTCCTCGTTCGTGCAGGGGGAGGGCGGGGTGGGGGTCAGAGAGGCGGTTCGACAGGAGGGTAAACCTACGCCTCGTGGCACGCCGCGAAATGGTCCGGCCCCAGTTCCCGCCACTCGGGAACAAGCTCGCGGCAGTGCGGCTGCACGATTGGGCAGCGGGGATGGAAGCGACACCCGGACGGGATGTCGATCGGGTTGGGGATTTCCCCTTCGAGAATCGTCGCTTCCCGCCGCAGCCGCGGGTTGGGGACCGGGATCACCGAGAGCAAGGCCCGCGTGTAGGGGTGTTTGGCGGAACGCAAGACTTCCCGCGTCGGCCCGAGCTCGACGATCTTGCCCAGATACATCACAGCGATGCGGTCGGCGTAGCTGGCGGCCGTGCTCAGGTCGTGCGTGATCAGCAGCACGGTGATGCCCCTGCGGTCGCGCAGCTCGGCCAGCAGGTTGAGGATCTCGGCCCGAATGCTGACGTCCAGCATGGACACCGGCTCGTCCGCCAGCAGCACCGGCGGCTCGAGCACGAGCGCCGCGGCGATGACCACCCGCTGACGCTGCCCGCCTGAGAGCTCGTGCGGAAGGCGCGCGGCATAGTCGGCCCCCGGACGCAGGCCGGCGTCCTCCAGGGCGGCGCGGACGCGCTCGGTGCGTTCCTGGCGATCGCGGCCAACTCCGTGCACGACCAGCGGCTCGGCGACGATATCGCCGACACTCATGCGCGGGCTGAGCGACTCGTAAGGATCCTGGAAAATCATCTGGATCCGCCGGCGCAGGGCCTTCAACTCCTTGCCGCGCAAATGGGTGACGTCCTGCCCCTCGAAGGCGATTCGTCCGCCCGTCGCCGGTTCCAGGCCCAGCAGGCTGAGCGCCAGCGTCGTCTTGCCGCAGCCGCTCTCCCCGACCAGCGCCAGGATCTCTCCCCGGCGCAGCTCGAGAGAGACCCCGTCGACGGCGTGGACATGTTTCGGCGGGGTGCGCTGCAGCAGACCGCCCCGCACCGGAAAGAGGATCTGCAGATCCTCGACGACCATCACCGGCGCCTCGGTCATCCGCCCTCCACCAGGTAACAGCGCGCCCGGTGTCCGGGGCGGACGATGTACTCCGGCGGTTCGTCCACCCGGCAACGCGGCATCACGGCGGAACAGCGATCGGCGAAACGACATCCGGGAGGAGGCGGGTCGAGGCGCGGCGGGGTCCCGGGGATCGCCTCCATCCGTTCCGCCGGGCGCGAGATGTCGGGGAAGGCCTTGAGCAGGGCCTGGGTGTAGGGATGGCGCGGCTGGTTGAAAATGTCCTCGACCGTGCCGACCTCGGCCACCACCCCGCCGTACATCACCAGGACGTGGTCGCACATTTCGGCCACCACCCCGAGATCGTGAGTCACCAGGATCAGGGCCAGGCCGAGTTTGGCCTTGAGCTCCATCAACAGCCGCAGAATCTGGGCCTGGATCATGACATCCAGGGCGGTCGTCGGTTCGTCGGCGATCAGGATCGTCGGCGTGCAGGCCAGGGCCATGGCGATCACCGCCCGCTGGCGCATCCCGCCGGAGTATTGATGGGGGTAGTTGTTGCGCCGGGCCGGGTTGATGCCGACCGTATCCAGCAGTCGCCGAACCATGCCGTCCATCTCTTGGGACGAAACCCTGGGCAGATGCCGCCGGATGGCCTCGGCGATCTGGTCGCCGACCGTGCGCACCGGGTTGAGCGCATTCATGGCGCCCTGGAAGACCATGGCGATGTGGCGCCAGCGGATGGCGGTCATTTCGTTTTCGGAGAGATCGAGCAGATCACGGCCCAGGTATCCGACGCGTCCGCCGACGATCCGGCCGTTCCCCGGCAGCAGCCGCAGCAGGCTGAGGGCGAGCGTCGTCTTACCGCAGCCGCTCTCGCCCACCAAACCCAGCACTTGGCCTTCGCGCAAGGTGAAATCGACGTCGACGACGGCCCGCACCACCGGCAGATCAGCCTGCCGAAACTCGACCGTCAGGCCCTCGACCTCCAGCACGACCGGATGCAGGGCGTCGCTCATCGGACGGGCTGCGCCGGTGGGTGACGCTCGGCCGCCGGCGCCACCATGCCCGCGGTCGAGCCGAGGTGATGCGAGTCGAGGCGCGGGTTGAGAATGCGCTCCAGCCCGTGGCCGAGCAGCGTGCAGCCAAGCACCACCCAGACGATGCCGAGCCCCGGCGCCACCAGCGCCCACCAGGCGCCGGTGCTCATCGCCCCGCGCGCCAGGGCGTAGTTGAGCATTTGCCCCCAACTGACGACGGTCGGGTCCGACAGGCCCAGGAAGCTCAGCGTGCTCTCGTTCAGCACCGCCAACGAAATGACGAGGACCGTGTTGGCGATGAGCAGGGGCAGCACCAGCACCAGGATGTGGCGCGAGACGATGTACCGGTCGCTGGCGCCGATGGCGCGGGCGCGGGTCACGAACTTACGCTCCTTGACGGAAAGCGTCTGGGCCCGCACCAGGCGGGCGGTGCTGGTCCATCCCAGGATGCCGATGACGAAGATGATGTTGAGCAGGCTGGGCCTGGTCAGCGCCACCAGGACGATGGCCAACGGCAGTTCGGGAATGACAAGCATGATGTCGGTGAAACGCATCAACACGTTCTCGGTGCGTCCGCCCAGATAACCGGAGGAGATCCCGATCACGCCTCCGATGGCGATCGAGATGAAGGAAGCGAAGAACCCCACCGTCAGCGAAACGCGCGAGCCGTAGATGAAGTTCGAGAGGACGTCCTCGCCGGCATCGTCGGTGCCGAAGGGATGCTGCGGGCTGGGGGGTTGGTAGATCTGTCCGATAGAGACGGTCTGCGAGGCATACGGGTCGTAGGGAGCCAGCCAGGCGGCGAAGACCGCCATGAGGATCGCCCCGCTGAGCATGATCAGCCCGATGAGCGCCGTCCGGTTGCGTCCTAAGCGCCGTACAAAACCTCCGCGAGCCGGCCGGCCGGCGACGGCGTCGACGGTCACTCGGCCCTCACCCGCGGGTCCAGCTGCGCGTACAACACGTCGGCCAGGAAGTTGGCCAGGATCACGGTGATGGCGATCAACAGGAAGGCGCCCTGCAGCATCGGATAATCACGGCGCTCGACCGCCCGATAGATGGCCCCGCCCAGGCCCGGCCAGGAAAAGACGGTCTCGATCTGGATGGCGCCGGCCACGGTGAAGCCGAGGTTGATGGCGATGATCGTGATCATCGGCAGCATGGCGTTGCGCAGGGCGTGGTCCTTCAGAATCTGGAACGTGCTCAGCCCCTTGGCCTTGGCCGTCAGGATGAAGTCCTCCGACAGAACTTCCACCAGCGTGCTCCGCATCAGCAGCATGTACTCGCCCAGGAAGACCAGGGTGAACGTCAGCGTCGGCAGGAACAGGTGGCGCAGCAGGTCGGCGAGAGCTTCCAGGGGCGAATCGAAGGTGGCGCCGTAGGTGTACATCCCGCCGATCGGCAACCCGACGCGGCTGCCCCAGAACAGGAGCAGGATTCCGAGCCAGAAAGTGGGCAGGCTCCAGACCACCAGACTGAACAGCAGCGCCGAGTAGTCCACCCGGGTGCGCGCCTTCCAGGCGGCGATCACCCCCAGACCCACGCCGAAAACGATCGCCAGGATCTGGCCCAACCCGATCAGCAGCAGCGTGTTGCCGAGCGCCTCCCCCAACATCACATTGACCGGGCGGTTGGTGTGGTAGCTGAGACCGAGGTCGCCGTGGAGCAGGTTGGCGACGTAGCGGAAGAACTGCGTCTCCATCGGGTTGACCAGGCAGCTTCCCAGCCGCAGCGGGTTGAGCGACTCGAAACAGTTGATGACCGGTTTGTCGAGTCCGAAGCGCACGCGGATCGCTTCGACGGCCGCCGCCGTCAGGCGCGGATCGCGCACACCGGCGCGCGCCGGGTCGCCGGGGAGGACGCGGAACAAGAAGAAGTTGAGGACGATGACGAAGGCGACCGTGAAGACGGCCCAGGCGAGCCTGCGGACCAAGAAGCTGGCGCGTCCGCTCAACAATGGCCTCGCGCGCCGCACCCGGTCCTTGGCGCCGGCCATCGGCAGGGTAGCGGGCCGGGAAGCGAACGTGCATCCTGGCGCAGGGTGGCCTCGCCCGTCGAACCCCCTCCCCTGGCCCTCGCGCAGCACCCCGGAGGGGCTCCCCCTGCTTGGGTCGCGCTTCGCGCTGCAGAGATTCCTGCAGGGGGAGAGGAGCTCCGTTCTGGGGGATGGGGGGAGCAAAGCTCCCCCCATCCCCCAGACCCTCGGCCCCCTCTCCGCCACGATACCGCTGGCGTGCGGACACTCTCGGCGGAGAGGGGGTCGGGGGGTGAGGTGGGCGAGATGTCTTGCCGCATCCTGCTACGGAACGGGCTGCACGACGACCAGCGACGATACGTCTTGCAGTGCCAGCAGCGGTTGGTCGGTCAGCCAACCCTGGAAGCGGTCGCTGCGGTAGGCCTGCACCGCCTGGGCGTACCACGGGACGATGTAGACCACGTCGTTGTGGACGATCTCCTGCATCCGCCAGATGACCTCCTGGCGCGTCTGCGGGTCGAGCTCCGTCGCCTGCTGAGCGTAGAGCGCGTCGTACTCCGGATTGTTGTAGCCGGTCTCGCTGTAGCCGGAGGCGATCTCGTCGCTGGTCATGACGCCCAGCAGGGCGCTCGGATCGGGGTCCGAGCCCCATCCCCACAGGATGACATCGAAGTCGAAGGTCGGGCAGCACAGCGAGCCCAGCGTGTCGGCGTCGACCACCTGCAGCTCGGTGTCCACGCCGATCTCGCCCCACATCTGGCTGAGCAGTTCGGCCTCGCGTGGCGCAGTGATGCTGTCGCCCGGCCAGTTCATCCGCAAGACGATGGGGTCGCCGCCGCCCGGCATCTGGCGCACGCCATCGCCGTCCGTGTCGAGGTACCCGGCCTCGTCCAGCAGACGATTGGCTTCGGCGGGATCGAAGGCGAAGTCCGGCAGCTCGCTGTTGTAGTACTTGCCCAGAGCGTTGGGGACGAGCGTCATCCCCGGATCGCCCAGCCCGAGCAGGACGACGTCGATCAGCGTTTGCTTGTCGGTGGCGTGCGCCAGCGCTTGCCGCACCGTCCGGTCAAGCAACGCCGGATGCCCGCTGCACACCCCGTCGTCCGGCGGACAATCCTCCGGCGCCACCTGGTTGAAGATGATGTCGGCGATGTCCGGGTGGAAGTCGGGAGCATGGACGACTTCGACGTTGGCTTCCTGGCTCAGGCTCTCGACGGCAGTCTGCGGCATCTCGGTGATCATGTCGACCTGGCCGGTGCGCAGCGCCTGGACCAGCGCGTCCTGGCTCTCGAACGTCTGGAACACGACTTCGTCGACGACCGGCGGCGTGAGGTAGTGGTCCCTCACCGCCGCCAGGTGGACGAACTCGTTGGGCCGGTACTCGACCAGGCGGAACGGACCGCTGCCGATCATCTCGGCGTTCTCGAACTCGACCGCCGCCTGGCCTTCGTATTGCGACCAAATGTGCTCCGGCAGGATGAACATGTAGAACAGCTGGCTCTCCATGTTCGGGATCGGCTCGGTCAGGTGGATGGCGACCGTCTGATCGTCGACGGCTTCGACGCTGTCGAAGTAGGTGGTGTACCCAGGCATATAGGGGAAATCTTCGTGGGCGCCGTAGAAGTTGTAGGTGAAGGCTACGTCGGAGCCCGTCACCGGTTCGCCGTCATGCCAGGTCGCCCCCGGGCGCAGGTGGAAGGTCCAGGTCAATCCATCGTCCGAGACGTCCCAGCTCTCGGCCAACTCCGGACGGTAGGTGGAGCCATCGAGGTCGAGGCTGACCATCGAGCTGTAGACCAGGTCGAATACCGTGTAAGCCTCGACTAGCAGGGCCGTCCCCGGGTTGAGCGTGTCCGGGCTGCCGGCCCAGCCAATTCGAACGACCGACGGTTCCGCGGCGGCAGGCGTTCCGGCGCCGGTGCAGGCCGAGGCCATCACCGCCAGAAGACATAACGAAGCGATCACGGCATATCGTCGGTTCATCTTCCTCTTCTCCTTGGGGAACGCCGGTTGTGCGGCGAGGGCCGGCGGACGGTTCGAGGGCGAGGGGGCGGCCGGCTCCGTCGTCATCGACGGTCCGACGGATCGGGGGCAGTGCGGGAAGGGGCGGTGCGGGGCATGCGGTTGTCTGCGGCAGGCGGGCGCCCGCCGCGGTCCCTTCATTATAGAAGCGCGTTGCGGCAGGTCAACGCCCGCCAGCCGGCAACGCCGCCTGCTCACGCCGCCGGCGCTCGCGCCGACGCTGCTGTTCAAGCACCTCGTCGATCGACTCGATCTTCTCGTCCACCGCCGCCTTCAACCACTGGCGGCCCTTGTCGGCCGTCGCCACGGTCGGGTCGCCATAGGCGCCGGTCACGGTGTCGTCCGTCCAAGGGGGATTGGCGATCAGCCGGCCGCCTTCGACCCAATCCATGTAGTACTCCGAGGTAGATATGAAATCGGTCTCCCGCTGCGCCCGCTCGGGATAGACGACCTCCGGCCGAAGATGCAGCAGCAGGCTGGTCTCGAGCTCGCAGGCATGGCCCATCCCGCCCATCTCCGACTGGCGGTGCTCATCGAGCGCAGGTCCGGTGGTGTGCAGCCACTCGGTGGCGATGAAGGCTTGTGGCCAGCGTTCGCCGGCCCACTTGACGGTGTTGACCAGGAACGAGTGATTGCCGCCGTGGCCGTTGGAGAACAGCAGGCAGCGCGCGCCCAGCCGCACCAGATGGCCGACCATCGCCAGGAAGAAATCTTCGAAAGTTCGTCCGCCGAGATTCAGAGTCCCCGGATACTGACGCGTGTGCGTGCTGACGCCATAGGGCCACGCCGGCAGGCAGACGACGCGCTCGGGCACCGCCGCCCGCAGACCGTCGGCGATGGCTGCCACGATGCGCGTGTCGGTTTCCAGCGGGAGATGGAGCCCGTGCTGTTCGGTGTGCCCGGTGCTGATCACGACGACGCGCTGGCTGAGGTCGGCCGGCCAGGGCCCGACGGATGAATGGCGAGGTTCAACCCGAATCCTCTTCGCGGCGGACCGGGGTCGACCTTGGATCGTCGTCTTCAGCAAGCGCAGGCCGCGGGTGTCGACATGGCGGGCGACGCCCATGCCGTCCAGGAAAACGGGGCGGGTGAAACCCTGGGCGCGCAGCTCGCGGACGATACCCAAGAGCACTCGCCGCAGCAATCCGCGGCCGGCGGTCAGCTCCCCCAGGCCGCCCGGTTGGGGAAAGCCATAGGGGACGGGCGGAAGCGTCACGACAGTGTCGGCGCGCAGGGCGCGCGCCGCCGCCCCGACATCGTAAGGCTCGTCCCCCAAAGGGATGAGCAGCGGCAGCTGCCGCGGCAGCGCCGCCACCTCCGGCCAAGTCAGGTCGGCGTAGGGAATGGTTCTCATGGCTTGTCCCTGACCTCACCCCCTTCCCCCTCTCCGCGGACCGCGCCACATTCCCCGCGGCAGCTATGCGGAGAGGGGGTGACAGATTGAGAGGGTGGGGGAGCTTCGCTCCCCCACCCTCTCAAGAATAACATCCCCTCCCCCGCCAACGGCTCTCCGATCCGGGACAAACCACGCGACGGGGGAGGGGCAAGGGGTGGGGGCCTTCGGTCTCTCCATAAAGCTCAGAAGCCACGACTGCGCGTGAACGGCCCCGGGGGCCATGAGCGGCGAAGATTCAGAGCAGGTACCAGTCGACGAAGCGCTCCATGTGACCGTAGAAATCGAGCTGGTTCTTGCGCAGCAACAGCCCGTGGCCTTCATCCGGGTAGGTGCGGTACTCGAAGGTCTTGCCTTCGCGCTTGAGCGCCTCGACCAGCTCCTCGGATTGGAGCGGATGGACGATCGGGTCCTGCAGCCCATGCACGATCAGCATCGGCGCGCGGACCTTGGCCACCTGCCACACCGGTGAGCCCCGGTCGTAGTTCTCGCGGCGCACGGCGGGATGGCCCATCATGCGTTCCATCTCCTCGCGCGCTTCGCGTTCGCCCTGGGCCCAGGAGGTCAGGATATTGCAGTCGCCGTACTTGGCCACGGCGCAGGCGAAGCGGTATTGGGAGTCGTAGGCCAGCGCACACACCGCCAGGTAGGAACCGTAGCTGGCGCCATAGATCCCCAGTCGCTTGCGATCGATCCAGGGCAGCGCCGCCAGGGTGTCGGCCGCCGCCAGGCAGTCCTCGGTGTCCTTCACGCCCCAGACATTGTGGTTGGCGCGCTCGAACTCGATGCCGTAACCCGAGCTGCCGCGGAAGTTGGGCGCCAGCCAGGTGTAACCCTTGGCCACAAGGTACTGGGCCCAGATGTCCCACTCCAGGATGTACTGCGACGTCGGTCCGCCGTGCGGATAGACGATGGCTGCCCCATTCGGGTGCAGCGGGCGGTAGAGGAAGGCCGGAATCTCCAGCCCGTCGAGACTGCGGTAGCTGATCGGTTCCGGCATCACCAGGTCGAGGCCGGCCAGCGCCGGAGGATGGTTGAAGGTCAGCTGCGTCACGTGGCGAGTTTCGACGTCCATGCGGAACAGATCGGCCGGGTGCAGCGGGTCTTCGTACTCGAAGGTGATCGTTCGTCCGTCGGGCAGCCAGCTCGGCCGTTGGTGGACGCCTGGTCCGCGGCGCAAATCGTCGACGCGGCCGCTTTCCACTTCGACCACCGCCAGGTCAAGCGAACCCTGGCGGTTGACGGTCACGACAAGGCGTGATCCGTCCGGTGACCATCCGAATTCTTCCACATCATGGCCGAAATGCGTAACCTGCCGTTCCTGGCCGGAGTCGACGTCGATCAAAGAGACTTCGTAGAAGCCGGGGCGCTCGCTGGTGAAGGCCAGCCGTCTTCCATCTGGTGACCAGCTCACCTGGCCGATGCCGCAGCCGCCGGCGCTGCTCAGCCGAACCACACGATTGGTCTCCAGGTTGACGAGCATCAGGTCGCCCCGCTCGAGGTCGTCCAGCGGGCCATGGAGATAGGCGATCAGCTTGCCGTCGGGCGATGGCTCGGGGTTGAAGTCGTGGCCCGGGCCTTCGCTGATCGGCCGCGGCCACGATCCGTCGCGGTCGGTCAGCAGGATGCGCGAACGGTCGTCGCGCTCCAGGCCGATCAACAGGTGGTAGCTGTCCGGCATCCAGCGCGGCGAGGTCGACCAGGCAGCGAAGCTGCTGATCTTCTGCGGCAGGCCGCCGCTGCCCTCGACGACCCACACGTGATCCCGGTCGGTAAAGGCCAGCCAGCGCCCATCCGGGGACCACTCCGGCGCCTCATCCAACCAATAGGGGCGAGGCTCGCGATCGAAAGTCAGCCGGTTCGGCCACCCGCCGGCGGTCGGCAAGGCGTACAGGTCGGAGGCGTCGGCTCGATCCCACAGGTAGGCGAGCCACGCACCGTCCGGCGAGGCGACGTGGTGGCGCGGCCGCCCGATGGAGGTGATCAGGGGCAAGCTCCACCCCTCGGGGGGCCTGACGTCCGGCCGGGGCTGGGCCGGCCAACCGAACCGTTCATACTTTCCCTTGAGCTCGAGTTCTCTCAACATAGATCTACCCTCGGGGCACGCGTCCTGTTCTGCGACCTCACCAACGGTCCGGCAGAGCGAATTCGGCGAAGGTTGCCTGACACGGATTGCCCCAACCGGCCAGCATGGTGCGCCGGGTCAGATCCATCACCAGCGATGCGATCGTCACTTGGTTGTCGAGGGGTGACGGCTCGTTCAGCACATGGCTGCAGATCGAATACGGGAAGTCGTCATGATCGGCCAGGACACTCGCCAACCCGGCGGCGTCGATGGTGCCGTGCAGTCTGTCCAACCGCCGGCGCGCCCGATCCAGGCGGGCCCGGGAGTGGACCCGCGCCTGGGGGTCTTCTTCCACGACGGTCATGGCAGGGCTCACGTAGTGGTTGGTGTGCGCCGCCAGGCCGCCGCTCGCCGGCAGACTCTCGTGGCGGGTGGCGGAGGCTTCCAGATTGACGATGTCACCGTCGGCGGAGGCCAGCAGGTGGTTGTAGCCGGCTGCTCGCTGCGGGTGCAACGCTGCCTGGGCGGCCTGGTCGAGGTTGGTGGCGGCCAGGACGTGACGCGCAACGATCGTGCGCGGGATTCCCAGGCGCACGTCGGTGGCATAGACCGTGTCGCAGCATTGAGCGATCCCGGCGGCATTGAAGCCGATATTGGGGAGGAGTCCGCCGTAGCTGACAGCCAGGAAGGACGGCTCGCCCTCGGGTTCGGCGTGAACCAGGAAGACGTCTTCGAGGTCCTCGGGATACCAATCTTCGTTGTGGGCGACGAGCACAGATCCGTCGGCACAGGCCTCGCCGCCCGCCGCCAGGCTGGTGCAGCCGAGATGGAGTCGATCGGCGGTGATCGATTCAATCGTGTTGAGCACCAGGATATCGTCGAACGACACGCCGGCCCCCTCGGCCAGCCCGCGCATCTCGTCGATGTACTGCGGCAGGGCGCCTTCGACGAACGGAAGATAGCGACGGGCGATGCGAATCCCCTCCGCCCAGTCGGCTACACCCAGCTCTTCGCTCTCGTCGCGGAATAGGCGCCGGTAGGTCTCGACCATGCGCCGCACCTGATCGACCCGATGGCGCCCCACCTGGAATCCAAGGTCGCCATGCCGGCCCCGGGCGTGCACCAGGGACAGGATGCCAAGCGACTGCGTAGCCTCGGCTGGCCGCCGGTTCTCACTCATCAGGATGTCCACGTCAGATTGCCCCGAAGGTCCCGGCGCAGAACCGGTGGGCGCCTCTGGAAGCGCCCGCGTCAGGCGGGAGAAACGTCCACCCCGCCCTCGAACAAACGTTCTGTCCCCCTTGCCCAGCTACCGGGGCCTCCTCGACCTTGGATCCGGGACATGTACCTCTCCCGGAGGCAGTGCCTGAGGGGACCCTTTTGCCAGCATCCACAAGTATAAGGAGAACGCCAGGCGCAAGAGGGAATCGAGGGAATCCCCCGCAGAGGGCCGGTGAAACTCGTTTTGTACCGGACTTGTAACCTACTGTCTTGTGATTATGTCAAACGCGGGCGGGGGACTGCGCCGGCACCCTGAGCGCAGTCGAAGGGGCCGGCGCGCTTCGATACCATCCAGAGAGAAGGGAGAGACTTCGCTTAGCGCGCCTGGTAGGAGCGACTCACATCAAGTGCCAGTCGAGGAACCTCTCGAGGCGGGCGAAGAAGTGGCGGAGGTTGTCGGGGTTGAGGATCCCGTGGCCCTCGTCACTGTAGACGAAGTACTCAAAGGCTTTGTCGTTGCGAAGCAGTTCGTCGACCAGCTCCCCGCTCTGGCGGGGGTCGACCCGCTGGTCTTCCTGCCCGTGGCAGATCAGGAGAGGCCGATCGATCCTGGCGACGTCGAGAATCGGGGATCCGAACCGGTAGGCTTCCACATTGTGCGAGGGATGACCCATCTGGCGCTCCAGGTCCTCCCGGCCCGTCCGGTCCCCCATCGCCCAGGAGCGCCGCAGGTCCGAATCCCCGTAGACCGCCGCCCCGCACCGGTAGCGGTACTGCGGGTCCCGCGCCAGCGCCAGCACCGCCAGGTATGCGCCATAGCTCGTGCCGAAGACCCCCAATCGGCTTCCGTCCAGCCACTCGAGCGACGCCAGATAGTCCGCCGCCGCCAGAATGTCCTCGGTGTCGACCCTTCCCCACGCCCCGTACAGCGCCCGCTGAAACTCCTGACCGTGTCCGGTGCTGCCGCGGTAGTCCGGGGCCAGCACGGCATAGCCTTTGGCGACCAGCCACTGGAGTCGCAGCGACCAGACGAGTGCCCAACTGTCGGCCGGGCCGCCGTGAGGGTAGACGATCGCCGGCCTGCGGTTCGCCGCCGAGGCCCGCGTCGGCCGGTAGAGGAAGGCGGTGATGACGGTGCCGTCGCCGCTCGGATAGTGGACCACTTGCGGCGTGACCAGTCCGGCCGATTCGAGCGCCGGCGTGCGCGAATCGGTCAGCCGGGTCTCGCGGGCCACACGATCCCCTTCGAGTTCCAGGCGGTAGATATCGGGCGGGGAGGTCGGGCTTTCGAACTCGACCGTCATCCACCCCCCGCCAGGGGCCCATTGCGGGCGCCCGTGCCAGCCTCCGGCATCCCTCAACACCCCAAGGTCGCCGCCGGCGGCATCGATCAACTGCAGGCGGGCGTTGCCTTCGCGGTTGACAACGAACACGATCCGCTGCCCGTCGGGCGACCAGGCGAAGTCCATGACGTCGGCATCCAAATGGGTCAGGGAGGCAGCCTGGCCGCCGGCGGCGTCGATGCGGTACAGCTCATGCCAGCCTGAGCGATCCGAGAGGAAGGCCAGCTGCTTTCCATCGGGAGACCAGCGCGGCCGATGGTCGGACACGCGCGGGTTCCCGGTGAGCCGCCGAATCCCGCCCCCGGCAGCCGACACCAAGCAGATCTCGGATCGGTCCAGGTCTTCCCTCGGGAGGAACGCGAAAGCGATCCGTTCGCCATCAGGGGAGAGCTCTGGCTCGCCGACGTCCCCGCCAAGGCGCGTGACCGGCGAAGGCCACGACCCCGGCATGGGTTCGGTGTCGATCGAGGCCAAGTTGTCTCGTTCGTCCTGCTCGACGGCGAAAAACACCTTCGCTCCGTCCGCCGAGAAGAACGGCCACTCGGCGCCGAGCCCATAATCGGTGAGGGCTCGCAGGTGGCCCGTCTGGGCGTCGACGGCCCAGATTTCGCCCTCGATCTCCAGCAGAAGCCTCCTTCCGGCGCGGTCCCACTCTGGAGCGGCGTCGTTCCAGTAGGTTTGGGGCGGGCGATGGTGAGTCAATCGCACGGGCCAGCGGCTTCCTGCCACGTCCAGCAGCCACAGATCGCTCTGGGCGTCGCGGTCCCACAGGAAAGCCAGGCGGCTGCCGTCGGGCGACAGGGCGTGATGGCGGATCCGACCCTCGTGGGCCAGCAGATCGAGCGACCAGGGCGGCGAGGCCTGGCGGCGACGGTCGGGGCGGGGCTCCGAGGGCAGGCGGTGGTTCAGTTCCTTGGCGATGGTGGGCTTCATGGGGCTCTCGCGCCGGGTGTGCCTATTATCGCTTGGGGGAGCAGCGCGGCAAGCCTTCCCAGATTCGAGCCATAGGTTCGGATTCACCCCCACCCTCCCCCTCCCCCTGCATCGGCCATCGCCCGGCCTACGGTTGGAGGGGCAGGGGGAGGGATGGGATTTCTTGAAGGGATGGGTGGTGGCTTTGCCACCACCCATCCCTTCATTCTTATCCCCCTCCCCGCCCGCCCCTTCTCCTTAGCACCCGGTCTCGCCGGGGAGGGGG
>CAZMVJ010000011.1:0-3991 GCA_964569445.1 uncultured Anaerolineaceae bacterium | reverse complement strand
ATCCCCCTCCCCGCCCGCCCCTTCTCCTTAGCACCCGGTCTCGCCGGGGAGGGGGAAGGGGGTGGGGCCTTCGGAAACGAGCCCGGGGGCGAGAAGAGCTTCGGCCCATGACCTTCGGCTGTAGAATGGCCTCAGCCTGACCTTCTTCAAGCGGGACAAGGAGGACAGCGATGGCCACCGGAGAACGCGTCGGCGAAGTCGTGCACGTCTTCGACAAGATCATGGTGGCGGTGCTGCGCCTGACCAAGGGCATCCGTCAGGGCGACCGGCTCCACTTCCTCGGCCGCCTCACGGACTTCGAAGAACAGGTCACGTCGATGCAGGTCGAGCACCAGGTGGTGGAGGCGGCGGCCGCCGGCAGCGAGGTGGCCGTCAAGCTCGGCCAGCCGGTGCGGCGCGGGGACGCGGTCTATCTCCTCAAGGAGTAGGCTTCAGGAGAGGGGCACGGCGATGGTGAACGTGGCGCCCTGATCCCGTCCGGCGCTCTCCGCCCACACCCGCCCGCTGTGCGCCCGCACGACGGCGCGCACGATGGACAGACCCAGCCCCATCCCTTCGTGGCGGCGGGTCATGTGGTGCTCCACCTGGTAGAACTGATCGAATATCCGCTCCAGTTGGTCGGCCGGCAGGCCGACCCCGTTGTCGCCCACTCGCAGCCACGCTTCGGCCCCATGCCGCTCGAGCCCGAGCTCGATCCGCCCTCCGCCGGGCGTGAAGCGCATGGCGTTATTGAGCAGGTTGGTCAGCGCCATCATCATCTTCGGGGCGTCGACGTTGGCCAGCAGCTGCTCGGGCGCGACGTGGCGCGCGACCTGCTGGCCCTTGGCCTCGATCAGGGGCCGCATCTCTTCGTAGGCGGCCTCCAGGATCGGCTGCAGCGCCTGCTGCGACACGGCCAGCTCGGCCGAGCCGACGCGCATCATGTTCATGTTGGTCATGTCCTCGATCAGCGCCCGCATGCGCAGCGCCGAATTGAGCACGGCGGCGGCATGCTCGGAGGTGGCCTGGTCGGCGTCCTCCTTCAAGATGGCGGCATAGCCGAGGATCACGCCCAGGGGGGTGCGCAGCTCGTGGGAGGCGATGGCGATGAAGTCGCTCTTCAGCTTTTCGACTTTGCCCAGCTCGTCGTAGGCTTTCTGCAGCGCCGAGACCAGGTTGGCGTTGTGGATGGCGACGGCCGCCTGGGAGGCGATGATCGACAGGGTCTGCAGGTCGCTCTCGGTGAACGGTCCGCCGCGTTTGTTGAGCGCCTCCAGCACGCCGATGCGCCGGTCGCGCATGCGCATCGGGACGCCGATCATCGTGCGCGCCTCGAAGCGGATCTTCTCGCCCACCTGGCGGTAGTGGCGCGGGTCGGCGGCGACCTCGTTGATGATCAGCGGGCTGTCGTCGCGGTAGATCGTGCCGGCGATCGATCCCTCCAGCGGTACAGGGATCTTGCGCAGCTCGGTCGGGTCGGCCCCGGTCGAAGCGGCGAAATACAGCCGCTGGGTCTTCTCGTCGAACAACAGGATCGAGGCGGCTTCACTGTCGAGCAGGTCCGCCGCCGAGCGGATCAGGAACTGCAGCAGCGGCTCGGGCTCCAGCGTCGAGTTGAGCGTGACGCTGACCTCGACCAGGCGCGACAGGCGCACGATGAGCTGCCGCAGCTCGTCGATTTGCCGCGGCAGATCCTGTTCGGGCATGGCGCCTACTATACGTCAGAGCCCGGCCAGAGTCCACGGTTCAGTGGCCAGGGGTCGGTGGCCAGTGGTCCGTGTGCGCGGTCTCCCGGAACCCGCCCCTGGATGAGACCACCACCGATCACGGTCCACTGTCCACTGACCACTGACCACTGTCTTTCGTGTATACTTCGCTCGCCTCGTTTTCCTCTCGGAGGAATCCGCCGCAATGAAAGTCTCCTGCCTGCAAGAGAACCTCGCCCGCGGTCTCGGCGTCGTCAACCGCGCCGCCTCACGGCGCAGTACGCTGCCGGTGCTGAGCAATATCCTGCTGGCCACCGAAGGCGGGCGCCTGCGCCTCTCGGCCACCAACCTCGAGATGGGGATCACCTGCTGGATCGGCGCCAAGGTCGAGGACGAGGGCTCGACCACCGCCCCGGCCGCCACGCTGGTCGACCTGGTCAACACCATGCCCAGCGACAAGGTGGAGATGGCCCTGGTCGTCCGGACGCAGACCCTGCACATGGAGTGCGGCTCGTTCCGCAGCGACATCAAGTGCATCGACAGCCAGGAGTTCCCGCCGATGCCGCCGGCTCCGGGGGACGACGGGGTGACCCTGCCGGTCAACGAATTGCGCGAGGTTATCGCCCAGGTGGCTTTTGCCGCCTCGACCGATGACTCGCGCCCGGTCCTGACCGGCGTCCTGTTCGAGATTGAGGACAGCAAGTTGACGCTGGCCGCTGCCGACGGCTTCCGCCTGTCGGTGCGCACCGTCGGCTTGCCGGCGGACGGCCCGGCCCGGGCGCGGGCGATCGTGCCGGCGCGGGCCCTGATCGAGCTCGGGCGGATTCTCACCGACGGCGATGAGACGGTGCGCATGTCGCTGCCGACCAACCGCGGCCAGGTCGTCTTCCGCGGCAAGGATATCGAGTTGGTCTCGCAGCTGATCGAGGGCACCTTCCCCGACTACCAGAGCATCATCCCGCGCGCCTTCAACACCCGCACGGTGCTGACGACGGCCGGCTTCCTCAAGGCCTGCCGCGCCGCCGATATCTTCGCCCGCGAAGCGGCGCACTCGGCCCGCCTGCGCATCACCCCCGGCAATGAACTCGAGCCGGGACGGATGGTCGTCTCGGCGACGTCGGCCGAAACCGGATCGAACGAGGCCTCCGTCGACGCCACCGTCGAGGGCGTGGCGGTCGAGATCGCCTTCAACGTCCGCTTCCTGGTGGACGTCCTGTCGGCCGTCGATACCCCCAACGTCGTCCTGGAGACGACCACCGCCGCCTCGCCGGGCGTGCTGCGCCCGGTCGGCCGCGACGATTTCTTGCACGTCGTGATGCCGATGCACATCGGCAGCTGAAGCAGTCTTCGCCAACCCAAGAACACAAACGCCGCCCCTTCGGGCGGCGTTTCTCTTGCGATGCAGCTTCCGGGGAGCTTGAAGCTCCCCGGAAGCTTTTTTCGCTATGCGGCCGACACCTGCGGAGCCTGGAGGCTGGCCAGGATCATCGGCTGCACCTGATGGATGAAGCGCTTCCAGGATACCCGCTGGTCCTGTTCGGTCCATTGGACGGCAGCGCCATAGATCGCCCAGGAGGCGACTTTCGCCGCCAGGTCGGGACCGGCCCTGGCCGGGCGCTCGCTCAGCCAGCCCTGCAGCACTTCCACCAACTCGGCCTTGACCTGCTTTTCCATCAACGGTTCGAACTGGGCGTGCGGCGGCGGGCAGTGCCGGTTGATTTCTGCCAGGAAATCACAAACGATCTGAATCAGAAGCGCCAGATTGTCCGGGTTGAAAGGAGCGTCCGGCGAGAGTCGAGCCTGCAGCCGGTCGCGGAACGAAGCCCGGATGCCGTACTCGAGCAGGTCGTACTTGTCGCGGAAGTGGGCGTAGAACGTCACACGGTTGACCCCGGCCCGTGCGGCCAGGTCGAGGACGGTGATGGTGGAAAAGCTCTTTTCGGCCATCAGGGCCCCCAATGCCTCCTGCAGCGCCGCGCGTGTGCGCCGGACCCGGGGGTCGTTCGTGTTCGGCATCCCGATCGGCGACATTTCCCTTCCTGTGTCGTGTAGGCGACGGAGGTGCTCGTCTGTCGGTTGACGAGAAACCAAGCAAACGTATCATACACGACAAGCGTTGCTTTTACAACAACCGTCGTTGGAACGCGGAGGTGCCGGGATGAACGGGGCGCTGTGGGTGCTGCAGATCGTCTTGGCGTTCGGCTTCCTGGCGGTCGGGTGAATGCACGCCTTTCGCTCCCGGCAGATGGCGGCCGGCCGGCCTGGCATGGGATGGGTCTTGGCCCTGCCGCCGTCCTTGATGGCCT
>CAZMVJ010000010.1:7206-28862 GCA_964569445.1 uncultured Anaerolineaceae bacterium | reverse complement strand
CCTGCGCGGGCGCGACGAATCCTTCACGGCGTCATCCCCGCGAAGGCGGGGATCCAGGCGAAATCCTCTCTGGGCGCCCGCCTGCGCGGGCGCGACGGATCCTCAACCGGCGTCATCCCCGCGAAGGCGGGGATCCAGGCGAAATCGCCTCTGGGCGCCCGCCTGCGCGGGCGCGACGGAACTTCCACCGCCTGCGCGGGCGCGACGGGTGCTCACGATGGCTCCCATGCGGGAGGCCGGGTTATATAATGCCTCCAGCGGCCGCCGATGAATCTCATCCTCACCCACGAACAAGGCGATTTCGACGCCGTCGGCGCGCTGCTGGCGGCGCGCCTGCTGGACCCGGAGGCGCGGGCGGTGCTGCCGCGCCGGCTCAATCGCAATGTGCGGGCCTTCCTCACGCTCTACGGCGATCGCCTGCCCCTGACGACCTTCGAAGAGCTCCCGCGTGAACGAATCGAGCGCGTCACCCTGGTCGACACGCAGTCGCTGCCTTCGGTGAAAGGGCTGGAGCGCGGCGCCCAGGTCCACGTCGTCGACCACCACCCGTCGGCCACGGCGCTCGACCCGCATTGGTCGACCCATCTGGACGTGGTCGGGGCCACGACGACGCTGCTGGTCGAGGACCTGGAGGAGAGCGCCGCCCAGCTCGATCCGGTCGAAGCCACGCTGCTGTTGACCGGCATCTACGAAGACACCGGCTCGCTGTCCTACAGCGGGACGACGCCGCGCGATGTCCGGGCCGCCGCCTGGCTGCTGGAGCAGGGGGCTTCTCTGACTCTGGCGGCCGACAGCCTGAACCATCCCCTGACCGCCGGCCAGCGCCAGGTCTACGACCGCCTGTTGGAGGCGGCCGAGTCGATTTCGGTCCACGGGGTCTCGATCGTCATCGCCTGCGCCGAGGCGCCCGGGCTGGAGGACGAGGTCTCGATCCTGGCCCACAAGCTGCGTGACCTGTTCGACCCGGCTGGTCTGTTCGTCCTGGTCGGGCTCGACGGACATGTTCAGCTCGTGGCCCGTTCCTCCTCGGATTCGGTCGACGTCGCCCGCGTCGCCGAGCACTTCGGCGGCGGCGGCCACAACCGCGCCGCGGCGGCGCTGATCCGCGACCAGACCGTCGAGGCGGTGCGCTCGGCCCTGCTGGCCGTGCTGCCCGAAGTCGTAAGGCCGGCCCAGACCGTGGCCGATCTGATGTCGAATGCGCCCCAGCTGATGGACCCCACCGTCCCCATCAGGGAGGCCGCCGATCGGATGCGCCGCTTCGGTCACGAAGGGTATCCGGTGGTGGAGGACGGCAAGGTCGTCGGGCTGCTCACCCGCCGCGCCGTCGATCGGGCGGTCGCCCACAAGCTGGCGGACCGGCCGGTGCGAACGGTGATGGACCCGGGCGACCTGGTCGCTTACCCGGACGATTCGGTCGATGCGCTGCAGCGGTCGATGATCGAGCATGATTGGGGACAGGTGCCGGTCGTCGATCGCGCCGACGGGCGCGTCATCGGCATCGTTACCCGCACCGATCTGCTGCGCAGTCTGGCCGGCATGGGCAGCGGGCGGCCGAGCCCGGCGCTGGAAGCGGAACTGGAACGTGCGTTGACGCCGGCGCGGCGCGCCCTGCTGCGGCTGGTTGCCCGCGCCGCCGAGACGCGCCGTGCGGCGCTGTACGTCGTCGGCGGGTTCGTGCGCGACTTGCTGCTGCACCAGCCGGGGGCGGACTTCGATTTGGTGGTGGAAGGCGACGCCGTCGCCCTGGCCTTCGATCTCTCGCGTTCGCTCGGAGGCAAGGTCGTCAGCCACCGGCGTTTTGGGGCGGCCAAGTGGCGGCTCGACCGCCAGGACCCGCGTCTCGAGGCTGCCCTCGCGGTGGAGGGCGCCGCCGACCGGGAAACCCTGCCGACCACGCTCGATTTCGTCTCCGCCCGCGCCGAGTTCTACACGCATCCGACGGCGCTGCCCTCGGTGCAGCCCGGGTCGATCAAGCTCGACCTCCATCGGCGGGACTTCAGCATCAATACCCTGGCCATCCGGTTGGACGGCGCCCACTACGGCCAGCTCCTCGATCCGTGGGGCGGCGGGCGGGACCTGCGCTTGCGCCAGATCCGCGCCCTCCATTCGATCAGTTTCATCGACGATCCGACGCGAATGCTGCGGGCCGTTCGGCTCGAGCACCGACTGGGATTCGAGATCGAACCGCGCACACTGGAATTGCTGGAGCAGGCGCTGCCGCTGCTCCATCGCGTCAGCGGCGAGCGCCTGCGCGGCGAGCTGGAGCTGATCCTGGGCGAACCGAACATGGCGGCGATGATGCGCCGACTGCAAGACCTGGGTTTGCTGCGCGCCATCCATCCAGGCCTTACCTGGGATGCGTGGCTGGAATCTCGTTTCGACCTCGCGCGTGCCTTCGAAGCTCCGGAGACGTGGCGGCTGGTCTCGGTTCCGGCGGCCGATGTCCTGCTTGTCATTCTGTGGGCTATCCGCCTGGATCCGGACCAGGCGTCCGGGCTTGGCGATCGGCTGCGCTTGCCGCACACCAGCATCACCGCCATGCGCTCTGCAGCGGAGCTGTGGCGCGACCGGGCCGCGTGGGCCCAGGAAGACCTCCCGAGCCGGAGGGTGCGCATGCTGGAACATCATCCGGAGACCGCTCTTGCGGCGGCATGGATCGCGCTGGCCGACGATTCCGACGTACGCCGGTCGCTCGACGAGTATCTGGGTCGGCTGCGCTTCGTTCATCCCCACATCGACGGCGACGGGCTGCGCGCCCTTGGCCTGCCGCCCGGGCCGACGTACGGCCGCCTGCTGACCGAGCTCCGCGAAGGATGGCTCGACGGCGAGATCAAGACTGAATCCGAGGAGCGCCAGCGGGTCGACCTTTTTCTCGAGGCCGGTGCCGGAGGGGAAACCCCGGCCGGGCGAGCCTGATGGTCGATACGATCGACTTCGTCATCCGCCATGGAAAGGAAGACGACCTGCCGGCCCTGGAATGGGAAGGCGAATACGCCCGCTACCGTTCCGTCTACCGCGCTGCGTGGGACGACGTTCGGCGCGGCCAACGGGCGATCCTCGTGGCGCAGGTCGAGGGCCTCATCGTCGGCCAGATCTTCGTTCACTTCACTTGCCCCTGGCCGGTGCCCGGAATCGAACGGCCGGCTGGATACCTGTATGCCTTCCGGGTGCGCCCGACGCATCGCGGGCAAGGGATCGGCCGGAGCCTGCTGGTCGAAGGGGAACGGACCCTGGTGGCGTCCGGGTCGACGCATTCCGTAATCGCCGTTTCGCAGGACAACCCTGATGCTCGTCGCTTGTATGAGCGAATGGGCTACACCTGGCTGGCGGATGATCCGGGATCGTGGACTTACCGGGACGACCGAGGTCGCTCCCACGCTGTGATCGAGCCGGCGAACCTGCTGGTCAAGGAGCTGGCGGACTTCTCCTAGGAGACTTCTGAAAAGGTGGATGGACCTTCGGGCCCCTTCCCCCAGATGTTCCACCCCGTGCGAAGCCGCCCGTAGCGTAGCGGAGGGCCTCTCCGCCACGGTGCTTCATACTCCCCGACGCTCTCGGAGGAGAGGGGGCCTGGGGGTGAGGTGGGAACGGGTTTTTTCAGGAAGCTCCTAGTACGCCCGTTGTCCTACGGAGGTCGACAAAAACCATCCCTCGCACAGGAAGGGGGACAGCCATGCTGTCTCCCTTCCTCTTTCTGAAGAAGATTGGACGAGACCGCGCCCTGGCACGAATCTTGTCCCGTTCCGGCGTGAAGACGAAGCGCCAGAGCCGGCGCGGTAAGATTGGGCGGTTTGGGGCCGATGTGATCAGCAACGCGCCCGAACGGGATTGCTCGACAACCTGCCATCCGGGTCAAGCACCGGCATGCGGCGTACCCTCGCGCCGCGCTCCGGCGCAGGCTCTTCGGTGAGATCGTCGATGGTCATCGCCGGCGGCGCCTTCGCTCTTGGATTCCTCCAGGCGGGTTGCTCACCGGTTGAGTCGCAGGCGCCGGCCTGGCGGATCATCGAGCCGTGGGTCGGCCAGTTGCCGGGTCCGACCGATACGCCGCTTCCTTCACCGACGCTCGACCTGCTGACTCGTCTGCTTCCGCCGACGCCGCTCCCCGGAGCCCCGGCGGTCACCCCGACTCCCGATCCTCCGCGCCCGCAGCCGACCGTCCGGGCGGAGGTCGAGTGGTACGTCGTCGCACCCGGCGATTCGCTGGGGACGATCGCCGCTCGCTTCGGCGTCGGCCCCGGCCAGATCATCTCCGCCAATGCTCTGCTCAATCCCGATGTGCTTTCCATCGGCCAGGTGCTCGAGGTGCCGGCGCCGATCGTGCAGCCGCAGGGCTCGTCGAACAAGGTCCTGCCCGATTCGGCGCTGGTCTACGGCCCGGCCTCGATCTTGTTCGACCTGAGCGGATTTACTGGAACCTGGTCGAGTCACCTCAACGCCTACAGCGAAACCGTCGACGGGGTCGAGCTCTCGGGGCCCGGAATCGTCCTTCAGGTTGCAGAGCAGTACTCGGTCGACCCGCGACTCCTGCTGGCCGTCCTCGAGTTCCAGGGAGGCTGGGTTCGTTCGTCCAATGTCTCCGGCGACGTCCGCGCTTATCCCGTCGGCCACATCGCTCCGGGCACCGAAGGGCTGTTCTCGCAACTCTCGTGGGCGGCCGATCAGCTCAACCTCGGCTACTATCGCTGGAAGGCCGGCTGGCCGGGTCCGTTCGTCTTTGGCGATGGGCGGGTCGTCCCGGCCGGGACCGGTATCAACGCCGCGACAGCGGGCGTGGCGCAGCTTTTCAGCCAGCTCATGGGAGTCGAGCCCTGGCGCGAGCTGATGTCGGAAGGGGGCTTCGCCGCCCTCTATCGCGACCTCTTCGGTGATCCCTTCCTGACAGCGATCGAACCGCTGGTGCCGGTTTCGCCCGAGACGCCGGCGATGAATCTCCCGATTGAAGCGGGAACGACCTGGTCCTTCACCGGGGGCCCGCACGCTGCGTGGGGGATCGGGGCGGCCTGGGCCGCCCTCGATTTCGCTCCGCCGGGCTTCGCCCTCGGGTGCGTCTGGTCCGACGCGTGGGTGACGGCCGTCGCCGACGGTCCGATCGTGCGGGCGCGCAACGGCGAGGTGGTGCAGGATCTGGACGGGGATGGCAACGAACAGACCGGCTGGGTCGTGCTCTATATGCACATTCACTCGACCGACCGCGTCCAGTCGGGCGACCGGCTGCGCGCCGGCGATCGGATCGGCCACCCGTCCTGTGAGGGAGGCGTGTCCAACGGCACGCATGTCCATCTGGCGCGGCGCTATAACGGGGAATGGATCGCCGCCGACGGTTCGCTGCCCTTCGACCTCGACGGCTGGATCTCTGCCGGCCTCGGCCCGGAGTACGACGGGACGATGACGCGCGGCGACGTGCGACTGGAAGCCTGCGGATGTCGGAATGACGCCAACCAGATCGCGCGCTGAGCTCCTCAATATGCGAGGCAAGCGAATTCGTGAGGTCCGCGCGCATTGTGGGGCGCGCTTCGATATCATCCCGAGCCCTTCGGCTTCGCTCAGGGCACGCTGCGCGAGGGACTTCGGGCCGCCCTTCGGCCGGCCCTCCGTTCAGCGCGGAGGAGGTCTCCTCCCTGAGCGGAGCCCTGAGCCCGAGCCACGGCGAGGGGTCAGGGCGCAGTCGAAGGGCCCTGGAGTTCGCCCAATTCGCGCCCGGCGCGAGATGGGGAGCACGCCAGACGCTCGAGGCCGCGAGTCCGCCTGCGCGATGGAGCGGCTGTTCTTGGCTGCGTCGTTCCTCCTCGCCTCCGCCCTGGCCTGCGCCCGCGCCGACGTCCCGGCGCCGCTGCCGGAGGCGACGGCAACCGCCTCGGCCATCCCGACCGATCCGCCCACCGAGCCGGCCCCGACGACCGCCACCACATCTTCGCCGTCGCCGGCGCCGACCGCTACGGTCAGCCCATCGGCGCCCGAGCCGGTCGTCTCACCGACCTTCCCTTCAACTCCGACCTCCGCCGCCGGTCCGTCCGAGACGATTCTCTACCAGGCCCAGCCCGGGGAGACCCAGCGGACTCTCGCCATCCGCTTCGGCGTGCTTCCATCAGAGATCACGTCTCCCGGCGCCCTGATCGAGAGCGAGAACGCGCTGCTGGATGTGGACCAGCTGCTGCTGATCCCGCGCCGCCTGGAGGATACCGGGCCATCCCTGCGCCTGATCCCCGACAGCGAGTTCGTCTTCTCGCCTCACGCCGCCGACTTCGACCCCGAGGAAGTCGCCTTGCGCTATGGCGGTTTCCTGTCGCGCTACACCGAGCAAATCTACGGCGAATGGCACTCCGGACCGGAGGTCCTGGCACTGGCGGCGCGCGACAACTCGGTCAATCCCCGCCTGCTGATGGCGATGCTGGAGTACATCTCGGGCTGGGTGACGCGTCCGGAACGACCGGAAGGCGAGGCCTTTGTCTACCCGCTCGGCTTGCGCGATCCGGGCGAGCCCGGTCTCTATCGCCAGTTGACCTGGCTCGCCAACGAGATGGGGCTGGGCTACTACGGCTGGCGAGCCGGCACGGTGACTTCGGTCCGCCTGGCGGACGGGGCCCGCATCCATCTGGCGCCGGAACTCAACGCTGGGACGGTGGCCCTGCAGACCTTCTTCGCCTCACGCCGAGTCCAGCCGGACTGGGAGGAAGCGGTTGGACCGAACGGATTCTTGCAGACGTACACCAACCTCTTCGGCGATCCGTGGTTCTATTACCATCCCCTCTACGAGCCGGGTCTGGAGCAGCCGGAGATGATCCTGCCCTTCTCTCCAGGCGTGGTGTGGTCCTTCACCGGAGGCCCGCACGGCGCCTGGGAGCGGGAAGCGGCCTGGGCGGCGCTCGACTTCGCGCCCCCTTCGATCGAAACGGGCTGTGCGCCGTCGACGGAATGGGTCGTCGCCGCCGCGCCGGGGCTGGTCACCCGCAGTCAGAACGGACTCCTGATCCTCGACCTCGATGGCGATGGACGGGAGGAGACCGGCTGGGTGTTGATCTACCTCCATCTTGCCCCGGAGGACCGCATGCCGGCCGGCGTCCTCGTCGAACGCGCGGCCAAGTTGGGCCACCCGTCTTGCGAAGGCGGTATCGCCACCGGCACGCACATTCACATCGCCCGCAAGTACAACGGGGAGTGGATCCTGGCCGACGGACCGCTGCCCTTCACCCTGAGCGGGTGGCAGGCCCACGCCGGCACCCGACCCTATCAAGGGGCCCTGACCCGCGATGGTGAAACCGTCCTGGCCTGCCCATGCGCCACCAGCGAAACCTTGATCTCGCGCTGACGGCGCTGTTCGTCAGCAGTCTGGGGGCGGGGTGCGCCATCGTCCCGGCCGCCTCCGCACCGACGGCGACCTCCGGTGTCGTGGAGCCGGCTGTGCCGACGGAGATCGCGCCGGCCACGGCCTTTCCTCCCGGGACGATCTTCGACTACCTCGCCCAACAGGGCGATACGTTGCCGGCCGTGGCGGCACATTTCAACACGACCATCGAAGCCATCCAGACCGCGAACCCCGACCTGCCGCAGGTCGTCACGACGTTTCCGGCGGGCTACTTGCTGCGGGTGCCGGCGTACTACGTCCCGCTCACATCACCGCCGTTTCATATTCTGCCCGACAGCGAGGCCGTCAACGGTCCAGGAGGGATCGGCTTCGACCTGCAGGCCGAGGTCGAGTCGCGTCCTGGGTTCCTGAAGGGCCTGACCGACTATGCCCAGCGCAAACAGCGCCCGGCCTGGGAAGTGGTCGAGGTTGTGGCGCGCAACTACTCGATCCATCCCAAGGTTCTCCTGGCTCTCCTCGAATACCAAACGCACGCGCTGACGCTGCCCGAACCAACCGGTCAACAGGCGGCCTATCCCCTCGGTTTCGAGGACTTCCGCCATCGAGGGCTGTACCGACAGCTGATCTGGGCGGCCGAGAACTTCAACAACGCCTACTACGGCTGGAGGACGGGCGCCGTCGAACTGGAATTGGCCGACGGCCGCATCTCCCGGCCGGATCCGTGGCAGAACGCCGGGACGGTCGGCCTGCATGGAGTGATGGCGGCGCTGTATGGTCAGTCCGGGTTCGACGCCTCCATCGGTCCCGACGGCCTGGCGGACACGCTGACCGATCTCTGGGGCGACCCCTTCGCCGCGGAGCTAGTGGTCATCCCACCGAGCCTGCAACAGCCTGAGCTCGGCCTGCCGTTTGCGCCGAATCGATTCTGGGATTTCACCGGCGGGCCGCATCCCTCCTGGGGGGACAGCCTGCCGTGGGGCGCCCTCGACTTGGCGCCGCCGTCCGCGATCGCCGGCTGCGCCGAGTCACCCGAAAGCTTCACGGCGCCGGCGGACGGCGTGGTCACAACCAGCGATTACGCCATGCTGATGCTCGACCTCGACGGAGACTCCGATCAGCGCACGGGCTGGGTCATCTTCTTCTACCACGTGGGATTGGACAACCAGGCGCCGGCCGGAATGGTGGTGAAGATGGGCGATCGCCTCGGTCACCCCTCCTGTGAGGGCGGGCGGGCCACCGGGACGCACGTCCATGTGGCCCGCCGCTACAACGGGGAGTGGATCCCCGCCGGCGGCCCGATCCCGTTCGAGATGGGCGGCTGGACTGCCGCGTATGGCGACGCGCCCTACGAAGGGACGATGACCAAAGGGTCGAAGGTTGTCCCGGCCTGCGAGTGCTCGATCGCCGAGAATCGGATCGAGTACTCGCTTCCTTGAACTCTCTCGGAAAAGGCGGCGGCTCGAGCCTGCTCCCTTCCATTCGATTGCACATCTCGGCGTCGCAGAGGCTGCCCGAACGAAACCGAAGGGCTCCGCCTCGACCCTCCGCTCCGGGAGGGACATTCAATCTATCCAAGACCTCCGCGCTGAGCGGAGCGCCGTCCCGAGCTTGCGAGGGACGGCGCGAAGTCGAAGCGCGCACCTTCCTTCGGCCCTTCGACTGCGCGTCTCGGCGTCGCATGGCGCCGCCTCGACGCTCCGCTCAGGGAGGGGAGAAGCTACACGGAAGTCTGACCTACGTGCTAGCGACGCCGCGGCTTCGACTTCCCCTTCGACTTCTTCGGTTTCCTGCCCGAAGTTGGGATCAACTTCTTTTTCGGAGGGGCGCCCGTTTTGCGGTGCGCCCCCTTCTTGGCGCTCGTTCCCCGTCGCCCCGCCTTCGCCTTGCCCGGCTTCTGACCGGTTTTGCGCGATGGCTTGGCCGGAGGAGGGGCGGGCGCGGCCGGGCGAGGGAACGCGGAACCGACCAGGATGACCCGGTCCTTGGCGCCCGGTTCGACGAGGCGAGCTCCGTTGGCGGCCCGGGAGCGACGCGGCGCGGCGGAGAACTTCAAGGATCGTGCTCCTGCGCGCACCAGGTGGACGAAGGCCTGATCCTCTTCGGTGCCGCTGCTGGCGCCCGCCAGCACCACGCCTGGCTTGGAGGCCCGTAAGCCTTTCCCGTTCCTGCCCTGGACCGGGAATTGAGCCATCGGTACGCGCTTTCCGAATCCGTTCTCGGCGACGACGAGCAGATCCCCATCACGCCGGGCGAGGTCGACTGCCACCAGGTGTTCCTTCTTCTCCAGCCGCATGCCCATGACGCCGGCGGCGGCCAGGCCCACGGCGCGCACTTCCTGCTCCGGAAATCGGATGACCATTCCGGAAGAACTGGCGAGCAGAATCTCGTCCGAACCGCTTGTCAGGCGGGCCCATCCCAGCAGGTCGCCGCTTCCGAGGCTGATCACGCTGAACGTCCGAGCCGAAGGTGCCGGCAGGGCCTCGAGGGGAATTCGCTTGACCACCCCCTGCTGCGTGCCGATCAGCACGGATCCCTCGCCGGCCTTGGCGACTTCGGCCGGCAGGACCAAGGCCGCCACAGGGCGCGCGCCCGAAGGCAGTGGCGTGGCCCCACCGGCGGCGCTGCCGCGGGATGGATCGTCACTTTCCGGGAGTCGATGGACCGGCACCGCTCCACAGTGCCCATCGCCGGTGAATAGGTAGAGAGCGTCGGATGTCCGGGCCGAGACCAAAATCGAAGGGGCGTCCTTGCCGGTCAGACGAGGCATGCGGGCAGTCGGCGTCCGAGAGATCAGCCCGCCCGGCGTGACCGCCACCCAGGTGTCCTTTTCTTCCAGGGCCTCGCCGGCCGTGAGAGGACCGGCGCTTCGTCGTCCCCTGGCGGCATCGACGATTTGGGTGCGGCGCCGATCACCGAACTCGGCCTTCAGGTGGTGCAGCTCGTCGGCGATGTGGGCGCGCATCCTCTTCTCGGAGGCGAGCAGACTCTCCAGCTCGGCGATGCGGGCCAGCATCTCCTTGTGCTCCTGGTCGATCTTCTTGCGCTCGAGCGCCGCCAGACGGCGCAGCGGCATGTCGAGAATGGCGCGCGCCTGGAGATCGCTCAGCTTGAATCGTTTCATCAGGCGCAGGCGGGCCTGATCGACGTCATGCGCCGCGCGGATGAGCTGGACGACCTCGTCCAGGTGCTGCAGGGCGAGATGCAGCCCGGCCAGGATGTGCGCCCGTTCCTTCGCCCTCTCGAGTTCATACTGGCTGCGCCGACGGGTGACCACGAGACGGTGGTCGAGGTAAACCCGCAGCGACTGCTTCAAGCTGAGGGTGCGCGGCTCGTCGTCGACCAGGGCCAGCATGCTGATGCCGAAAGTGGACTGCATCGGGGTGCGCTGGTAGAGGGCCGCCAGAACCTTGGCCGGGTCGGCCGTGCGCGCCAGTTCGATGACGATCCGCATCCCCTGACGGTCGGACTCATCCCGCAGGTCGGAGAGCCCGTCGAGCTGCCCGCCGCGCGAGAGCTCGGCGATGCGCTCGATCAAGGCCGACTTGTTGGTCTGGTAGGGCAGCTCGGTGACGATGATGCGCGACCGGCCACGTCCCATCTCTTCGATGTGGGCGCGCGCCTGGACCGTCACCCGGCCGCGCCCGGTGCCGTAGGCCGCGCTCAGGCCTTCGGATTTGTCGCGCGGGCGCAGCAGCAGGCCGCCGGTCGGAAAGTCGGGGCCGTGGATAAACGCCATCAGGTCGTCGACGGTGATCTTGTCCAGCCGGGCCCAGTTCTCGAGCATGAAAACCAGTGCCTCGCACACTTCGCCCAGGTTGTGCGGTGGGAAGTTGGTCGCCATGCCGACGGCGATGCCGGTGGCGCCATTGACCAGCAGATTTGGGAAGCCGGCCGGAAGGACGGTCGGCTCGGCGAGCGAGCCGTCGAAATTGGGGACGAAGTCGACCGTGTCCTTATCGATGTCGGTCAGCGCCAGCATCGCCAACGCCGCCAGGCGGGCTTCGGTGTAACGCATCGCCGCCGGCGAGTCGCCGTCGATCGAGCCGAAGTTGCCTTGCCCGTCGATCAGGGCATAGCGCATCGAGAAGTCCTGCGCCATCCGGGCCATCGCCTCGTAGACGGCCATGTCGCCATGGGGGTGGTACTTGCCCAACACCTCGCCGACGATGCGCGCCGACTTGCGGAATTCGGAATCGGGCCGGACCCCCATCGTGTACATCGCATGCAGGATGCGGCGGTGCACCGGTTTCAATCCGTCGCGGGCGTCTGGCAAGGCGCGCGCCACGATGACGCTCATGGCGTAATCGAGATACGACTGCTGCATCTCGTGGTCGATGTCGATGCGCCGCACGAGTCCGACTTCCATAGGGTCCCTCTTTCTGGAGTGCGGACGAATGATACGGGGAGCGGGGGAGGGCGTCAATTCGAGGAACGGAGGCGCCGCGCAATGAGGTAGGGGCACGGCATGCCGTGCCCCTACGGGACCCGCTGGCGGATCGGGCCGCCCCTTGGCTAGATCTGAAGGCCCGTCATTGCGAGCCGGCGCTTCGCCGACGTGGCAATCGCCCCAGCGAAGCGATTGCCATCCTCACGCTGAGCTCAGGGCGCCTCGCAATGACAACAGGGGAAGGCGCCTCGCATTGACAATTCGGTGGCGGGAAAGGCGTAGGGGCGGGTTTCAAACCCGCCCCTACGTGTTCGCCAAGATCGGACCGGGCGCGTGGGCCTACGGACAGCTGTAGGTATTGTTCAGCCCGTCGCTGGTGATGTCGATGGTGTTGCCCTCGCGCAGCTCCACGCCGAAGATCTTCGGATAGCCTTCGACGTTCTGATCGTAGCCCTGGTAGATGCCCGGGTTGAATTGGACCTTGTTGTCGGGCGCGGCGGCCTGATTGGGGAGAAGGATGTCCCCCGGCAGGATCTTGACCGGGTGGAAGATACAGTTGCGGATGTAGGCCGGCGCGGGAGGCTCGACGAACATCACCGGAGCGGCGAGCGGATCGCCGGCGATCGACGAGTATTGCGAGGCGCCGCTGACCCAGGCCGAGGAGCCCGGCTGGCCGGGGATTTCCATGTAGAACCAATCGTTGTCCTGGTTGCGGGCCGTGATCCTACCCTGCTCGCCATTGCGCAGAACGGCCAGGATGTTGTAGCCGACCCCCGGGCCGCGGCGCATGTTGAGGTTTCCACCGGAAGCAAGGAGAGTCACCGGCGGCGGGGTCGGGGTGTCGGCCGGCTGAGGTGGCGCAGTCTCGGTCGGTGCGGGGGCGGTCGTATCGGTTGGGGCAGGTGAGGCCGCGACGGTCGCGATCGGGACGGCCGCTGCCGGGCCGCAAGCCAATGAAGCGGCCACAACCGCCAGGAGCGACGTCATGAGCACGGCGGACCGGTGTTGAGTCGGGCGATTCACTTCTCCTCCTTCGGATTTCGGCGTAAAGCAGATCAGAATAGGCAAAATATACACCGGAACGGAAGGCCCCGGGCGGTCGAGCGAGGCCTTGCAGCCCCCTGCCGCCTGTGTTAGACTTGTCCCTGCTTGTCCGGTGGTTTGGTTGTGCGGAAAAGTGGGCTTCCCCCACTTTTCTTCGTAATAGGCCAAGAGCGGACAAGACCTCCGAACGGGAAGGGTTGGAGTACAGGACGGATGAAGAGCGAGTTTGCCCTGGCGTTTAACGAAATCAGCGAGCGTTTCGGCCTGCCGCGCGAGGTCGTTATGGAGGCGCTCACCGCCGCCATGGCGTCCGCTTATCGGCGGGCGGTCAACGCTTCGGCGGCCCAGCAGGTGGAGGCCCGCGTCGACCCCGAAACCGGCGAGGTGCACGTCTTCGCCGAAAAGGAGATCGTCGAGAGCGTTCTGAATCCTGATACCGAGACGACCCTGGAGGCCGCCCACGAGGTCGATCCGCAAGCGGAACTGGGTGGGATGGTGCTGACCGATTCGACGCCGGCCGACTTCGGCCGGGTGGCGGCCCAGACCGCCAAGCAGGTCATCCTGCAGCGGCTGCGCGAAGCCGAGCGCGACGCCCAATACGAGGAGTTCATCGAGCGCGAAGGCGACATGGTCCACGGCACGGTCCACTCGATCACCCCGCAAGCGGTGACGGTCGGGCTCGGTCGGGCCGAAGCGCTGCTGCCGCGCAACCAGCAGATCCCGGGCGAAGCCTTCCGCGTGCGCGATCGGATTCGGGTCTACGTCCTCGAGGTGCGCAAGTCGTCGCGAGGCCCGGTGATCGTCGTCTCGCGCACCCATCCGCACATGCTGCGCCGGCTGTTGGAGATGGAAGTCCCCGAGATCGCCCAGGGCCTGGTCGAGATCAAGGGCATCGCCCGCGAAGCCGGCCGCCGGGCCAAAGTGGCGGTGGCGGCGATGCGCGACGGGGTCGATCCGGTGGGCGCCTGCGTCGGCCTGCGCGGCGTGCGCATCCAGTCGATCGTGCGCGATCTGAACGACGAGAAGATCGATGTCATCGAATGGAACCCGGACCCGGCCACGTTCATTCTCAAAGCCCTTTCGCCGGCGCGGGTCTCGGGGGTGTATCTCGACGAGGATCCGGCACGCGGCAAGACGGCGCTGGTCGTCGTCCCGGATGATCAGCTCAGCCTGGCGATCGGCCGGGCGGGCGTCAATGCCCGGCTGGCGGCGCGGCTGACCGGCTGGCGCATCGATATCAAGAGCCTGCCCGAGGCGGCCGCCGAATCGCTCCACCGGCTCTCGACCGACTCCGAGTTCGCCGAGATGTCCCAGCGCGAGACGGAGACCGTCCCGCTGATCGAGGCCATCCTGGCGAAGAAGGCCGAGACCCGGCCGGTGACCCCGGAAGAGTATCAAGTGCTGACGGCGTTCAACGACCGGGTCCAGCGATCGGCGATGGAGAAACGCCTGGCGGTCCGCCTGGAGCAGATGCGCCGCTTGGCCGAAGTCCGCGACAGCATTCCGGCCGGTGCGTATCAAACCGAGCTACCCGCCACCGGGTTGCCGGAGCGGATCCTGACGATCCTGGCGGCGGCCGGTTTCACCCAGGCCGGGCCCGTGCTCGAGGCGCTGGGGCTGGACGAGAACACCATCCTGGGATTGGAGGGCATTGGCCCGAAGTCGATCGAGGAGATCCGCGAGACCCTCGGCGGCTTTGCCTACCCCGAGATCGTGATCCCCGTCGAAGAGCCGGTGGTGGAGGTCGAGGCCGAAGCCAAGCCCGAGCCGGCAGCAGAACCGGCGCCGGCGCCGGAGGCCGTCGTTGAACCGGTGGCCGAGGGTGAACCGGTAGCGGCCGAAGCCGTCGTTGGCGAGGCGCCGGCCGAGGGCGCCGCCCTGGAGAAGACCTTCGAAACCATCGCCCAGGAGTTGGTGGTCGAGGCCGTCGAGGAGGAAGACGAAGAGAAGGACGATGCCGACCTGCCGGTCACGCACCGCAAGAAGAAGAAGGGTAAGAAGCCGGCGCGTCTGGTGGAATACGACCCGCTGACGGGTACGATGGTCGTCCGCCACCGCCACAAGCGGGGCGACGGCACCTTCGAAGAAGGATAGGCCGCGGGGACCGATCGGCGGTGTCGCGCCAACGCAAGCGAACCCGACACGTCCCGCAGCGGACCTGCGTGGGTTGCCGGCAGGTGCTGCCGAAGCGCACGCTGCTCCGGATCGTGCGCGGCCCGAACGGCGTACATCCGGACCCGACCGGCAAAGCCCCCGGCCGGGGCGCCTACGTCCATGACCAGCGTTCGTGCTGGGAAGACGCCCTGCACGGATCGCTGGCAAGGGCTTTGAAAACCGAATTGACTCCGGAGGCGCGCCAGGAATTGCAGGGCGTCCTCGACGGGCTGCCCGAATGAGGTCTAGGCGGCCCAAACCGGTGTCCCCCTCCAGGAGGCCAGGCCGGCCTCGGCGTTGAGTGCTCCGCGCCGTCCGAGGGGCTGCAACCGGAGGTGCGAAATGAGCGACAACGGCGACAAAGTCATCGAGATCCCGGCCAACATCAGCGTCCGCGACCTGGCCGAGCGCATCCATGCCAGCCCGATTGACATCATCAAGCAGTTGATGGCCAACGGCGTCATGGCCAGCATCAATCAGCAGATCGACTACGACACGGCCGCCATCGTCATCGGCGAGTTCGGATTCGAGGCGCGCCCGGTGGCCGTCCCCGAGCCGGCCGCCGACGAGCAGGGGCCGGCCGGCCCGTCCTGGCGGCAGTGGATCAGCGACGAGGATCCCGCCGATCTGGTCGAACGGCCCCCGGTGGTGACGATTCTCGGCCATGTCGATCACGGCAAGACGACCTTGCTCGACGCCATTCGTGAGACCAACGTCGCCGGCGGTGAGGCCGGCGGCATCACCCAGCACATCGCCGCCTATCAGGTACGCCATCGCGAGCGACTGATCACTTTCCTCGACACCCCGGGCCACGCTGCCTTCACCGCCATGCGCGCCCGCGGGGCGCAAGGCGCCGACATCGCCATCCTGGTCGTAGCGGCGGATGACGGGGTCATGCCCCAGACGAAAGAGGCGCTGGCCCATGCCCGGGCGGCCCGCGTTCCGATCCTGGTGGCCCTCAACAAGGTCGACCGGCCGAACGCCAACCCCGACCGGGTTAAGCAGCAGTTGGCCACTGAGGGTTTGAAGCCCGACGATTGGGGCGGCGACACCTTGATCGTCCCGGTCTCGGCCAAGCAGCGGCAGGGGATTCAAGACCTGCTCGAAGCGATCCTGCTGACGGCCGACGCCACCAGCATCAAGGCCAATCCCAAGGGCAAGGTCTTCGGCAGCGTCATCGAAGCCGAGATCGACCGCACCAAGGGTGTCGTGGCGACGCTGCTGATCCAGAGCGGAACACTGCGGGTCGGAGACGCGATTGTCGCCGGCGGGGCCGAGGGCAGCCTGCGGGCGATGTTCGACTTCCAGGGCAAGCCCCTGAGCGAGGCGCCGCCCTCGACGCCCGTCTCCGTCCTCGGTCTGTCGGCACTGCCAACCGCCGGCGAGGTCTTCCGGGTCGTCAAAAGCTCGCGCGAAGCTCGCAGTCTGGCGGCGGAGCACCGCTCGGAGGCCCACGCGGCGCAGGTCAAGCCGCGCGGGGCGCGCAGCCTGGAGCAGGTCTTCGAGGCCTTCCAGGCCGGCCTGACACAGGAACTGCGCCTGGTGGTCAAGGCCGACGTCCAGGGTTCGCTCGAGCCGATCGTCTCGTCGCTCAAGGATCTGAGCGCCGGCGACATCCACGTCAACATCCTGCACGCCGCCACCGGCAACATCAGCGGGGACGACGTCATGCTGGCCTCGGCTTCCGAGGCGATCATCATCGGCTTCAGCGTCGGCGTCGATCCGGCTGCCCGCCGCACGGCGGAAGACCAGGGCGTCGACATCCGCACCTACGACATCATCTACCGCCTGACGGAAGACATCGAGAAGGCGCTCAAGGGCATGCTCGAGCCGGAGAAGCGCAAGGTCGACCTGGGGCGAGCCGAGGTGCGCGCCGTCTTTCGCATTCCCAAGCTCGGCAACATCGCCGGCTGCTACATCCTCAAGGGCGAGGCGCGCCGCAACGCGTCGGCCCGCCTGCTGCGCGGCGGCGAGGTCGTGCACGAGGGCGCCATCAGCTCGCTGCGGCACGTCAAGGACGACGTGCGTGATGTGCGCGAGGGCTTCGAGTGCGGCATCGGGCTGCGGGGCTTCGACGACTTCAAGGTCGGCGACATGCTCGAGATCTACACCGAAGAGGAAGTCCCGGCGGAGTAGCACGCTATGCCCAGTGACGCGCGCGCCCGCCGTGTGGGCGACCGGATCCAAGAGGAACTGGCGGAGATCCTCCAGCGGGACGTCCACGACCCCGGGCTGACGTTGGTGACGGTCACCGGCGTCGACGTCGACCGGGAATTCGGCTACGCCACGATCTACGTCACCACCAGCGACCCGCAGCGGCGGAAGGAGGTCCTCTCCGCATTCGAGCGGGCGCGCGGTTTCCTGCGCAGCGCTCTGGCGGCGCGCATTCCGCTGCGGTCCTTCCCTCAGCTCCGCTTCCGCTACGACGCGTCGGTGGACGAGGGCGGACGCATCGAAGATCTGCTGAACCAGATCAAGCGGGACGAGCAACGTGGATCCTGAGATCGAGCGTGGCCGCGCCCTGTTGGAAGGGGCGCGCCAGGTCGTCGTCCTTTCCCACGAGCGGCCCGATGGGGACGCCGCCGGATCGATGCTCGGTCTGGTCCTGGCGCTGCGCCGCCGCGGCCAGCGCGCCGTCCCCGTGCTGGCCGGCGGGCTGCCCCAGCGCTATGCCTTCCTCCCCGGCGCCGCCGACGTCACGCGCACGATCCCGGCCGAGACCGATCTCCTGGTGGCGGTCGATTGCGCCGAGCTGAGTCGGACGGGCATCCCCGCCGAACAACTGCGCCGGCCCGCCGGGATCAACATCGATCATCATCCGACCAACACCCGCTTCGCCCACGTCAATCTGATCGACCCTTCGGCGGCGGCCACCGCGCAGATGCTTTACTCGCTGTCGCCGGCGTTGGGCCTGCCCGTCGATCGAGAGATCGCCACCAATTACCTGGCCGGCCTGGTCAGCGACACGATCGGCTTCCGCACACCGAACGTCACCCCGGCCGTGCTGCGCCTGGCGGCCGAATTGGAAGGGCTGGCCGAAAGCCTGCCCAAGATCTACGAGCTGCTGCTCAACCGCAGGTCCTTCGCTGCCGTCCGCTATTGGGGCGCCGGCTTGAGCCGCCTCGAGCGCCGCGGCTCGCTGATCTGGGCCCGCCTGACGTTGGAAGACCGGCTGGCGTCGGGCTATGGCGGAACGGACGACGCCGACCTGATCAACGTGCTGGGAACGATCGAGGGGGCCGAGGTCGCGCTGACCTTCATCGAACAAGGAGGCGGCCAGGTCAAAGTGAGTTGGCGCTCGCGCAACGGCCTGGACGTCTCCCGGCTGGCGCAGCAGTTCGGCGGCGGGGGCCACGCGCCGGCGGCCGGGGCCGGCGTCGCCGGTGAGATGGACGAGGTCGTCGACCGCGTCGTGCAAGCCACACTCGAGGCGCTCCAGGCGCGAGGATCGGGCACGCCGTGAAGGACTTCGGCCTGATCATCGTCGACAAACCGGTCGGCCCGACATCGCACCAGGTGGTGGCCATCGTCCGCAAGGGGACCGGCATCCGCAAGGTCGGCCACGCCGGCACCCTCGACCCGCGCGCCTCCGGCGTGCTCGTCTTGTGTCTCGGCGCCGCCACGCGCCTGAGCGAGTATCTCTCGGCCACGACCAAGGAATACGAAGCGACCGTGCGCTTCGGGATTTCCACGCGCACCTTCGACGGCGACGGCGAAATCACCCGCCAATCTGGAAGGACTCCGACGCGGCACGAAATCGAGCAATGCCTTCCAAGGTTCCGGGGGCTGATCGAGCAGCAACCGCCCCCCTTCAGCGCCATCAAAGTCCAGGGGCGCAAGGCCTACGAGATCGCGCGGGCCGGCGACGAACCCGAGCTGGCCCCGCGCACCGTGAACATCACCCGGCTCGAGCTGCGTTCCTATCAGCCGCCCGACCTCGCTTTGCGGATCGAGTGCTCGGCCGGGACCTACATCCGATCGCTGGCGCACGACTTGGGGGAACAATTGGGGACAGGGGCGCATCTCGCCGGGCTGCGCCGCACCCGCGCCGGGCCTTTCCGCCTGGAGCAGGCCACGCCGTGGCCGATGCTCGAGGTGGGGATGATGACCGACAAGTGGGAGCGCTACGTCCTTCCGCCAACCGAGGCCCTGCCGGAATTGACGGCGGTCGTCGTCCCGCCGGAAGGCGTCGAAGCGATCCGCTTCGGCCACCCCATCCCGACGGCTTCGCCCTCATCCGGGATGGCCAAAGCGGTCGACGGGGGCGGAGAACTCATTGCGATCCTGGAGGCGGTGGACGACGGCAAGTTGTGGCATCCGCGCAAGGTCTTCCTGGCGTAGTCGCATAGCGATGGAGCCTTCGTTTCGATGACGGTGTATCACGACCTGTCGGAAATCTCGCTCCCCGCCAGCGTCCTGACGATCGGATCGTTCGACGGGCTTCATCTCGGCCATCAGGCGCTCATCCGGTCGTTGGTCGAAGGGGGTCGGGCGGAGCGGCTGCCGTCGGCCGTGGTCACCTTCTACCCGCACCCGTCGGTCGTGCTGCGGGCGCGGCGCCCGGCTTTCTACATCACGCTGCCGGAGGAGAAGACGGCGCGTCTCTCGGCCCTCGGCGTCGACCACGTCGTCACCCAACGATTCGATGAAGCGCTGTCGCGCGTCAGCGCCGGCGAATTCCTGGATCAGCTCGAAGCCCGCCTGCACTTCCAGCGGCTGTGGATTGGCGAGGACTTCGCCCTCGGTCACGAGCGCGAAGGCAACCGGTTGTTCCTGCGGCGGGAGGCCGAGCGGCGCGGCTTCTTCCTGCACGAGGTGCCTCCCGCCAAGGTCGGGGGAGAGGTCGTCAGTTCGACGCGCGTGCGCGAGGCCCTGCGGGCCGGAGATGTGGCGCGAGTGGCGACCTACCTCGGACGGCCGTTCGTCCTGCGCGGCCCGGTCGTGCGCGGGGCGGCGCGCGGCAAGGCGTTGGGGATTCCTACCGCCAACATCGGGCTTCACCCCGAGCAGGCCTATCCGGCGCAAGGGGTGTACGCCTGCTGGGCCGAGCTGCCAGAGGGCCGCCGCCAGGCGGTGACGAACGTCGGCATGCGTCCGACGTTCGACGAAGAGTTGCCGTCGCCGGTGGTCGAAGCCCACATCCTCGATTGGGACGGCGACCTGTACGACCAACCGATCGGCCTGGCCTTCGTGGCCCGCCTGCGAGAAGAGCAGCGCTTCCCGGGTAAATCGGCGCTGGTCGAGCAGATTCATAGGGACATCCAGCAGACGCGCGACTTGCTCGGCTCAGGGATGGAGGACGACCATCCTCTCCAGGATCCCCTCCGGGATCCCCTCCGGGATGCGAAGCGCGATGCGAAGCGCGATGCGAAACGCGATGTCACCTGAGGCCCGCCGCCGGATCTACTTGCTGAGCCCGCGCCAGCTCAGTCCGGAGACGATCGCCGTCACCTTCGCCAAGACCTCCCGTTCGCCGCAAACCTTCCGCGAGATCGCCGACGAACTGACCGACGAGAAGTCGGCCGCCTTCCATGAGAAGTGGGTCGTCGGGTACGGGCACGCCTCGGTAGCGGAGCACGCCGTCCTGCACCTGGCCTTCGAGGGGATCTCGCGCCTGGCCATCGAGTGCATCGAGTCGAACCGATTAGCGTCTTACACGGAGAAATCGACGCGCTACCAGAAATGGGACCACGGCGAGTACCACTTTCCGGCCGAGCTCGCCGACCATTCCCTCCAATCGACGTACCGCGACATCTGCGAGGCGCTTTTCGCCGCCTACCTCGATTCGCTCGAGCCGGTCCGCCAGGTAGTCCAGCGCATCCATCCACGACAGGAAGGCGAAAGTGACGAGCGGTGGGACGGCCGCATCCGGGCGCGTTACGTGGACGTGTGCCGCTTCTTCCTGCCGGCGGCCGCCTTGGCCAACGTCGGGATGACAGCCAACGCCCGTGCCCTGGAGCACGCCATCCGAAAGATGCTGGCTCATCCTCTGGAGGAGGTGCGCCAGGTTGGCCAAGAGACCAAGGACGCCGCTGCCGGTGAACTCCCAACGCTGCTGAAGTACGCTGATCCGACCCCGTACCTTGCGCGCCAGCGGGAGGGGATCCGCCCCTGGCTGCGGCAGGACCTGCCCCAGGGCAGCCTCGAGCCGGTGCGCCTCCTGCGGATGGTCCCCGCATCCGAGACGATGATCCTGGCTGCCTCGCTCTTTCCACACCAGGATGCCACGCTGGAATCGATCGTCGAGCATCTGCAGGCTCTGCCACCGGACGAGCTGGGTTCGCTGGCGCAGGCCGTTCTGGGAGGCCGCGATCGTTTCGATGCCCCGGGTCGAAGCTTGGAACACTCGGCCTTCACCTTCGAGGTCGTTCTCGACCAGGGCGCCTACCTCGAGCTCAAGCGGCACCGCATGATGAGCCAGACGCCGCAGCGTCTGTCGACGCGCCTGGGATATGCCGTCCCCCGTCTGATGACCGAAGCAGGCCTGGAAGCGACCTATCGGGCCTCGATGGAGGCCGCCGCCCGGGCTTATGAGGCGTTGGCGGCGTGGAACACGGACGTGGCGGCCTACGTCGTCCCGAACGCCTACCGCCGCAGGGTGGCATTGACGATGAACCTGCGGGAGGCGTTCCATTTTTGCGAGCTGCGGGCCGCACCGAACGCACACTTCTCGATTCGACGAATTGCATTCCGCCTGGCGGAGGTGCTGCGTGAGGCGGCGCCGCTGCTCGCCGGCTACATTCGCCTGCCGGAGGGGCAGAG
>CAZMVJ010000010.1:0-7106 GCA_964569445.1 uncultured Anaerolineaceae bacterium | reverse complement strand
AGGGGTGGGGGTGAGAAGCAGGGCCGCTACGCAAATCGACGGAATTCCAAAGGAGGGACGCGATGCCGAAACGAACAGCACAGGCCGTGTGGACCGGGCCGCGCGACGGCTCAGGCGAGGTGGGGCTCGGCTCGGGCGGGGCGAATCTGCGTTACACCTTCGCCACCCGGTTCGAGGAAGATCCGGGCTCGAACCCGGAGGAGCTTCTGGCCGGCGCGCTGGCCTCCTGTTTCACGATGGCCCTCGCCAGCCGATTGACGCGCAACAACGCGCCGCCCGTCCGCCTCGAGGCGACGGCCGAGGTCGCCATCGAGAAGGTTGAAGGTGATTGGAGCGTGACGGGGATCAGCCTTCGACTGCGCGGCGATGTGCCCGGGCTCGCCCCGGCCGCCTTCGCCGAGCATGCCCAGGCGGCGAAAGACGGCTGCCCGATCTCGCGTGCGCTGCGCGCCGTCCCGATTACGCTTGCGATCGAGGAGTAGGAGGCTCCTGACAGCGGATCGTTCGCTCGCGACTCTCCCGAGGAGGCGGCTGCCCCGACCGCTTCGGATGACACGCGGGGGTCATGGCACACCTCCCTTTGCATGTCACCCTGAGCCCCCGTCGCGCCTTCTGTGGATATCAAGTATTCGGGGGCGAAGGGTCTGCTGGTCACAAGGGGGAAAAGCAGATCCTTCGCTCGCGTCTCTCGCGATGAGGCGGCTGCCCCGACCGCTCAGGATGACAGAAGGGATGGGCGCCCCCCCTCACTCCAGTGCGTGACTCCCATACGCGCTGAAATCCTCCCATGTTGGATTGGCAGCGTCGATGAGCGCGACTTTTCTCGCACGGCTCCAACCCTTGAGTTCCTTCTCTCGCTCGAGGGCCGACCTGACGTCGCCCGTCACTTCGAAGTAGACGACTCGAGTGATGTTGTACCTGCTCGTGAATCCGGGGACCAACTTACGCTTGTGTTGATCGACACGGCGCCCCAAATCGTTCGTGATCCCTATGTAAAGCGTGCGCGACCTGCTGGCAAGGATGTAGACATAGTATTCCTTCACGAATCCCCCCTGGGTGCTGCTCGACGGACGACAAGCAGATCATTCGCTCGCGCCTCTCCCGATGAGGCGGCCGCCCGGACCCTTCATCGGGTCTCAACCAGTCGGGGGCGAAGAGTCTGTTGTATCCCTCAGCGACCCACGCCCGGCTTGCGGCAGAGCCACACGACTCCGCCAATCAGCGCGATGGCGGCAAAGGCGAACCACTGGATGGCGTAGCCCAAGTGCGATCCTTCGCCCAAATCGAGCTCGGGGCTGGGGCGGGGCGCCCCGGCGTGGGGCGCTGGGCTCTCCTGGACGAGAACCACATCGAGGAGCGGGTAGGGGATCTGTCGGCGGATTCCCTCGATGGATAGAGCGCGCCAATTGAGCAGTGGAGGCTGCCCTTCCTCCGGCACCCGATCGGCCAGGAACGCCAGCGCCGGCTCGTCTTGAGACGGCAGGAGGAACCCGCTGACCTCCGCCGGTCCATCCAGCGACCACGTCTCGGGCGAGAGGGCGCGATAGTCCGCGTCCGCAATCCACCCACGGTCGACCAGCACCGCCGGTCCGGCCTCCGCCAGGAGCAACGGAGTGACCACGTGGACCCCGGCGATGCCGTCCAGCGGTCGGCTGGTCAGGTAGATCTCGTGGGCCGCGTCGAAGACGCCGCTGGCCGTGGCGCGCCGATACTCGAGGTCGCCACTCTCGGCGAGTGCCTGCGGCAACGAAATCGCCGGAAGGTCGAGTTGGGCCTGGGCGGAGGCGTTCACGCGGCGGCGCTCCGCCAGGCGATCCAGTTGCCAGAAACCCAGTCGGATGCATGCCAGGCCGATCAGGACTGCCATTCCGAAGAACGCCCAATGGCGGAAGGAGCGGGCGGCGCGGGGCGAGGGAGTTGGAGGCTGCGCCATCGGTGGAATCGGGGGAGGCGAGCTCATCCGCGCGACCTTGGCTTGCTTCGCCGAGGCCGAACCGGCCGATCGCGCGCGGCCAGGCGCGCTTCGGCCAGATGGACGTATTTCGACTCGATCTCGTAGCCGACGTAGTGTCTCCCTAGATTCGCCGCCGCCAGGCAGGTCGTGCCGGAACCGCAGAACGGATCGAGGATCACGTCGCCACGGAAGGAGTAAAGCTCGATCAGGCGACGCGGCAGCTCCTCCGGGAAGGGAGCGGGGTGTCCAATCTTCCTGGCCGAGGCCGCCGGGAAAGACCATACGGACTTGGTCCACTCGAGGAAGGCGTCGCGGGTGATGGTGCTGCGGCGGCCCTCGGCCTTGCGGGAGAAGGATTCCTTGGAGAAGACCAATACGTACTCGTGGACATCGCGCAGCACCGGATTGGCCGCCGAGCGCCAGGAACCCCAAGCGGTCGAGCTGCTGGCACTGCTGCCCTTATCCCAGATCACTTCCCCGCGCATGTGAAAACCGATGTCGAGCATGTCCTGAATGACGAAGGCGTGCAGCGGCAGATACGGCTTGCGACCGAGGTTGGCGACGTTGACGCAGGCCCTTCCGCCGCTGACGAGCACGCGGTAGGTCTCGGCGAAGACGCGACGGAGCAGGGCGCGGTATTCGTCGAGCGTCAGGTCCTGGTCGTACTCTTTGCCGGCGTTGTACGGGGGCGAAGTGACCATCAAGTGGGCGCAGCCGGCCGGCAGTTCCGCCATGTCCTCCGACGTGTGCGGCACGATTCGGTCGACGACCTCCGCCGGGACGGGCGCCTCCGGAACGGAGCGGGCGCCGGAAGGCTGCAAGTCTCCGTACAGGCGGGCGTTGTAGAAGGCGCTCGAGTCGTGGCTGACGCGGCCGGGCGAGCCAAAGGCGCTGCTGCGGGTGGGGCGGCGTTTCATCCGGATCCGCCCGGCCGGCGATCGTCGGGCGGAAGGCGGAAGCCGAACTCGGCCAACGCCTTCGGATCGCTGCGCCAATCGGGCTGGACCCGCACATGCAGCTCGAGGTAGCACGATCGTCCGCTCATCGCCTCGATCTGGCGCCTGGCTTCCGTCCCGATCGTCTTGAGCATTTCGCCGCCGCGGCCGATGACGATCCCCTTTTGCGAGTCGCGCTCGACGAAGAGGGTGGCCGTGATGCGCGCCCCCTCCTCGCCTCGCTCCTGATACTCGTCGACCCGGACGGCCAGGCTGTGCGGCACCTCCTGATGCAGGTGCCGCATCGCCGCCGCCCGGATCAGGTCGGCGGCGATATCGCGCTCGTAGGCGTCGGTGACCTGGTCCTCCGGGAAGTACGGTTCCCCTTCCGGCAATCCCTCGATCAGGCGCGCCAGCAGGCCGTCACAGCCGTCGCCGCGGGTGGCCGAGATCTCCCAGAACTCCCATGTCGGCAGCAGGGAGCGCAGGGCAAGCGAGCGCCACTCGTGCTCTGCTCCCGCGGCGAGGTCGACCTTGTTGATCGCCGCCAGGTGCGACTTATCGGCGGGAATCGATGCCAGCCGCTTGGCGACGAGACGATCCTCGCCGGTAGGGGGCTCGGACAGATCGAACATCGCCAGGATGACATCGGCGTCGGCGATCGCCTGCTGCGCGGCGAGGTTCATCGCCTGGCCCAGGCGGTGCCGCGGCAGATGCAGGCCCGGGGTATCGACGAAGACGACCTGCGCCTGCGGCGTCGACAGAATCCCCAGCTGCACACGGCGCGTGGTCTGCGGGCGCGGCGAGACGGCCGCCACCAGTTGGCTCAGGTAGCGATTGAGCAGGGTCGACTTGCCCACGTTGGGGCGGCCGGCCAGCGCGACGTAACCGGATCGGTAGGCCATGATCTAGCGTGCGGTGTCCATTCTGGTTTCATCGTCCTGGGCTGTCAAGGCGCCGCCGCCGGACGGCGGCGCGTGCCAGTTGACACGCGCATCGAGGGCCGTTATGCTAATCGGACATAACGCCCGACCGGGAAGGTCTCATGCGACCCCATCGAAGGATCGTCTTCTCGCTCCTGTTCTTGACTTCGCTGTTGCTTGCCGCGTGCGCGCCGGCGACTCCCGCAGCGCAATTGCTGCGGCTGGCGACTACCACCAGCACCTACGACTCCGGTCTGCTCGACGACATCCTGCCGGTCTTTGAGCAGGCGTACCATGCCGAAGTCGATGTGGTCGCGGTAGGTAGCGGCCAGGCGATCGAGATCGGTAAGAGCGGCGACGCCGATGTCCTGCTGGTGCACAGCCGCAAGGCCGAAGACGCCTTCGTCGCCGATGGCTTCGGCGTCGAGCGCTTCCCGGTAATGTTCAACGATTTCGTCCTGGTCGGCCCGCACGACGACCCGGCCGGGATCGCCGCAGCGGCCTCTGCCGTGGAGGCGCTTCAGCGCATCTACGACTCGCGGTCGACCTTTGTTTCGCGCGGGGATGATTCCGGCACCAACGTCAAGGAACTGGCGCTGTGGCAAGCCGCCGGATTGACTCCCGGCCCGACGGAGGCCTGGTACCAGTCGATCGGCCAGGGGATGGGCGAGACCCTGCAGTTCGCCCATGAAGACCAGGGGTACACCCTGGCGGATCGCGGTACGTACTTGAGCCTGGCCGATTCGCTGCCGGATTTGATAGTCCAGTTCGGCGGCGCGACGATCGCCGAGAATCCGGATGCGGCGATGCGCAACCCGTACGGGGTGATCCAGGTGACGCCCGCCGATCCGCAGTCGCCAGCGGCGCTCAAGGCTGAAGAGTTCATCACCTGGCTGACATCGGTCGAGACCCAGGATCTGATCCAGGTCTACGGAGTCGACAAGTACGGTCAGCCGCTGTTCTACCCGTCCTCGACGGCATGGTGCGAAGCGAACGGCGCCGACTCGCCGGGATGCTCGTCCTGATGCTGTCAAGCAGCACCGCGGTTGCGTTCGAACCCCCACCCCAACCCCTCCCCCTGCTTGGCCTTGGCCTTGTCACCGTCGGATTCCTGGAGGGGGAGGGGGAGAGGTTCTGGGGAGACGGGGGAGCGAAGCTCCCCCGTCTCCCCAATTGCTCTGCCCCCTCTCCGCCACGATCGTGCTCGCCTCACTGGGCCTCTCCGCGGAGAGGGGGTCGGGGGGTGAGGTGGACGAACACTCGATTTCGAATCCCAGAGATGGGCGAGCTTTGACTGCGGACATCGACGGGGTGCTGGAAGTCATCCGGCTGACCTTCGGGGTCAGCGCCATTGCGCTGGCCATCAGCTCGGCCCTCGGTATCCCGGTCGGTGCGTGGCTGGGGCTGCGCCGCTTCCCCGGCCGCGGTCTGCTGCGCACCACGGTCTACACCGGCATGGGCCTCCCGCCGGTCGTTGTCGGCCTGGCGGTCTATCTGGTGCTTTCGCGCCAGGGACCGATGGGCAGCCTCGGCTGGCTTTTCACGCCGGCGGGGATGGTGGTGGCCCAGGTCGTCATCGCCTTTCCGATCGTGGCCGGGCTGACGTCGGCCGCGCTGGAAGGCCTCGACCCGGAATTCCCTCTGCAAGTCCGCTCGCTGGGCGCCAACGCCCGGCAGGAGGCCGTTGCCATGCTGCGCCAGGCGCGCGGCGGAGTGATCGCCGCACTGTTGGCGGCGTTCGGCGGGATCATCTCCGAGGTCGGCGCGGCGATGCTGGTGGGGGGCAACATCGAAGGCAAGACGCGGGTATTGAGCACCGCCATCGTCCTTGAGACGCGGCGCGGCGAGTTTGCCACGGCGCTGGCCTTGGGCGGGGTGCTGCTGGCGCTGGCCTTTGTCGTCAACGCCGGCCTGCTGCGGCTGCAGGTCACGCCGCGCCATCCCTTATGACGCAACCGCCGACCTTCGAGATCGACGGACTGCGCCGCAGCTACGGCGGTCGCTGGCGTCTGGACCTGCCGGCGCTGGAAGTGCACCAGGGGGAATTCCTGGCGATCCTGGGGCCGACCGGGGCGGGGAAGTCGACGCTGCTGCGTTTGCTCCACTTTCTCGACGCCCCCGAAGCGGGGCGCGTGCTCTATAACGGAATGCCGATCTCGTTCCCGGCGTCGCTCGAGATCCGCCGCTCGATCGGGATGATCTTCCAGCGGCCGCTGATGTTGGGCGGATCGGTGCGCGACAACATCGCCTTCGGCCTGAAGGTGCGCGGCGAGCGCGACCCGCGGCGGGTGGACGACTTGCTTTCCCGCTTCAACCTGACTCACCTCGCCCGCCGCGAGGCGCGCATGGTCTCGGGGGGTGAGATGCAGCGGCTGGCGCTGGCGCGCGCGCTGGCCAGCCGGCCGCGCGTGCTCCTGCTGGATGAACCGGCCGCCAGCCTCGACCCAGGGCACGTCGCCGTCGTCGAAGGTATAATCCGCGATGCCCACCGCGAGGCTGGGACGACGATCGTCCTGGCGACTCACAACCTGGGGCAGGCCCGACGGCTGGCGCAGCGCGTTGGATTGCTGGTCGGCGGCCGCCTGATCGAGATCGGGGAGACGCATGATTTCTTCGATCGCCCTCGGAACACCCTCACGGCGGCCTATCTGCGGGGAGACCTGCTGACCGAGGAAGCCTCTCAACCATGAAGCTGTTCCGCCGCAAGAGCAAACCCGACCGCTTTATCCACCTCCTGGTCCAGCAGGCGGAATTCGCCGTGGAAGGGATGCAGGCCCTCCAGGAATTCGTCAAGAAGCGGGATGACAGCCTGGCCAAGCGAGTCGGCGAAGTCGAGAAGGAGGCCGACGAGGTCCGCCGCGTGTTGATCGACGAGCTCAACCGGACCTTTGTGACTCCCATCGATCGCGAGGACATCTTCGCTTTGTCGCTCAGCATCGACGACATCCTCGACTATGCCAACACGACCATCGAAGAGATGGCGATGCTCCACGTCGAGCCGAACGCCTATATCGAGCGCATGGTGTCGCTGCTGACCGACGCCGCCCGCGAGATCTACATGGGCGTGACGCGCCTGCAAGACCACCCCAACGTGGCCAACGACCATGCGGTGCGGGCCAAGGCGCTCGAGAACCGAATGGAGACCGTCTATCGCGAGGCGATCGCCCACCTGTTCAACGACCCGCGCGACGTCGACCATGTGGTCGAGATGCTCAAGCTGCGCGAGATCTACCGGCACCTGTCGAATGCCGCCGATCGCGGCGACAGCGCCGCCAACGTCATCGGCGACATCGT
>CAZMVJ010000009.1:0-30208 GCA_964569445.1 uncultured Anaerolineaceae bacterium | reverse complement strand
GACCTCGTGACGGCTCCCGACGCCCTCGCCGTCTTGCTCGAAGCCGGGTTGATCACACCGGCCGAAGACTCCGACAGCCAGGCCTTCGCCTTTCGCCACGCGCTGCTGCACGACGCCGCCTACGCTTCGTTGCTGCGCGCCGAGCGCCGCAGCCTGCATCGCGCCGTCGGAGAAGTGCTCGAGGCGACGTACTCCCCGGCCTCCGACGCGCTCGAGGTCGCTCCCCGACTGGCCGAGCATTTCCAGGAAGCCGGCGACCGGCCGCGGGCCCAGGCCTACTTCACACAGGCCGGCGACGCCGCCGCCCTGCGCTATGCCAACGCCGAAGCCATCGCTCACTATCGTCGGGCATTGGCAACGATCGACCTCCCGGGCGCCGAGCCGACGCCGCTGCAGCACATCCTCCTGAACCTGGGCCAGGCCCTCGAGCTCTCCGGCCGACACGCCGAAGCCCTGACCGCTTACCAACAGCTGGAGCAGGCCGCCCGGGAGCGAGGCGCCGCCGGCGTCCAGCACGCCGCCGTGATGGCACGCGCCAAGATCTACGCCACGCTGAATCCCGAACAGGATCCCGAGCGCGCCCGAGCTCTACTGGAAGAAGCCCTGGCCGAGGTGCGGGCCCGCCAAGACCCGGCCGCCGAATCCCAGGTCTTGTGGAACCTGATGGTCCTGCTCACGTGGGGCGGGGAGGACTTTGCCGCGGCGATCGACTTCGGCCGGCAGGCGGTCGAACTGGCACGCCGCGCCGGGGACCGTGAACGCCTGGCTTTCGCCCTCAACGACCTGGCTTACCCCTGCGTCGCCACGGACCAGCTGCCTTCGGCGCTCCAGGTCATCGGCGAATCCGAGACGCTATGGCGCCAGCTTGGCAACACCCCGATGCTCGTCGACAATCTCTCTCAGGCCGTCTTGCTTCACTACCACTTCGGGGACTTCCAGGCCGGCCAGGCTTGCGCCGAGGAGGCCATCCGTCTGAGCGACGAGATCGGCAATGTCTGGGGTCAGACGAACAGCCGCCTTTACTACGGCCATATCCTGCTGGAACGAGGCGAGTTGGCGGCAGCCGTCGAGACGATGCGGACGGCGATCCGCTTGGGCGATTTGTCGCGCCACCCCGGCGCTTTGGTGGGAGCTCGGACCGACCTCGGCCTGCTCCTGGCCGACCTCGGCGCGATGGCGCCGGCGGCGGCGCTCGTCGAGGAAGCCGAGGCGATCGCAGCGGAGATGGGTACCTGGGTCACCGCGTACCCGGTCGCAGCCCGCGCCCGTCTGGCGCTGCTGAAGGAGGACCGGGACGGAGCCGCCGCAGCCCTCGCTCGAGCGCGCGGCCTTCTTCGACCCGCCGGCTTGCAGTGGTTCGCTCCGATCCTGATCCCATTGATCGAAGCCGAGCTGGCCCTGGCCGACGGCGATGCGGGAAATGCCCTCAGCGCCCTGAACCATCTCGCAGACAAGGTGGAAATGATGCCGGCGCGGCCGTTTCTACCTGAAGTCCAGCGCCAGTCGGCTCGTGCAATGGCCGCGCTCGGGCGGTCGGACGAGGCGGCGGCCAGGCTGCGCCTTGCCCGCCACACCGCTGAGACGATGGGATCGCGCTGGCGCCTGGTCCCGATCCTTGTCGATCTCTCCAGGATCCTCTTGTCGATCGGCGATCGGGCCGCTTCCACGGAGGCCATGGCGGACGCCGAGAAGGTGATCGGCCCGATCCTGGACAAGCTTCCGGAAGGGGCGGACGGGGCTTTCTTCAAAAACCGTCCGGATGTCCAGGCCGCCCTGCAGGGCTGACCGACCTGGAACCACGCTCGGGATTCCCGCGGGCATCCTCCAAGCGACATAAGCGACCGAGGTCACGTTGCCCCTGGGTCAGGCTTGTGATAGATTGTGCGGAAGGACAAGTTGACGGATGGCCGGCGTTCCTCGTACAAGCGTTGAAGACGCCTTTATCTCCGGGTTGAGCTGCGCCGTCTGCGGCCAATCCGATCTATACGTCCAGCACCTCCCCTCCTACCCCGATTTCGTAACCTGCCGCGCGTGCGGCGCAGCGTTCGTCGTGGAAGACACCGGCGAACGGGTGATGTACGGCAAGGTCCCGGATGGTTACCCGGATACGAGCGAGTTCGCGCTGCGGCAGTGGGTCTGGCTCGAGGCGGTCGAGCGGCGAGCGGCGGCCGAGCGCCCTGCCCATGCGATCCCGTCGCCCGAAGCGGCGTTGCGATCGAGCGTGGCCGCCGAGCCCGAGGCCGACTTCGAGCCGGAGGACGAAGAAGAAGCCCCGGCCGAAGCGGCAGGCCCGTCGCCGGACTGGCTCGCCGCCCGGCTCAAGGCGGGCGGGATGCCGGCCGGTGTACCGATCCCGACCGAACCCCTCCCCTACCGACCGGGATCGCAGGGTGTTCCGCTCGCTTCGGACACCGGACCAACCGACGAGTCGCTGCCCGCCTGGCTGCGCGAGTCGCCGGCGCCGGCCGTTTCCCGCGCGGCGGAAGCCTCGCGGCCTGCGCCCGCGCCCGCCGCGACCCCGGCCTCTGTGATCCCGGCGGCCGTCACGGTTGCGTCGGCTGCCGGCGCCTCCAGCGGCGCCGAAGGCGAGCCGACGCCGGCGCAGCGCCATCGCGTTCTCATTCGGGGCGACCGGGTCCGCATGCCGGTCAATGCCTGTGCGCACTGCCAGAAGACCCCTGCTCCCGATCGGCTGCCGGTAGACGGCACGCTGCCCCGGCCCGGCGGCGAAGCGAACCGCCGCAACACGACTTTCCAGGTGCCGTTGTGCCGCGACTGCAGCCGCCGCGCCAAGAGCCGCACAACCCAGCAGAGCGGCTCCCGCTTGATGGCGCTGCTGACCGGCGCCCTGGTCGGTCTGGTCCTGGTGGTGGTTGTCTTGGCGACCGGCATCGTGCCATTCGCCACCAGCCTGGCGCTCGGCCTGGTGATGCTCGGCGCCATCTGGTTCATCGGCTTCGGTCTGACGGCCGGCATCCTGTTGAGCCGGACCGGGCGCCAGGCACCCTCCCCGGATGCCAACTACGTCCGCACCACGCTGCGCGTCGGCGCCGACCCTTCCGCCCCACAGACCAGCTTCGAATGGCGCAATCGCCACACGGCGCTCAGCTTCTATCAGGCCAACGGCCCGGCCGCCGTCTCCGAGCCGTCGGTCGTCCACGAACCGACGGCCGCCTGAGACCAGCGCCGCCTCGCCTGTTATAATCCGCGTTCGTCTTTCGCTCGTCCTTCAGCAGTGTCCCGTTTCAGGACTTCGCAACTAGCGCCGGTGCCGGCGGGGCCGCGTTGGAGGTCGGAGGCTGAAGGCCCGCCGCAGGTTGGCGGATAGCTGAAACGGGACACAGTCGTTCCACACATGCCGCAAAGCCACATCGTGGTTGTGGGCGCTCGTGAACACAACCTGAAGAACATCAGTCTGGAGATCCCGCGCGACAAGCTGGTCGTGATCTCGGGCATCTCCGGCTCGGGCAAGTCGTCGCTGGCATTCGACACGATCTTCGCCGAAGGCCAGCGACGCTACGTCGAATCGCTCTCGGCCTACGCCCGCCAGTTTCTCGGCCAGCTCGACAAACCCGACGTCGACCACATCGACGGTCTGTCGCCGGCCGTCTCGATCGACCAGAAGGGTGTTTCGCACAACCCGCGCTCGACGGTCGGCACTGTCACCGAGTCCTACGACCACCTGCGACTGCTCTTCGCTCGTGCCGGGACGCCCCACTGCCCGATCTGCGGCCGCGACGTCGCGCAGCAATCGGCCCAGGAGATCGTCGAAGCGATCGAGGGCCTGCCGGCCGGCGCCCGTGTCCTGATCCTGGCGCCGCTGGTGCGCGGCCGTAAAGGCACGCATCAGAACGTGTTCGAAGAGGTGCGGCGAGCCGGCTTCGCCCGCATGCGGGTGAACGGCAAGGTCGTGCCGGCGGATGAGGACGTCGAACTCGACCGCTACAAGACCCACACGATCGAGGCCGTCATCGACCGGCTCGTGATCCATGGAGACGACGACGATGCCGCCGGTTCTCGCTCGCGCCTGACCGACTCGGTCGAGACCGCCTTGCGGCTGGGCGACAGCCGGATGATCTTGGCCCACATCAACGCCGATCCTCCGGTCGACCTCCCGTTCTCGGAGCAACTGGCCTGTCCGGAGCACGGCACGACGCTGGCCGAGATCGAGCCGCGCACCTTTTCCTTTAACACGCCCCACGGCGCCTGCCCGACCTGTCAGGGGCTCGGCATCAAGCTCGAGATCGACCCGGATCGGGTCATCCCCGACCGCAGCCTGTCCATCGCCGAGGGCGCCGTCGTGGCGCTGGAGTGGTCCAACCAGAGTCGCGAGCGGCAAGGTTACTACTGGCAGATGGTCGAGGCCGTCGCTCAACACTACAAGATCGACCTGGAGGCGCCCGTCTCGTCCCTATCGGCGGCCAAACTCAAGCTCCTGCTGCACGGGACGAACGGCGAGGAAGTGCCGGTGCGCTATGTCAGCCGCGACGGGCGCAAGGCGACTTTTCGCGCGGCCTACGAAGGGATCATCGGCAACCTCGAGCGGCGCTATCAGGAGACGCAGTCCGAGTACATCCGCTCCAAGATCCAGGAGTTCATGGCCGAACGGCCCTGCCCGGACTGCGGCGGCCAGCGGCTGCGGCGCGAAGCGCTGGCGGTCACCGTCGACGGCGCCAACATCATCGAAGTCACCACCTGGCCGGTGGCGCGCAGCCTGGTGTGGACCGAGCGGCTGCAATCTCCAGACGGACCCCTGACCCCGCGCCAGCGCACGATCGCCGAGCGCGTCCTCAAGGAGATCCACGCCCGCTTGCAGTTCCTGGTCGACGTCGGGCTCGACTATCTGACGCTGCACCGCTCGGCGGCGACCCTATCCGGCGGCGAGGCCCAGCGCATCCGCCTGGCGACCCAGATCGGTTCGCGCCTGATGGGGGTGCTGTACGTGCTCGATGAGCCGTCGATCGGCCTGCACCCGCGCGACAACGAGCGCCTGATCCGCACCTTGGAAGGCATGCGCGACCTGGGCAACACGGTGATCGTCGTCGAGCACGACGAGGCCACCATCCGCGCCGCCGATTGGTTGATCGATCTCGGGCCGGGGGCGGGCGACGCCGGCGGCGAGGTCGTGGCGCAAGGGACGGTGGCCCAGGTCTCCCGGGACAAACACTCGGTTACCGGGCTGTACCTGGCCGGCAAGCTGCGCATCGACACGCCTCCCTCCCGCCGTCCGGGCAACGGCAAGTCGCTGGTGATCGTCGGCGCCCGCGAGAACAATCTCAAAGACCTGACGGTGAGGATTCCCCTGGGAGAGTTCGTCTGCATCACCGGCGTATCCGGTTCCGGCAAGTCGACGTTGATGGTCGAGGTGCTGCACAAGGCCCTGGCGCGCGCGCTGCACGGCGCCCGCGAACAACCGGGCGCCTTCACCCGCCTGGAGGGCGTCGAGCACATCGACAAGGTCATCAACATCGACCAGAGCCCGATCGGACGCACGCCGCGCTCCAATCCGGGGACCTACACCGGGGTCTTCGACGCCATCCGCACGCTCTTCGCCGAGTTGCCGGAGGCCAGGGTGCGCGGCTACAAACCCGGGCGTTTCTCCTTCAACGTGCGCGGCGGACGCTGCGAGGCGTGCGAGGGTCAGGGGCAGCTGCGCATCGAGATGCAGTTCCTGCCGGACGTGTATGTGCCGTGCGAGGTCTGCCACGGGGCGCGCTTCAATCGGGAGACGCTGCAGGTGCGCTTCAAGGGCAAGACGATCGCCGAGGTCCTCGACCTGACGGTCGAGGACGGCCTGGGCTTCTTCAGCGCCATCCCGGCCATCATGCGCAAGCTGGAGACGCTGCACGACGTCGGCCTGGGCTACGTCAAGATCGGGCAGCCGGCGCCGACTCTCTCGGGCGGCGAAGCGCAGCGGGTCAAGCTCTCGCGCGAGCTGTCGCGCCGCGGCAACGGCCCGACGCTCTACATCCTGGACGAGCCGTCGGTCGGCCTGCACGCGGCGGACGTCTACCGGCTGATCAGCGTCCTGCAACAGTTGGTCGAGCAGGGGAGCACAGTCGTGATCATCGAGCACCATCCCGACATCATCAAGGTCGCCGACTGGGTGATCGATCTCGGGCCGGAGGGCGGTGAGGCCGGGGGCCGGCTGATCGCCGAGGGCACCCCGGAGACGATCGCCGCCCACGAAGGGTCCTATACCGGGCAGTTCCTTAAGCCGCATCTGCAGTGAGGGGGGGCGGGCGAAGGCGGGCGAAGCATCGGAAGAACCCGACCCTGGCACCGCCCGCCAGGGCAGGTGTGCTTCGCCCCTACACCCTCCGATGCGGATTCTCCTCATCCAGGGCCCAGCGCAGTGGGTTCTCCTCGATGTAGCGGCGGAGACGGTTGAGTTCCTCGTCCTGCCGAACAACATGTTCGTAGTAACCGCGTTGCCAGAGGGTGAAACCCGGCGTACCCCTTGATAGGTTGAAGGCCCGCGTCGCGGCTGACTTGAAAGACCTCACGACGGTGGGAATTGACCCTGGCACGGGCCGCCCGAAACCTCCTGTAGGGGCACGGCATGCCGTGCCCCTACGAATGCCTCTCTGCCGGAGGATCCCGTGGATGTGGTTCGGCATGACCACGAACGCATCGACCACAATCCACCCGAAGTGATCCGATAAGGCGCGCCAGCAGAGCTCTATGATGTTGCCGGCGGGTGTCAGGACTGCTCTGTCGTCTGTGACTGTCCCAAGGAGGAGGGCACGGCGATAAGTGCAGATCGTGATGAAGTACGCACCGGGGTCCCGGTAGTCATGCCCAGGCAAGCGGATCGAACGGCGCTGTGGTAGCTTCAAGCTGTCCCCCTGCCATTGCGTTGTCCGTGCTCCTACTCGATCCCCACCGCCTCGGCGAATTTCCGCACCGCCGCCAGGTGATCGGCGGCGGCAGTGAGGCCGGCGCCCATCGTATTCAGGCCGATGTGGGTGGCCCCGACTTGCCGCCAGGCCTCGATGGCCGCTAGCCAGGCGGCCGGGTCACCATCGCGATAGGGGATCCTCGCCTCCAGCCCAAACCCGCTCAGGGAACGACCCTGTTCCCCGAGGTGCGCCCCGAGCTTCTCCAGAGCAGGCCGGGCGTCGGCCGCCGATCGGAAGTTGGGGATCCAGCCGTCGCCGTAGCGCGCCGCGCGCCGCAACACCCGATCGTCGCGGCCGCCGAACCAGATCGGGATCGGCCGCTGACGCGGAAGCGGATTCAAGCCGGCGTCGTCGATGTGGTGGTCGCGGCCGTGGAAGGTGACCAGCGGCTCGGTCCACAGCCCTCGCAGGACCTCCAACTGTTCCTCGATGCGTCGGCCGCGATCGTGAAATTCCTTCCCCAGCGCGGCGTACTCGACTTCGTTCCAGCCCAGCCCCACGCCGAGACGCAAGCGGCCGCCCGACAGTACATCCAGTGTGGCGGCCTGTTTGGCGACCAGGGCTGTTTGCCGTTGCGGCAGGATGAGGATGCCGGTCAGGAAGCCGAGCCGCGTCGTGCAGGCCGCCATGAAGCTGTACAAGACCAACGGCTCCAGGAAGGCGGACTGGTGCGTGTATGGACCCTTCCAGCCTCCCGGCCTCTCCGGATTGGCGCCGAGCACATGGTCGTAGGCCACGACGTGCGCGAACCCGAGTCCCTCCACCGTCTGGGCGAAATCGCGGACGGCCGCCGGCTCCGGTGGGTACTCTGTCTGGGGATAGATCACGCCGAAGTTCATAGTGTCGACGAGTGAATATTGTAGGGGCACGGCACCCTGGCACCGCCCGCCAGGGCAGGTGTGCCGTGCCCCTACGCGAATTATCCCACACCGAGCCTGCCGGGATGAGACGACCCTACTCGTAGCGCAGCGCTTCCACCGGCTCGAGGTCGGCGGCGCGCTTGGCGGGGTACAACCCGAAGAACAGACCGACGGCGGCCGAGAACAGCGTCGCCATCAGGATGGCGTCCAGGCTGACCGCCGGCGACAGATCGGCGTCCGAGGCGCGGGCGATGACGCCGACCAGCATCGCCAGCGAATAGCCGAAGATCACCCCGATCACCCCGCCGATCAGACTGAGCAGCGACGACTCGGTCAGGAACTGGATCAGGATGTCGCGTTTGCGCGCCCCGATCGCCTTGCGCAATCCGATCTCGCGCGTGCGCTCAGTGACAGAGACGAGCATGATGTTCATGATCCCGATGCCGCCCACCAGGAGCGAGATGGCGGCGATGCCGCCCAGGAAGATCGTCAGCACGTTGGTGATGGTCTCGGCCGTGGCCAGGAAGTCCTGCTGGGTGAAGATGGTGAAATCGTCGGCCCCGACCGGGGTGCGGTGGCGCGTTCGCAGCAGTCCGGCGATTTCCGCCTGCGCCTGCGGCACCGTGTCGGCGCTGGCGGCCCGGGCCAGGATCATGTCGACCTCGTCGCGGCCGCGGCGCAGCAGGCGGGTCTGGGCCGTCGTCAGCGGGACCATCACCCGATCATCCTCGTTGTTGAAGCCGGCCCCGCCCCGGGCAACAGTCACTCCAAGGATGCGAAACGGTTGGCCTTCGATGCGAATCGTCTCGCCGACCAGCCCCTCGGTCCGGCCGAAGAGGCGCTCGGCCGTATCCGGCGCGATCACGGCCACCGCCGCGCGTCCCAACAGGTGCTCTTCGGAGAGGAATTCCCCTTCGGCCATCTCGACGTTCCTCACCGACTCATACGCCGTCGTGACCCCCATGCCCTGGGTGACGGTGCTCTCGCCGCCGTAGGTGACTTCGACCGAGCCCTGGAGCAAGGGAGCCACCCGCTCGACCGACGGTGCTTGAAAGCCGTCGCTGATCGCCTGGGCGTCACCCAGCGTGAGGGGCCTTGGATTTCGTACGTCGTCCGCCCCGCCCTCGAAGACAAACAACAGATTGGTGCCGATGTCGCTGATCGAGCCGGTGATGGTCGCCTGAGCGCCCCGACCGATCCCCAGCATGGCGATCACGGCGCCTACGCCGATGACGATCCCCAGCACCGTCAGCCCCGAGCGAAGCTTGTTGCTCGACAGGCTCTCGATGGCCTCCAGCACGGCCTCTCGCAGATTCATGCAGTCCTCTTTCCGCCGGCCGTGGCTTCCACCAGCCCGTCGCGCAGACGGATGACGCGCTCGGTATGCTGGGCGATTTCCGGGTCGTGGGTGACGAAGATCAGCGTCGTGCCATGCGACTCGTTCAATCCGAGCAGCAGCCGCATGATCTCCTCGCCGGACTTCGAGTCGAGGTTGCCGGTAGGCTCGTCGGCCAGCAGGATCGCCGGGTCGGTGACGAGGGCCCGGGCGATTGCCACCCGCTGCTGCTGCCCTCCGGACAGCTCATTGGGCCGATGGCGCATTCGGTCCGCCAATCCGACGGCCTCGAGCGCCGCTTCCGCTCGCTCCCGGCGGCCGCCGGAAACGCCGGCATAGTGCAGCGGCAGCTCGACGTTCGAGAGGGCCGTCTGCCGGCCGAGCAGGTTGAAGCTCTGGAAGACGAAACCGACTTTGCGGTTGCGGATCGCCGCCAGTTGGTCGTCGCGCAAGTCTGAGACGAGCTCTCCATCGAGCCGGTACGTTCCGCTGGTCGGATGGTCGAGGCAGCCGATCAGGTTCATCAGGGTGCTCTTGCCCGAACCCGAAGGGCCCATGATGGACAGCACCTCGCCACGCGCCACCTGCAGCGACACGCCGCACAGGGCGTTCACTTCCATCTGCCCCATTCGATAGACCTTCGTCAGTTCGTCGGCATCGATGACGAATCCGTTGTTGCTCATGGCTGGAGGAAAGACCCTCCGGGCGGTCCGCTGCTCGGGTCGAGGACCAGCGGCGGATTCAGAACGATCAGGTCGCCGACGGCCAGATCCCCCTCCAGAACCTGACTGCTCGTTTCGGACGACGTCCCCAACACGATCGGGACCGCCGCCATCTGCCCGTCGCGCAGAACGTAGACCACGCGCTCTCCGTCGACCACCCGTACCGCCCGGTTGGGGACGAGCAACGTGTCCTCGATCTGGTCGACGACCAGGTTGACGCCCGCCGTCAGGCCGGGGCGGACCAGCTCGTCCGGATGGGTGAGGGCAACCGTCACCAGGAAGTTCACCACGCCCTGCGTTTCGGCGCCGACCAAATCGACCTCGGTCACTTCGCCCTGGTAGGCGCGATCGAGGATGGCATCGAAGGTCAGTTCCACCGGCTGACCTGGTTTCACGCGGTTGATGTCGACCTCGGAGACATCGACGTCGACGAGCAGGCGCGAGAGATCGGCGAGCTGGAAGGCGACCGTCCCCGGACCGACCTGGTCTCCCGGTTGGACTTCGACAGCGGTGATCGTCCCGGCGAACGGCGCTTCGATCCAGGCCTGACCGGCGGTGGACTGGGCGGCGGCCACACGCGCTTCGGCTGCGGCGACGTCATCCGGGTCGGGCCCGTCCTTCATTCGTTCGTACTCGCGGATGGCGTCATCCAGTTGGGCCTGGGCCAGGGCGACATCGGCGTCGAGTTGGGCCTGCTGAATCTCCGTCGGGTGGCCCGTGTACCAGTTGTAGGACGCCAGGGCCGTGTTGTAGGCAATCCTGGCATTGTTATAGGCGACGTAGGCCTGGGCCTTCGCGTCACCCTCCGAGAGGCTGCCGGGAGTCCGGTCGTAGGCATCTTTCGCCCGTTGCATGCGCTCGCGTTCTACCGCCAGTTTGGCCTTGGCGGCCTTGAGCGTGTCGGACGTCGCCCGGTTCCCCTCCTGGTTGACGGTGTGATTCCGATCGGCAATTCGGAACGCCTCGCGGGCTCTGGCGACCGCCAGCTGTGCCTGCGCCGCCGCCTGGCGCGAGTGGAGCACATCATCCAGGGATCGCTGGGCGGCGACGAGATCGGCCCGCGCCAGGAGCACCGAGGCGGGCAGCGTGGCATCACTGAGCAGGGCGAGTTGGTCACCGGCCTGGACCGTGTCGCCGACTTGAACGAGCACCTGGTCGACCGTCCCGGAGGTCTTGAACGCTAGCCCGGCCAACTGATTGGCGCGGACCGTGCCTGTAGCCCCGACCGTCGCCGTCAGACTGCCGGCCACCACCGGGGTGGTATCGCCGTCGCCGGTCGGGAGCGCCCCGCCAAAGGTCATGCGGTTGCATCCTGCGATTACCAGCGTCAAAGCGAGAAGCGCGCTTGCCGATTTCATAGAGAGCTTCATGGTTCGGGAACCTCACGCAGGGGATCCAGCGTCCACGTTCGCCGGCCGCCGAATCGGGTGGAGAGGGCCGCGCCGGCTCCGGTCAGAGCCAGCAGGGCCATCACGACGGGAGCAGCATAGGGAAGGCGGGTGAGGGCGTATAGCAGGGTCGTCCCTACCAGCAGCGCCACCAGCGGCGAACCTCCGGACCAGGCGGCGCGGCGCAGCAGCCCCCGGCCTAGTCCAAGCGCCAGCGCCTCCGCCCCGGCCAGCGCCGCCAGGAAGAGGACGCCGGCCAGCACGAACGGCAGCATGGCGGTATGGATATAGAACGCGGAAAGAAACGCGACGGCGCCAAGTCCGAAGACGAGCAAGAGTCCGATCCCCAGGGAGCGCACGATCGGCCGCCCTCCGGCCAGGGCGTCCGTCAGTCGACGCATCCGTTCGGGCATGATGTAGAGAATCAGCGCGCCGATCAGGAATTGCAATAAGAGGCCGGCGGTCGCTTCGACATACGGGCCGGCGGCCGCCAGCCGCGGCGCGGCCAGGAATCCGAGACGCGTTCCGATTTGGGGCGCCATCATCGGCCAGGGCAGCCGAAGGCGACCCTCGGCCTCCAGATAGGCCGTCGCCAAAACGACGGCCAGGGCCGCCAGCACGGAAACCACCACTACCCCTCGCCAGACTCTCATGCACCTGCTCCTTCCTCGATCATCGCCCCGGCCCATTCCACACCGGCGTCGGAACCGGGGACTTCTTCCGGCATCAGCCGGCGCAGCCAGGTGAATAAAGGAACCGCCACCAGCGCCAGGCCGAGCAGTCCGGGGACGCCGAAACCATCGGATAAGGTTTGCACCCAGTCCATGGCCCCTGTCAGGGTTTGCCAAACCGCCGGCGCCGGCGAGCTCCCCAGCGCGCTGAACCACGCCATCGAACTCTCCATCGAACCCCCCGTCAGCCAGCCTGCGGCGCCCGCCATCGAAGGCCCCAGCACCAGCAGCCCGCAGATCACCAGGACCGCCAGGACCGCGTCCAGGCCGAGCCGGACGCGCCGTTGCATGGAACGGTCCGCCCGGAGGCGGAGCTGGATCCGGGCGGGAAGGTCGGCCGACATCGTCTCCATCGGCAGTTGATGGAGCAGGTCATCCAGCCGGTCCGGCATCGTCCTCCTCCATCCGCGCCCGCAGGGCAGCCCGGGCGCGTCGTAAGTGGGTGCGGACGGTATTGAGCGGGATACCCAGGACGCTGGCGATCTCGCGGTACTCCAGCTCCCCGTCATATCGCAGCCCCAGGATCATCCGCCACTCCGGGCGCAGCTCGTTCACGAACTTCGCCAGCCTCTCCCGCGCCTCCGCGGCTTCGAGCCGACCCTCCGCCGAGAGGCCAGCCGCGGGGATCTCTTCGACCACGTCCCCCAGGTCGGCGAAATCAAGCGGGCGACGCTTGCGCCAGCCGTCGCGCGCCACGTTCATGGCGATGCTCGCCAGCCAGGGAAAGAACGGCCGGTTCGGCGCGCAGCGCCTGCGGTTTTTCCAGGCCCGCAACCATGCCTCCTGGACCACCGCTTCCGCCTCCCCGCCGTCAGGCGCGGCACGGCGGACCAGTCGGTACAGGCGAGGCGTATGGATCTCGACCAGCCGATCGAAAGCCGGTGCATCGCCTTCGACCGCCCGGCGGACCAGGTCCTGCTCATCCGGGTCAGTAGTCATCACGAATTCAAAGGGGCTTAAGTTTCAAGACCGAGGCGGGATTCTACCTCCCCGGCCGCTCTAGCCGGGAAATCGGCCTCATTCGGGGTACTTTGTGACACTTGTCACACGGGGATGGGATGTGCGGGACTGCGGCAGAATGCCAGCTCTGCCTATCCTCACTGTCAGGTGAGCGGAGGGGTCCATGACGGCGATTCCTACTGAAGTTCGGACTGTCGATCGCAAGGCCCGAATGAAGCTGCCGTTCGAGGATCTTCGGACCCGCCCGGCTGAGGAACGGTTGAAGGACTTCGATGCGACCTTCTTTCCGCTCACGGAAGACGAAGCCAGGCGGGCGGCTGAGCGCTGCATCCAGTGTCCGGAAGCTCCGTGCATGGTCGCTTGCCCCGTTCACAACGATATCCCGGGTGCCATGTGGCTGATCGAGCATGGCGATTTCGTCGCCGCCGCCGAGCTCTACCGCCAGACCAGCTCCTTGCCCGAAATCTGCGGGCTGGTCTGTCCGCACGAGGCCTTGTGCCAGGGATCGTGCGTGCGCGCCAAACGCGGCGAGCCGGTGCTCACCGGCGCGTTGGAAGCCTTTACCACGGCCTACCAGCGCGACCACGCCGGCGTCAAGATCCCGCGCGGCGAGCCAAGCGGCAAGCGCGTGGCCGTCATCGGCGCCGGTCCGGCCGGACTGGCGTGCGCCGAGCAGCTCATCACGCGCGGTCATGCGGTCACCTTTTTCGAAGCCTCTCCCGCGCCGGGTGGCCTGCTGACCTATGGCATCCCCAATTTCAAGCTCCCCAAGACAGTCGTCGAGGCGCGCCTGGACGACTTCCGCCGCGCCGGAGCCGAGTTCGTCCTTGGCGTCCGGGCCGGTAAGGACCGCAGCCTTGACAGCCTGCTGCAAGACGGCTTCGATGCCGTGTTCGTCGGCATCGGAAGCGGGATCGACGCCGACATGGAAATCCCCGGCGACGACCTGCCCGGCGTCTACCCTGCCACGGAGTTCCTCGTCCGCTGCAATGTCGACCCGGAGAAGCTCCCTCCCGAGCTGAAGTCGCGTCCGTCCATCGGTAGCCGCCTGGTAGTCATCGGAGGAGGCGACACCGCCTCCGATTGTCTGCGCACCGCGCTGCGCATGGGAGCTCAGGAGGTCACCTGCCTTTACCGGCGGACCGAGGCGGAAATGCCGGGCGGAAAGAATGACCGCGAACTAGCCCGTCAGGAAGGCGCCCATTACCGCTTCCTGACTCAACCCGTGCGGTTCCACGCCGACCCTGACGGCCATGTGACCTCGGTCGAGTGCCTGCAGTGCGAGCTGGGCGAGCCCGATGCCAGCGGCCGACGGCGGCCGGTCCCGATCGAGGGCTCGACCTTCACCGTACCGGCCGACACCGTCGTCCTGGCCCTGGGCTACTGGCCCGATCCACAGCTCGGGAAGGCGACGCCGGGCCTGGAAACCCACAAGCACGGGCTGATCGTCGCCGATGACGAAACCGGCCGCACCAGTCTGCCCGGCGTGTTCGCCGCCGGCGACGCCGTCAGCGGCCCGGACCTGGTGGTGACCGCCATGCGCGGCGGGCGCCGGTCAGCGGCGGCGATCGACGAATACCTGCGCGGCGGCTGATCGGATCGCCACCCTTTCGTCACCCCCACCCTCCCCTCCCCCTCGGCTCCGTAGTGTCGTTCGAGCACAGCGGACGATAGCCGAGGGGGAGGGAGGTTTTTTGAAGGAGGAAGGGGGCGGCGCAGCCGCCCCCTTCCTCCTTCAGTCTTCATCCCCTCCCCGCCAAGTGCCATCACCTCGTCAGCCTGCCCGCCGCGGGGAGGGAGTTGGGGGTGGGGCCAAAGCCAGGCAGGTTCTCGATCAACACAGGCGCGCGGGTGTAGCATTCCTCGGGGACCGTGGACCGCGTCGCGCTCACCGCCGCCGTCAAGCAAGAAGCCGTCCGCCTCGGCTTCGAACTTGTCGGGGTAACGACCCCGGATCCTCCACCTCACCTCGAGACGTATCGCCGTTGGCTGGACGCCGGCCGCCACGGCACCATGAGTTACCTCGCCTCCGAACGGTCCCAGGCGCGACGGGCCGACCCGCGCACGATCCTGGCGAGCTGCCGATCGATTCTGGTCGTCGGGATGCGCCATGCCCTGCCCGGCCTCGATCCGGGGCCGCGTCTCGCCGCCTACGCCGTCGGCGCCGACTACCACCAGGTGATCCTGCCTCTCCTTGAGCAGTTAATGGCTTTCTTGCGGCCGCGCGCCGACCCGTCGTTTGAGTACCGTCTCTACACCGACACCGGACCGGTGCTCGAACGCGAACTGGCGCAGCGCGCCGGGCTGGGCTGGATCGGCAAGAACACATGCCTGATCTCCCCGCGCCACGGGTCGTACTTTCTCTTGGGAGAGGCTTTTGTCAGCGAACCGCTCGAGCCGGACGGTCCGATCACCGTCGACCATTGCGGCTCCTGCTCCCGCTGCCTGGAGGCCTGTCCAACCGATTGCATCCTGCCGGATCGCACGTTGGACGCCCGACGATGCATCTCGTACTTGACGATCGAGAATCGTGGGCCCATCCCAATCGAGTTACGACCGGCGATCGGTGACTGGCTCTTCGGCTGCGACATCTGTCAGCAGGTCTGTCCCTGGAACGAGCGCTTCGCTCGTTCCGCCGCCAGCCCCGATCTCTCCCCCACCCCGCCGCTGTCTCCCCCCGATCCTGCCGGATATCTCGAAGGACGGATCTCCTTGAAATCCAGCGCCACCGCGCGGACCCGGCGCCAGGGAATGGCACGCAACGCCGCCATCGTCCTCGGCAATCGCCGATCTTCCGCCGACCTCGAGGCGCTGGATCACGCGATCCTGACCCACGCCGCACCGATCGTCCGATCCCATGCCGCCTGGGCCCTGGGCGAGATCGGGGGCGAGGCAGCCGAGCGCAGTCTGCGCCTGGCAGCGCGGACAGAGCCGGACATCGAGGTCCGGGCCGAGATCAAGCTTGCGCTCGACCGGATCCTGGATCGTTCGCGCCCCGCCTCGTCGGTCGAGGGCTAGAAGGCTCACGACTCGACGGGCCGTCGGGGGAATCGATCAGGGGGCGGCCGGGCCGCCCCCTGTTGGGACTGCTGCGAGTCGACGACGCGGCCTAGGGCAAAGGCGTCGCCGTCGGGGTGAACGGATTCGGCGTCGGCGTGATCGTGGGCGTGGCGATCCCCACGGGCACGATGAGTTTCCGCCCCACGAACAACGTATCGGTCAGCTTCATGTTGTTGAGCGCAGCAATGGCTTCGGCCGTGCTGTTGAAGCGCGAGGCGATCAGGACCAGGTTGTCGTCGGGTTTCACAACGTATTCGATGCGGCTCCCCGGAACGAGCGTCAGCGACATCGGGGTCTCCGTCGGGAGCAGGGAACCCTCGGGCGGGATGAGCAGCGTCTGGCCCACGAAGATCTGGTCGGCCGATGCCAGCCCGTTGAACGACATGATCAACAGCACCTCAACCCCGAACTGCTCGGCAATCGAAGTCAGGTTGTCGTTCGCTTCGACGACGTAGGTGATCGGCCCGGACGGCGTCGCCGTCTCGCTGGGGGCCGGCGTGGGCGTGATCGTCGGGGTCAGCGTCAGGGTTGGAGAGGGCGTAATCGACGGGGTCGGTGTCCGGCTGGCGAAAAGCGCCGGTAGCGCCGGCATTCCATCGCCGGTCACCCACAGGACCACCAGGAACAAGCCGACGGCCAACAGGACGACGGCGACACCCCCCAGCAGTAGGGGTATAGTCCTGTCCCGCCGCTTGCGGTAGGCGTCAATAACCTCGGATGCTGAGTGATCGCTCTCAGTCATGGCGGCCTTTTCGTTCTGCTGGCGTCATTGTAACCCCGAAATCCCGGGTGGACTTTCAGGCCTAGGGCGGGCCAAGCGCGCTCGCCAGGAAGTCGATCACGGACGGAAGCATCGCCTGCCAGGTCGGGTCGGAATGGTCTCCTGGGACGATGATGAGTTCCGGCGCGGCGCCGCGAGCGGAGAGCTCCGCGACGAAGTCCTCGGTCGCGGCGCGCGCCCAGTCGTTCTCGCCAGCCGCCAGAAGGAAACGCTCCGGCAACGGGTCGGCTACGGACGCCAGGCGCAGTGGATCGTAGGCCTCACGGGCATAGTTGACGGTCAGAGCCGGGCTCAAGGCCGCGACGGCGCCGATCTGGCCGGGGTTCCGCATTCCGATCTCAAGGGCCCAGACACCTCCCCGTGACAATCCGACGACGGCCCGGGCCTGCGGCCGAGCCTGCGTCCGGAAAGTCCTGTCGACCGCCGACACCAACCCCTCGAGAAACTCGGTCTCATACGAGCCCTGTCCGCCGTCGCTGTTGCTGAAAAGCGGCTCCGGCTGCCGGGCCAGGACAAGGATCATCGGCGGGAAGCTTCCACTGGCCACCGCCGCCTCGACCAAGTCCGCCAGGCCGAGGTCGAGCCACTGTTCCTCGGTGTAGGGCTTGCCGTGCAGGAAGTAGGCCGCCGGGTAGCTCGCCCCTTGCGTCTCGTAGCAGGGAGGCAGGTAGATGAGGGCCGGCACTTCCCGGGCGACGGCCACACCCTGGTAGCGAAATTCCATCCACGTTCCAGGGTCGGCGCAGGCCGGGGTTGGAGAGGCGCTCGCTGCCGCCGTAGGGAAAGCCGTCGGCGTCGGGCTGGCTCGTGCGCGTGTCGCCTGCGCCGTCGGGATTCCGGGAGGACGGACACACGCCGCCAGTCCCAGACAGAAGATCGCCATGGCGCCGAGGGGCACCACCGATGGCTCGCAGCGGAGAGGGCCGCGCATCGCGCGGATGATACCGCACCTGACCGGACGGTATAATCCGCCCGCCATGAAGTACCACGTCTGGACCGAAGGCTGCCAGATGAACGTGGCCGACTCGCAGCGGGTAGCGTCATCGCTCGAGCGGCTGGGATACGCGGCCGTCGAACACGCCGAAGAGGCGGACGTCATCGTCCTCAATACCTGCGTCGTTCGGCAGAGCGCCGAGGATCGCGCCTACGGCCGCCTGACTTCGCTGCGTCCGCTCAAGCAGAGCCGTCCCGACCTGGTCATCAACCTGATGGGCTGCCTGGTGGGCGTGAAGGGCGACGGATCGCTGCGCCAGGCCTTCCCGTACGTCGACGTTTTCTCACCTCCGTCCGACCCGACTCCTCTGGTGGATCACCTCTTGCGTCGCGACGGGCGACGCCTGGACGATCTGGAGGTCACCGAACGATTCGCGACGATGGACGGCGACCTGGTCCTGCCGCTCGAAGAGCGCGGCCGTCTGGTGGCGGCGCATGTGCCGGTGGTATACGGCTGTTCCCACGCCTGCACTTTCTGCATCATCCCTTATCGGCGCGGCCCGGAACGCAGCCGTTCGATCGGGGAGATCGCCGTCGAAGTGCGCTCGCTCGTCCAACAGGGGGTACGCCAGGTCACCTTGCTGGGCCAGATCGTCGATCGCTATGGCGCCGATGTCCCGGACGGCCCCGACCTGAGCGCCCTCCTGCGCCATCTCCATGACATCGACGGGCTCGAGCGCTTGCGCTTCCTGACGTCGCACCCGAACTGGATGACGGACCGCCTGTTGGACACGGTCGCCGAGCTCCCCAAAGTGTGCGAGCACATCGAAGTCCCGGTCCAGGCCGGCGACGACGGCGTCCTGGAGCGGATGCACCGCGGCTACCGGGCCGATGACTACCGGCGCCTGGTCGAGCGCATCCGCTGCCGGCTGCCGCAGGTCTCCATCGCTACCGATATCATCGTCGGCTTTCCCGGCGAGAGCGAACGACAATTCCAGGCGACCTACGACTTGCTGGCCGAGCTCCGCCTGGACGTCGCCCACGTGGCGCGCTACTCGGCCCGGCCCGGGACCGTGGCCTCCCGGCGGATGGACGACGATGTGCCCGAGGCGGAGAAAGACCGCCGGTTCCGCGCCCTCGAAGACCTCCAGACCGTCGTGGCGGCCGAGATCAACGCCAGGCTGGTCGGTAAGACGGTCGAAGTCCTTGTCGAGACTCGCCACGCGGCGGCCTCCGCTGGCAATCCGAACGGCGGGCTGCGCGGCGTCGGCCATCGTTGGAAGGGCCGGAGCCGAACGAACAAGCTGGTCTTCCTCGACTCGGACGAGGACCTGCGCGGCCGGCGCGTCCCGGTGCGTGTCGAATGGGCCGGACCGTGGAGTCTGGTGGGGATCCCCACGGCAGGCGGCGCCCGGCACGCGGTGTCGATCGAGCCCCGCTTGACAGCCCCCGCCCTCCGGCTGTAGCATCGCGCCGCTCGCGCCCTCATCGCCTCCTCGGCACGCATGGGCACGAGCATGGAGATGACCCGATGATGACTCGCCGACGGCTCGCCTTCTTCCTGTGTCTGTTGGCAGCGACCGCCCTGCTGGCGGCCTGCAATCTCCCCCGAAACCCATCACCGCAAGAGATCGCCGGCACCGCCGCCGCGCAGACGGTCTCGGTGCAGTTGACCCAGGTCAGCGCCGCCACGCCGACCGTCCCGGCGACCAACACGCCCGTCCCTCTCCCGGCCACAAACACGCCCATCCCGCCGCCGACACTGCCGCCGCCCACCGCCACGCTGGGATGCAGCGATGAGTCACAGTTCGTATCCGACGTCACCATTCCCGACAACACCTTGATGACGCCCGGCCAGAACTTCACCAAGACCTGGCGCCTGCGCAACAGCGGCAGCTGCACCTGGACCACGGCCTATGACGCCGTCTTCGTTGACGGGAACGCCATGGGCGGGGTGGCGGCCGTCCCGCTGGCGGGCTCCGTCCCGCCCAACAGCACCGTCGACGTCTCGATCAGCCTGAGCGCGCCGTCGACCAACGGCACGTATCGCGGCAACTACCGCATGCGCAACGACAGGGACGTGCTGTTCGGGTCGCTGTTCTACCTCCAGGTTGTCGTCGGTCCAACGCCGACGCCGACGGTGGTCGTGTACCGCACGGGCACGCTGACGATCAACAACTCCTTCAGCGCCGACCTGGATGCCGGCACCATCACCGGCGATGCCAATGCCGACGTCTGGCTCCACGCCGTGTCCGCCGCCGAGCGCTACCTCGACCCGGAGAATGGCGCCCTGCTCAAGGAGATGTCCGGCACGCCCTCCTACAACGACTGTGCCGCTTCCGCCCCGAGTAGCACCGCCGTGAACTTCACGGACTTCGGCAGCGGAAGCTGGTTCTGCTACAAGACCAGCGCCGGCCGCTTTGGACGATTCGAGGTGGAGGGCCTGGACGCCGCCTCAATCACCCTCGACTTCCGGACCTGGAATTAGGCCAGACCGCCCTCCTGACATTTGCCGTCCGGCGCCCTGCGATACCGTCCCGAGAGCAGCGAGGGACAACGCACAGGGCCTGACCTGAGCATCGTCGCAGGGCGCCGGACCGCGTTTGGCGCGCGGCGCGAACGGCTGGTTGCCCCGGACGGCCCGGCTGTGCTACAGTCAGGCGCCCAGCGTGAGCAAACGGTCGGCCGCATGACGTCCCCCACCGCACCGACGACTCCCTTCGCCTCTCCCCCAGCCGCGTCGCTGGGGGTCGACGACAGCGTGGCGCAGGCTTTCCGCTCCGCCGCCCACGCGTACCACGTCCAGGCCGCCGCGCTGTTTCGGTCGGGACGCATGGTGGCCTTCGCCTCGCCCGAAGGGGCTCTGACGATGGACCAGGTCGCCCCGGCCGTCGCTACCTCCAGCGACGTCGCCACCCGCGGTCCGGTCACACGCTTCTTCACACCGCCCGGCTCGGAGGTCGATTTCGTCCTGTATGCCACGCCGGTACGCGGCGACCTGGCCCTGGCGGCCTTCTTCACGATGGATACGCCCCTGGGCAACGCTCGCCGATCGGGGCAGGCCCTGGTCCAGGCGATCGTGCGCGTCGGCGTTCCGGAGTCGGCGGCCGAGGTCCCTCCGGCAGCGGCGGTCGAGCCGCCTCTCCTGCCGCGCGATTGGGTCCCGGAACGACCGTCGCAAGACTTGGAGCGTGCTTTCTTCGCGCAGGCCGCAGCACCGACGGCGATGACGACGGCGGGGCCGTCGATCGCCGTCGTCCTGCCGCGGGACTGGGTTCCTTCGACCCCGGCCAGCGAAGACCGTTTCCCCTTCTTGCAGCCGCCGCCTCCGCTCCCGGCGGCGCCGGCCGAGCGAGAGGTCATCGTCCAGGTCCCGCATGCCGCCGCCCACGCGCCCCTGCTCTTCTCGGTCGCCCTTGTGCCGCGCTTTCCCGAGCACAGGCTGTCGGGGGCTCTGGTCGAGCCGCTGCGCACCTGGATCCACCGACTATGCCTCGCCTGGGATTGGCGAGCCGAGCACGTCGATATTCGGCCTGACCGCCTGGCGTTGATGCTGACCCTCGACCCGGAGGTCGCCCCGGCGCAAGCCGTGCACCAGCTGCAGGGGGGCCTGGCGGCGCGTATCCTGCAGACCTTCCCCCATCTGGCCGCCGACTTGCCCTCCGGCCGCTTCTGGGCTACGCCTTTCCTTCTCCTCAGTGGACCGTTGCCGCCGGAGACGGAGATCGCCGAGTTCATCCAGGAAACGCGGCGGTCACAGGGGTTCAAGCCGAAGGCATAACGGCGTCTGGTCGATCGACGCTCCCCACGCGAAGCGAGACCCGGTCATTCACGGCTCAACCGCAAGAAGTGATCCTTCGGCCTCACCCCCTGCCCCCCTCTCCGCGGAGAAGTCCTGGGCAATTGCAAGGCATTGCGGAGAGGGGGCAGAGGTTTCTGGAGGGTCGGGGGAGCTACGCTCCCCCGACCCTCCAGAGATTACCTCCCTCCCCCTGCAAGACTCTCCAATGCGCGGAAAGCTGCACATGCAGGGGGAGGCCCTCCGCTTCGCTACGGGCTGCTCCGCGAGGGAAAGGGGTGGGGGTTGAACGGAAGAACTGCAGCCCGTGGAAGGGAAGCGAAACGGGCAATTGGAAGCCGACAAGCTAGAATCAGTCCGTCGCGCTGATTCACGATGGCCCAGACACCCCGCTTCTACCTCATCGACGGCCACGCCCTGGCCTACCGGACCTATTACGCCCTGACGCGGGCCGGTGATGCCTCGCGCTGGACGACGAAAGCGGGCGAGCCGACGGCCGGCACGTACGGGTTTGCCTCGGTCTTGCTGCGGCTGTTGGAGAAGGACGCGCCCGAGTATCTGGCAGTCTCCTTCGACACGGGGCGGACGTTCCGCGACGAGGTCTACCCCGAGTACAAGGCGACGCGCGCCAAGATGCCGGAGGACCTGGCGCCCCAACTCGACCGGATCCGCGAGCTGGTGACGGCCTTTGGCATTCCCATACTCGAGCGGGAGGGCTACGAGGCTGACGACGTCCTGGGAACGGTCGCGCAACAGGCGGCCCGCCAGGACATCGCCGTGACGATCCTGACCGGAGACCGCGACCTGCTGCAGTTGGCCTCCGATCGCATCACCATTCGGCTGGCCGGTCAGAAGCTCTCCGAGGCGCTCGACTACGGTCCGGCGGATGTCAGGCACAAGCTCGGCATCGAACCCCACCAACTGGTCGACTACAAGGCCCTGGTCGGCGACACGAGCGACAACATCCCCGGCGTCAGCGGCATCGGCGAGAAGACCGCCGTGGCCCTGCTGGGCCAGTTCGGCTCGCTGGACGGGATCTACGCGCAACTGGACCAGGTGCCGGCGCGCTTCCGCCTCAAGCTCGAACAGGGGCACGACTCGGCTCTGCTCAGCCAGCTTCTGGCGCGCATCGTCACCGACGTCGACTTGCCGTTCGACTTGCAGGCCTGCCGCTGGACCGGGTATGACGCGCAGGCCGTCGCCGAGTTGTTCCGCCAGCTCGAGTTCCGCACCCTGCTCGATCGTCTGCCTTCCACCCGCCCGGCCGATTCGCGCCAGCTCAACATGTTCGCCGCCGCTCCCGTCGTCGCCCCGCCGCAGGTTGCGCCGGACGCCGTCATCGACACCCCCGCCAAACTCGAATCGCTCGTCCACCGATTGGAAGAAGTTCGCCAGATCGCCTTCGACGTCGAGACGACCAGCACCAACGAGATGCAGGCCGAACTGGTCGGCATCGCCCTGGGTTTCTCCGAGGACGACGGGGTCTACCTCCCGGTCGGGCATCAGCCGGATTTCGCCGGCGGCCCCCAGCTTCCGCTCGAGCAGGTGCTGCAGGCCATTGGCCCGGCCCTGCTCCGCGAATCGTTGGACAAGGTCGGCCACAACCTCAAGTACGACTTCACCGTGCTCGGCCGGATCGGGGTGCGCGCGGCGCCTTTGGCTTTCGACACCATGATCGCCGAGTGGCTGTGCGATCCGGCGTCCCACAACCTCGGCCTGAAGATGCTGGCCTGGGTGCGCCTCAACCGGCAAATGACCGAGATCGAAGTGCTGATCGGAAAAGGGAAGGGTCAGCGGTCGATGGCAGAAGTGCCGATCGCCGCCGCCGCGCCCTATGCCATCGCCGACGCTTGTGCCTGCCTGGCTCTCAAGCCCGTGCTGGAGGCCGAACTGGAGACCAAGCGCCAGCGGCGCCTCTTCCAGGACGTCGAGATGCCGCTCGTTCCGGTGCTGGCCGATATGGAAGCCATCGGCGTCCGCCTCGACAGAGACTTCCTGCACCACCTCTCGGCCGAGCTCGAAGCGCGGCTGGCCGACCTGGAAGGCGAGATCTTCCGAGTCGTCGGGCATCCTTTCAACCTGAACTCGACGCAGCAGCTATCTCGGGTGCTCTTCGATGAGTTGGGGTTGACGGCCCCCGGGCGCAACCGGCGCACCAGCGCCGGCCTGCTGTCGACCGCCGGCGACGTCCTGGAGGACATGCGTCAGGCGCATCCCGTCGTGCCGCTGATCGTCGACCACCGGGAGATCGCCAAGCTCAAGTCGACCTACGCCGATGCCCTCCAGGCGCAGATCGACCCGGCCACCGGACGCGTGCACACTTCGTTCAGCCAGACCGGCTCGGTCACGGGCCGGCTGGCTTCTTCCGATCCCAACTTGCAGAACATCCCCATCCGCACCGAGCTCGGGCGACGGATCCGGCAGGCCTTCATCGCCGCCTCCGGCCACCAGCTGTTGAGCGTCGACTACTCGCAGATCGAGCTGCGGATCGTGGCCCACATGGCCGAGGACGAGGCGATGATCCGCGCCTTCCTCGATGATCAGGACATCCATGCCACCACCGCCGCCGCCGTGTTCGGCGTGCCGGCGGCGGGCGTGACCGGCGAGATGCGGCGTCAGGCGAAGGCCGTCAACTTCGGTTTGATCTACGGGATGAGCCCCTTCGGCCTGTCACGTTCGACCGGCATGACGCTGGCCGAGGCAGAGACTTTCGTCAAGGCCTACTTCGACCGTTTCCCGGGCGTACGCCGCTTCCTGGACGAAGTGCGGGCGCAGGCGGCGCGGCTCGGTTTTGTCGAAACGCTGCTCGGCCGGCGCCGCTACTTCCCGCAGCTGATGGCCGGCGGCGCGCCGGCCTCCGACGTGGTGCGCGCCCGCGCCCGACGCGAGGCGATCAACGCCCCCATCCAGGGCAGCGCCGCCGACATCATCAAGCTGGCGATGCTTCGGCTCCCCGGCGAGTTGCGCCAGGCCGGGCTGAGCGGCCGGCTGCTGCTCCAGGTGCACGACGAGCTCGTCCTCGAATGTCCGACGGCCGAGCTGGCCGAAACCGCCCGGCGCGCGACCCAGGTGATGCAATCCGCCTACGAGCTGCGGGTTCCCCTGAAGGCGGACGCCAAGGCCGGGGCCAACTGGGCCGAGATGAAGGCGGTTGGGTAGTCTCGGCTTCTCTTCGAACCCCTTGCAGGTTTCCACGCGCCGTTTCGATGACCTCGGCCCTGCCGGGGATAGCGCTTCGCATCCCCTTGGGGGATAGCGCTTCGCATCCTGGAGAGGACTTGCGCCCTTCGGCGTACCCGAAGGGGTAAAGTCAGGCCTGGCAAGCGAAGAGTCGTTGGGCGACGGGCTAGACTTTCCACTCTCTGTGCGCAAGCCGGACTGACCTCGGCATTCCCGCCGAAAGAAGCGGTCATGCCCGCGTAGGCGGGCATCCAGAGGACCACACTGCCTGGACCCCCGCCTTCGCGGGGTTAATGGAAAAGGATGTCCCTCCCCAGGGTGAAGGGCGTCGAATGCAGCCCGCCCCCCAATGGCCTCTGCCAGGTGCCGGGCCTGGACTCAAGTCCTCGCCCTCCACCCTCTTCGGGGCACCCTAAAGGGTTCAGGGCGCCACGCCCTTCGGCGCACCCGAAGGGGTGAGGGCGGCAGGGCCATGATCCGTCAGGCCGCCTTTGGGACAGATTGCTGGAACGGGTATGCTAGAATCGCGCGCGGCGCGCGCCTGATCATGACCGGACGACAAGATCTCTTCGACGAATCGATGCAGCTGGGGCACTCGGCGGCCTGGGACCTGAAATGGGACCGGGCCATCGACTATTACCGCAAGGCCCTGGCGGAGTTCCCCGAAGAGCCGCGTGCCCTGACCAGCCTGGGCTTGGCGCTGCTCGAGACCAATCAGCTGCCGGATGCCCTGGCGGTCTATCGCCAGGCGGCCAAGATCACCCCCGACGACCCGGTTCCGATCGAGCGCTGCGCCGAAATCTTCGAGCGGCTCGGTCAGGTAAAAGAAGCGATCGAACACCGGGAAGCCGCCGGTGAGCTGTACGTCCGGCGCAAAGACGCCGAGAAGGCGCTCGAGTGCTGGAGCCACGTCGGCCGGCTGGCGCCGGAGAACCTGGCGGTCCGCTCGCGGCTGGCGCTGACGCACGAGCGCATGGGTCGGCGGCGCGAAGCGGTGCACGAGTATCTGGCGGTCGCCTCGATTCTCCAGCGCGCCGGCAAGCCGGAACGCGGCATCGAAGCCGTGCAGCGCGCCCTGGCGCTGATCCCGGGCAACCCGGAGGCGTCCCACGCTCTGCGTCTGCTGCGCGAAGGCAAGCCGTTGCCGCCAGCCGCTCCGCCGCGCGGCGCCACCGGCCCGCTGCGGATGGTCGACGTCGGCGAGGCGCTGCGGGCCGAGGCGGCGCCTTCGGCCGCCGACAGCGACGGCGGCGATCCCGAGTCGGCCGCCCAGCGCCAGGCCCTGACGATGCTGGCCGGTCTGCTGTTCGAAGAAAGCGGCGACGAGGCCGCCGGGAAGGGCGCCGGGATGGCCGCCCTCGGCCGTGGCAAGAAGAACTCGGAGCGCGAGCTGGCCTCGCGCGGGGCGATCAACCGCAGCCTGACGACGGCGATCGACCTGCAGACCCGCGGTCAGAAGAAGCAGGCCCTGAAGGAATTCGAAGGTGTGATGAAGGCCGGCCTCGACAACCCGGCCGTCCACTACAACGTCGGAATCCTGTACAAGGACCTCGGCAGCTACGAGCTGGCGCAGAAGCACCTGCTGCTATCGGTCGGCCATCCGGAACTGGCCTTCGGTTCGCACCTGGCCCTCGGGCGCATGGCGCGCGAACAAGGCGACCAGGCGGAGGCGGCCCGCCATCTGGTGCAGGTGCTGCGCATCGCCGATACCCTGTCGGTCGACCGCAGCCAATCGGAACAGCTCAACGAATACTACGACCGCCTCCAGGCGACCCTGGCGGAAGGCAACCAGCAGGGCCTGGAGCGGCTCAACGAGAGCACCCTCGGGCTGTTGAGCGGCCCGAACTGGATGCAGCAAGTGCGGGCGGCGCGCCACACCGTCGAAGCCGAAGCCCCGGGCGCAGTGGTCATGCCGATCGCCGAGATGTTCGCCGTCGGCGCCAGCGATCGCGTCTTCAAGCACCTCGAAATGATCGACCGCCTGCTGGGCGACAATCATCTGAACGCCGCCATGGAGGAAGCCCTGCTGGCGCTGGGCGCCTCCCCCTACTACCTGCCGATCCACCTGCGCATGGCCGAGATCCTGTTCAAGTCCGGCCGTCAGGAAAACGCCATGCGCAAGTTGAAGGCCGTCGCCGAAACCCACCGCGTGCGCGGCGAAGTGCGCGAGGCGTCCGAGGTCTACCTGCGCATTCTCAACTTCGCCCCGGTCGACTTGAATTCGCGCGCCCGCCTGATCGAGCTGCTGGCGCAGCAGGCGCGCACCGACGAGGCCCTCGACCAGTTCCTGCAATTGGCCGACCTCTTCCGCCAGATGGCCCAGATCGAGGAGGCCCGCCGCGCGCTGACCGATGCCCTGCGTCTGGCGCAGCAGTCGCAGGTCGAGCCGAAATGGGAGATCCGCATCCTGCGCGAGATGGGCGATATGGATCTGGCGCGCCTCGATTGGCGCCATGCCTTGCGCACCTTCGAGCAGATCACAACCCTCGACCCCGCCGACGAGAAGGCCAGCGCCAACCTGATCGACCTCAACCTGCGCCTGGGGCAGGAGGAGGCGGCCGCCGTGGCGCTCGATCGACACCTCGAGAACCTGGTGCACGCCGGACGGGGCATCGAAGCGCTGGCCTACCTGGAGGACCTGGCACGCGAGCATCCGGGAAAACAGATGCTCCACACGCGGCTGGCCGAGGCCTATCGGGCCGCCGGCCGCAAGGCCGATGCCATCTCCCAGTACGACGCGCTGGGCGAGATCCAGCTCGACGCCGGCCAGATCGGCGATGCCATACATACCATTCGCACCATCATCTCCCTGGAACCGACCGGCCTGGACGGTTACCAGGAACTGCTGCGCAATCTCGAGGCCTCCCAGTGACGGGGGCCGGCCCGCAGGCGCGGCGATGTTGAACACGCTGCTGGGCGACTTCGCTTCCTACATCCAGCGCCTCAACTGGCTCAGTGTCCTCGACCTGCTCCTGGTGACGGCGGTCCTCTTCGTTCTGATGCGCCTGGTGCGCGGCACGCGGGCGGTCGTGCTCCTGCGCGGCATGGTCGTCCTGGTGGCGGTGCTGGCGCTGCTGACCTCGCTCGTCCCGCTGCCCGGCTTCACCTGGCTGCTGCGGACATCGCTGCCGGCCCTGCTGATCGCCATCCCAGTCATCTTCGCCCCGGAGATCCGCCGCGGCCTGGAGCGGCTTGGTCGCGCCGGCGCGCTGTTCAACCTCGGGTCCGCCCCGACCGATCTGGAGCGGACGATTCATGCGCTGACCGGCGGTGCCCAGCGCCTGTCGGAAAGCAGCCTGGGCGGGCTGATCGTCATCGAACGCGAAGTTCGCCTGGGCGAATACCTGGAGACGGGTGTGGCGCTGGACGCCATCCTCAGCCCGGAACTGTTGCTGCAGATCTTCCATGTCAACACCCCGTTGCACGACGGCGCCGTCATTCTGCGCGGCGATCGTCTGGCGGCCGCCGCCTGCGTCCTGCCTTTGTCCTCCAGCGGTACGCTGTCCACGACACGCGACCGCCAGATGGGCCTGCGCCACCGGGCCGCCCTCGGTATCAGCGAGGTCAGCGACGCCGTGGCCATCATCGTTTCCGAGGAGAGCGGCGCCATCTCGGTCGCCCACAACGGCCGGATGATCCGCCGCCTCGACCCGGCCCGCTTGCGCAACATCCTGTTTGCCTTCTATCACCCCCGCCAGGGCGGCGCGCTGCCCGCCTGGCTGGCCCGCCTGATTCGCGCCGACCGCCGCCGCGTCGAAACGACGATCGAAGGCTAGGGGCATGTCGAGCGTCACACCCCCTCCCCTTTCCCCTCCCCCTGGATCGACGGTCCTAGCCTTTCGATCCGAATGGCCAGGGGGAGGGGAGGAGAATCTCAAGGAGTGGGGGGAGCTTCGCTCCCCCCACTCCTTGGAACCTCGGCTCCCCCTCTCCGCCAATCCCTCTGCTCTCTCGGCCAGGACTGAGGCGGAGAGGGGGCCGGGGGGTGAGGCGCATCAGGCTCGCGCCGGGAAACAGTAGAGGGTTCCGTGCGTCGCTGGCTGTGGGACAACATCGAGAGCCTGCTTTTCGCCGGCCTGCTCGCCCTCTCGATCTGGATGGCGGGAGTCAGCGCCGCCGATCCGATCGAGGAGCGCGCCTTTCCTTCGCCGATTCCCATCACCTACCGCGAGCCGGCCGACGGCCTGCTGGTGGTCGGCGACGAGCCGACCGAAGCCCGGGTGACCGTGCGCGCCCCGACCTCGGTGTGGGAGCGTCTGACGGCCGGCGATATCCGGCTGGAGGCCGATCTCACCGCGCTGGGCGCCGGCCGCCATGGGGTTCCCCTCCAGGCCATCGTCGACGCCACTGGAGCGCGGGTCACCCTGCTCGATCCGGCGCAGGTCGACGTCATCATCGAACAAGCCTCGCAGCGCATCGTCCCGGTGCGGGTGCTGGCGACGGGCGAGACCGCCGCCGGCTATCGGACCGAGCCCCCGAAGGTCAGCCCCGCCGAAGTCACCGTCATCGGGCCGGCCTCGGTGGTCGAACGCGTCCTCGAGGCAATGGCGCCGATCGACCTGGCCGCCGCCGATCGCGACCTCGACTTGACGGTCGCCCTGCGCCCGGTCGATTCCGCCGGTCAGATCGTGGCGGGCGCCGAACTCCTCCCGCCGACGGCGCAGGTGCAGGTCGACGTCTCCCTCCCCGGCGGCTTCCGCTCGGTGGCCGTCCTGCCGCTGCTGACCGACCAGGTCGAAGCCGGCTACCGCGTGACGAATGTGACCGTCACTCCTCCAACCGTCGTGCTTTTCTCGTCGGATCCGGCGGCGGTTGAGTCGCTGCCGGGCTTCGTCCAGACCGAGCCGATTTCCCTGGCCAACGCCACGGCGACCATTCAGCATCGTGCCCTGATCGACCTGCCGGAAGGTTTCTCGGCCGTCAACGATCCGTCGGTGCTGGTCGAAATCACTATCGAACCGATCCTCAGTTCGATCACCCTCTCTCGCCAGGTCGAGATCGTCGGCCTGGCTCCCGGGTCGTACGCCCAGGCGGCGCCCGACGTGGTCAGCGTCATTCTCGACGGTCCGCTGCCGGTGTTGGAAAGCCTGGCTCCGGAGGACGTGCGGATTGTGCTCGACCTGCTCGGTCGACCGGTGGGGACCCACCAGGTCGAGCCCGAGGTGATCGTGCTGCCGGCCGGCGTCACCGTCCGAACCCTGCTGCCGGATACGATCGAGGTCATCGTCAGCCGCACTCCGTTCTCCACTCCCACCCCGCTGCCCTGAGGGCTCACAAGGACAGCGGTGCTCAATAAACCCCTACCCCTGACCCCTCCCCCTGCTTCGGCCGCGCCTCTCGATCGCGGGATCCTTGCAGGGGGAGGGGAGGCTATTTTTGGAGGATGGGGGGAGCTTCGCTCCCCCCATCCTCCAGATCTTCCACCCCCTCTCCGCCATGCCCCTTCACGAGCGCGGATACTGTCCGCGGAGAGGGGGTCGGGGGGTGAGGTGCGTAGAGCGTTCCTTCGCAAGCTGCGAGGCGCTGTATGACCCGGCCGATCGTCGCCCTGGTCGG